>NZ_CP110383.1:600000-900000 GCF_026015965.1 Selenomonas sputigena | reverse complement strand
TATTTGCATCAAAATAAAAACTTCCGCCAAACCTTTCGGCTTTTGGCGGAAGTTTTTAGAAAGCGCTGATAAAATGAAGTCATCCAAATGTGTGAAGACGGGTGGCTGAACTCATCAGCGCTTTCTTCATTCTGCGGCTTGAACTGCCTCTAGCTCCAGCTCCTGCTCCTGCATCTGCAGCGCCAGCTTCCTCGCCTTTGCCTGCTTCTTCCTTTCCTTGCGGATCGCTTTGCTGTAGCGCTCCTCTTCACTGAAGATGCAGCCGCAGTACGGCTGACGGTAGAGTTCCAACTCGTGACTGATGTCGATGCCTTCCTGCCAGCCCGGGCGGAAGTCCTCGTAATAAAATTCAATGTCGTATTTGCGAGCGAAGAACTCCGCTGTCTCGCGCATGAGATCATGCTGCTGATGAATGCTGTAGAAAAGCGTGCTCGTAAATGCCTCAAAGCCATTCTCGCTCGCATAGCGCGCCGCCTCTCCCAAACGCCATGTATAACACATGCGGCAGCGGCCGTTGGGCAGACGCTCGGCTAAGAGCGCACGCTGCAAGAAGTCGCGCAGCATGTAATTTTCGTCCGTCCGTATTTCCAGCTCCACCTTGGCGGCAAATTCCTTTGCTGTCTTCAGACGCATATCCCATTCTTTGTACGGGTGGATATTAGGATTGAAGAAGTAGCCAACAGGCTCAATGCCGTCCTGCCGAAGTTTCTTGACAGGATAGCACGAGCATGGCCCGCAGCACATATGGAGCAAAAGTTTTAAGCTCATTTTCCTTCCTCCACATAGGGTATGCCGAGATGCTCATAGGCGGCGCGCGTTACGATGCGGCCGCGCGGCGTGCGATTGATGAAACCGAGCTGCAAGAGATAAGGTTCGTAGACGTCCTCGATCGTGTCGCTCTCCTCGCTGATGGCAGCTGCCAGGGTTTCGAGTCCCACTGGCCCACCCGCGAACTTTTGAATCATCGTCAAGAGCATGCGGCGATCCGTATGGTCGAGACCGATGCGGTCGACTTCCAGTCGATCGAGAGCCGCGTCAGCGATTGCAGCGGTGATCGCCGCGGCTCCTTCGACCTGTGCGAAGTCGCGCACGCGCTTCAGCAAGCGGTTCGCGACGCGCGGCGTGCCGCGCGAACGGTGTGCGATCTTCTCCGCCCCACTCCTTTCGATGGAAATCTGCAGGATCTCAGCCGCACGCTCAATGATATGCATGAGTTCAGACGGCTCGTAATACTCCAGACGCGAGATCACGCCGAAGCGATCGCGCAGAGGAGCGGCAAGCGCCCCTGCCTTCGTCGTCGCGCCGACCAGTGTGAATGGCGCGATGTCAAGACGGATGGAGCGTGCACTCGGCCCCTTGCCGATGATGATATCGAGCGCGAAGTCCTCCATCGCTGAGTACAGCACCTCCTCGACGCTTCTGGAAAGCCTGTGTATCTCATCAATAAAGAGCACATCGCGCTCGCCGAGATTCGTCAGGAGCGCCGCGAGATCGCCTGAGCGCTCGATGGCAGGCCCCGATGTGATGCGGAAGTTCACGCCCAGCTCGTTGGCGATGATGCCTGCGAGCGTCGTCTTGCCGAGGCCGGGCGGCCCATAGAGCAGCACATGGTCGAGCGCCTCACCGCGATTCAATGCCGCCTGCACGAATACCTTGAGATTTTCCTTTGCCTTCTTCTGCCCGATGTACTCAGCGAGCTTTCGCGGGCGCAGGCTGTACTGCCATGTGTCCTCTGTCCGTTCGTCCTGCGCAATGATGCGCCCTTCCATTTCCTCCATTCCGCCCCTCCTTTCTCAGCGATGTTGGGCAAACTCCTTCAACGCAAAACGAATCAGCGCCTCAGCGTCCTTGCAGTCCTTGGCACGCCGCAGGATCGGCGTGAACTCCGCCTGCGTGTAGCCGAGCGAGAGGAGCGCGGCGCCCGCCTCGGCAAGCATCGTATCTTCGACAGGCTCTTCGAGCAAGCCTTCCTCGACAATCGCTTCGTGCTCCGTCATAAATCCCTTCATCTTGTCCTTGAGTTCCAAGATGATGCGTTCCGCCGACTTCTTGCCAATTCCTGGAGCCTTCGTTAAAATGTCCGCCTTCTTATTCCTTACGGCAAGACAGAGGTTCTCTGGCGTGATGTTCGATAAGATGCCAAGCGCCGCCTTGGGACCGATTCCCGTGACGGAGATGAGCATTTGAAAAAGCTCGTACTCCTCCTCAGAAAAGAAGCCGTAGAGCGTCATGGCGTCCTCGCGCACGGCAAGATGCGTGAAGAGCGTCACTTCTTCGCCCATGTGCAGGCGACCATGCGTCGCGCCCGAAATGAAGACGCGGTAGCCGACGCCTGCAACGTCAAGAAAGCAAAAATCAAGGGAAAGGCGCGCGACCTTTCCCCGCAGGAAACCGATCATGAAAATCTCCTAAAAATCATTGAACCGCAGACCGCGCTAAATTCATCCATGCTCCCTACAGGCGATTGCGCCAGGCGGCACTCGCCATGCAGTGCGTCGTGCAGATGGCTACGGCAAGCGCATCCGCCACATCATCGGGTTTTGGCGGTTTCGCGAGGTGCAGAAGCTTTGAGACCATGTAGATGACCTGTTCCTTCCGCGCCTTGCCATAACCCGTCACCGCCTGCTTGACCTGCAACGGCGTATGCTCCGCGATTTCCAAGCCATTCTTGGCCGCAGCCAGAAGCACGACGCCACGCGCCTGCCCGACGGGAATCGCCGTCGTGACATTGCGGTTGAAGAAAAGCTGCTCGATGCCCATGACGTCGGGCTTATATTCCTTGATCAAGGCGTCAAGCCCATCGTAGAGCTTCATGAGCCTGTCTTCCATGCGAGCCTTGGGACTCGTCGTCAGAGCGCCGTATGCATGCGGCACGAGACGGCTTCCCTCCGAGGACACGAAGCCAAAGCCGCAGATCGCCGTGCCCGGATCAATGCCCAGCGCCAGCATGCCTTCTCCTCGATGAAAACTGCACGACCGCGCCTTCTGCGGACTTACTCTTCATCAAACTCATAGTTGCTGTAGACATTCTGCACATCATCGTTTTCCTCAAGGGCATCGATGAGATTCTGCATCTTTTCCGCATCCTTGCCCTCAAGCTTGACAGTCGTATCGGGAACCATCGTGATCTCCGCCGATGCCGTCTCGATTCCCTTCTCGCCGAGCGCCGCCTCGATCGCGTCATAGTCAGCGGGATCAGCCGTAATTTCGAAGACGTCGTCCTCCGCTTTGAAGTCCTCCGCGCCCGCATCGAGCACGATGCCCATGAGTTCATCCTCGTCCTCGAATGTCTCCTTCTCCACGATGAACACGGCCTTCTGCTTGAACATCCAGCCAACGCAGCCCGTTTCGCCGAGATTGCCGCCGTACTTCGAGAAGATGTGGCGCACATCAGCGGCGCTGCGGTTGCGATTGTCCGTCAGGATGTCGAGCATGATGGCGGAGCCCGCCGGCCCGTAGCCTTCGTAGGTCAGTTCCTCATAGTTGCTTCCCTCGGCAGCGCCAAGCCCCTTCTGTATGGCGCGCTGGATGTTGTCCTTGGGAATGTTGTTCGCCTTCGCTTTGGAAAGCGCGAGCTTCAGTCGCATATTTCCCGTCGGATCGCCGCCGCCCATGCGCACGGCGATGGTGATCTCCCTGCCGATCTTCGTCGTGATCTTGCCGCGAATCGCATCATTCGCGCCCTTTTTCCTCTTGATGTTCGCCCATTTGGAATGTCCTGACATGAAACCTTGCAACTCCTTATTTTAAATAACGTAGCCCTTTTCTTCAAGCTTTTACAAGCCGATAATGCTTCTTCTTGCCCTTCTTGACGAGCGCCGTGCCGCCGGAGAAATCCTCCTCCTGCAGACGATAATCGGCATCCGTGACCCGCGCATCGTTGAGCGTGACGCCGCCTTGCGAGATGAGGCGCCTGCCTTCGCTCTTTGAAGGGAAAACGCCGTTCTTTGCGAGGATGTCAAGGAGCTTCGCGCCCATCTCCTCGGCGGTCAGTGTGAACGTCGGCAGCTCTGCGGATGCCGCGCCGCCGCCGAACATCGCCTCGGCTCCCTCCTTCGCCTTCTTCGCTTCCGCCTCTCCATGCACAAGCTTCGTGACCTCGTAGGCGAGCACCGTCTTCGCCTCGTTGATTGCCGCATCCCTGAGCGCGCCCAAGCGGCGCACCTCTTCCATCGGCAGGAATGTCAAGAGCGCAAGACATTTTTCAACGTCGGCATCGTCAATGTTGCGCCAGTACTGGTAGAAATCGTACGGCGATGTCTTTTCGGCGTCGAGCCAAAGGGCGCCGCCCGCCGTCTTGCCCATCTTCTGACCGTCGCTCTTCGTGAGAAGCGTGAAGGTCAGTCCGTAGGCGGGTTTCGCTTCCTTCCTGCGGATCAGCTCGACACCCGCGATGATGTTCGACCACTGATCGTCGCCGCCCATCTGCAGTTTACAGTCGCAGCGGTGACTGAGTTCCAGAAAGTCGTAGGCCTGCATGACCATGTAGTTGAATTCGAGGAAGGTCAGCCCCTTCTCCCAACGCGTTTTGTAGGCTTCAGCAGCCAACATGCGGTTCACGGTGAAATGCGCCCCAACCTCGCGCAGAAGTTCGATGTAGTTGAGCTTCCTCAGCCAATCGCCGTTGTCGACCATCAGCGCCTTGCCCTCAGAAAAGTCGATGAAACGCGCGATCTGCTTCTTGAAGCAGTCGCAGTTGTGCTCGATATCAGAGTCTGTCAGCATCCTGCGCATATCCGTGCGCCCCGAAGGATCGCCGACCGTTCCCGTGCCGCCGCCCACGAGGCACACGGGACGATGCCCGGCACGCTGCATGTGCGACATCGCCATGAGTCCGAGGAAATGTCCAACATGAAGACTGTCCGCCGTCGGGTCGAACCCTGTGTAGAAGGTCACGCTCTCTTTGCCGAGCAGTTCGCGCACTCCTTCTTCATCTGTGCATTGAGCGATGAAACCGCGCTCTTTCAAAACATCAAAAACATTTGCCAACGAACTCTTCCCTTCTTTTCTCATCCTTCAAAAGCACATCAATCCCTGCCCTTGGAAACGCCTGCGCCCGGCTCAGGACCGCCACCTGGTTCAGGGAGCGACGGCTGCTGCGAGGGCGTGGAATCGGACTGCGGTGCGCCGTCTCCCATAGTTCTGCCACCTGCCTCGGGCCTTGGCACATCCCTGGCATCCTTGCCGTTTTTCGCATCCTTGGCATTCTTTTCCTTCTTATCTGTATGCTTCTCGTCCTTCGCAGATTTTTCGTCCTTAATCTCGCTGGCACTTCCTGCGGTATATGAAACACCGTCAAAGTTCTTTGCAGGTGTGCCCGCGACAACCTTTTGCATGAATGCCTTCCACATTTCTGCTGGTGCCATGCCGCCTGACATCACGCCCATCGACGTGTTGTCGTCGTTGCCGATCCACACGCCAGCCACGAGATCGGGCGTGTAGCCGACGAACCACGCATCGTGATAGTTGTCCGTCGTACCAGTCTTGCCTGCGGCAGGACGTCCGATATTCGCACGCGTTCCCGTACCATGCTGCACGACATCCTGCAGCATGCTCGTCAACGCCGCTGCACTGCTTTCCTTGATGACGCTCTTTTGCTTAAGCTCCGCCTGTTCAAGAACCTTGCCGTTGCGGTCGAGAATCTTAATGATGGCGACAGGCTCGACGTGTATGCCCTTGTTTGCAAACGTCCCGTAAGCGCTCGTCAGTTCCAGAGGCGTCACGCCCTTCGTGAGTCCGCCGAGCGCTGTCGAGAAGTTCTTGTCGTTGCGCTCACCGTCAAGCACAAGAGTCGTTATGCCCATCTCCTGCGCATAGTAAATCGGCTTTTCTATGCCGAGCTTCTGTGCAATCTTGACCGTAGGCACGTTGAGCGAGTAGCGCGCCACCGTGCGCAGTGTCACCTTGCCGCTGTAATTGCCGCTATAATTCTTCGGCGACCAGCCACCGATCTTGATCGGGCTGTCGTCAATGATAGTATCGGGAGAATAATTCGCCTCAAGCGCCGCTGCAAAGACGAAGGGCTTGAACGACGAGCCTGGCTGACGCTCCGCCATCGTCGCGCGATTGAACTGATCCGTGCCTCGGCCGCCGACCATCGCCTTGATGTAGCCCGTGTGCGGATCGATGGCGACGAGCGCCATCTGCGGCTGCTGCACTCCATTGCCATCCGTGCGCTGTACGGCCACGGTATGCGCGGCCTCTTCCGCTGCCTTCTGCATCGTCATGTCGATCGTCGTGTAGATCTTCAAGCCTTCCTTATAGATGGCATCGGCGCCGTATCGATCAATGACCTTCTGCGTGATATAGTCGATGAAGTACGCGCCCGTCGTATCCTTCGCCTGTGTCTTATTGGCAAGCGTCGGCTTCTCTTCCGTCGTCTTGCGCGCCGTCGCATGGTTGATGTAGCCGTACTTTTCCATCTGATCGAGCACGACTTCCTTGCGTTCCTGTGCGGCGTTGAAGTTGTTAAACGGCGAATAGTAGTTGGGACTCTTCGGTATGCCCGCAAGCATCGCACATTCATTGAGATCAAGATCCTCGACGTTCTTGCCGAAGTACGTCTTCGCCGCCGCCTGCACGCCATAAGCGCCCTGTCCGAAGTAGATCTGGTTCAGATAAAGCTCCAAGATCTCCTGCTTCGTATACTGGCGCTCGATCTGCAGGGCAAGGAACACTTCCTGTACCTTGCGCTTGAGCGTCCGATCCTGCGTCAGGTAAGCATTTTTGGCGAGCTGCTGCGTGATCGTCGAACCGCCCTCGGAGATCGTCCTGCCCGTGACGTTGGCATAGACGGCGCGCAGAATGCCGCGCGGGTCGACGCCCATGTGCTCATAGAAGCGGTTGTCCTCGACTGCGACGAAAGCATTCTGCAGATTTTTCGGAATCTGCGCGAGCTTTACCGGCTCACGGTTCTCTGTTGCATGAACATTGGCGATTTCGTTGCCGTTGATGTCATAGATATGAGACGACGCCGGCGGACGGATGTCCTCAACGAGATTTTCTTTCGTATTCATGCTCGCCGTCAAAAAGCCGCAGCCGATGCCGACGAGCATGACGAAAACAAGGATGAGGAAACCCACGAGAGCGCGCACAATATTGCCGCCGCGGCTTTTCTTCTTCGGCGGCGGCTTCGGATTCGACTTCGGTGCCAGACGTCTCTGCAGTTGCTGCCGTGAGGCGCGCGTCGCATCGGTACGTTTTTCCATGAAGAAGCTCCTCCTGATCTATTCAACGATATGCTTTTCATTATACTGCAACGAAAGTGGCAGAGCAAGACATTATTGCCCGCTCTTCCATCACTGCAAATCGACGAGCGTCGCGCCCGTACCGCCCTCGCTGATGTCGGCGAAGTTGAAGCGGGCGACGCTCTTGTGATGCTTGAGATAATCGTGGATGCCCTTTCTGAGTGCTCCCGTCCCCTTGCCGTGGATGATGAGCACCTGGCCGAGTCCGCCGACGACGGCATCGTCGAGGAACTTACCGAGCACTTGCTCCGCCTCGTCGACCATGAGTCCACGCACATCGATCTCACGATGCAGGTTCGCCGTCTTCTGCAGAAGCGCACCCGCCCCCTTCGTGCGGCTGCTTCCTTTCGCGGCGGACTGCTCCTTCCTCGCACGTTCGACAAAGCGGCAGTCTCCCGCCTTGACATACGTCTTGAGATTGCCGAGCTGCACCCCGATATTTGCGCCCTGAATCTTGAGCACCGTCGCCTTTTGGTCGAGCTTTCGCACATAGACGACATCGCCGACAGCGAGCTTCTGCATGTCAATCTTCTCTTTGTACGCCTTGCCGGGGAGGAGTCCCGTGCGCGAACGCTCCGCCGCTTCCTGCAGTTTCTCCCGCGCCTCTTGCATGGCGCGGCGGCGGCTCTCTATGCCGAGGTCATCGAACTGCGCCTTGAGGCTCTTGATGATCTCCTCCGCCTCACGTCGCGTGCGTCGCACGAGATTTGCGCTCTCCTGCCTCGCCTTCTTGAGCATCTGCTCCTTCTTCTCGCGAATCTCATCCTTCAGCGCCTGCGTCTTTTCCTCAAGCTTCGCCACGCGCTGCTGCCTTTCCATGATGTCGGCGTTCCTCTGCTCGTACATGAGCTTTTCGCTTTCGAGCTGGTTCACGACCTTCTCGAATTGTGCATGATCGGCCTTGATGAATTGCTGTGCACGCAGGATTGCCGCCTCCGAAAGGCCGAGGCGGCGGCTGATAGCAAAGGCGTTGCTTGCGCCCGGCATCCCCGTCAGCAGACGGTACGTCGGGCGCAGCGTCTCGACATCGAATTCCACACAGGCATTTTCGATGCCCTCGCGCGTAAAAGCGAACGTCTTCAGCTCCGAGTAATGCGTCGTCACGATCGTCGAGGCGCCGCGTGCGAGGAACTGCTCAAGGATCGCCATGGCGAGAGCCGCCCCTTCCTCGGGGTCGGTTCCCGCGCCGATCTCATCGAGCAGCAGGAGATCCGTGCCCTCGACACATTCCAAGAGTTTGACCAAATGCGACATGTGCGCGGAAAATGTGCTGAGGCTCTGCTCTATGCTCTGCTCGTCGCCGATGACCGTATAGACATTCGTATATACAGAAATCTCAGATCCTGCGGCGGCAGGGATGTAGCAGCCCGACTGTACCATGAGCGCAAAGAGGCCGATCGTCTTCAGGCTGACCGTCTTGCCGCCCGTATTTGGTCCTGTGATAAGCAGCATGCGATACGATTCTCCAAGCGCGATGTCAATGGGCACGACCTTTGCCGCATCGATCAGCGGATGACGCGCGGCGACGAGCTTCGTCCTTCCCTCGCGATTGATCGCAGGGCGCGTCGCCTGCATATCGGCTGCAAGCTTCGCCCGCGCGAAGATGAAGTCAAGAGAGGCGAGTATGGCACAATTCCCTTCGAGAACACTGCCGTTCTTGCCGACCTCCTGCGAGAGAAGGCGCAGGAGGCGCTGCACCTCGGTCTTCTCTGCGAGCGCAAGCTGCTTGAGATCGTTGTTGAGATCGACGAGAGCCATCGGTTCGATGAAAAGCGTCGCGCCGCTCGCCGACTGGTCGTGGACGATGCCTGGAAAGCTCTGGCGATACTCCTGTTTGATCGGTATGACATTTCGCTCCGCACGCTGTGTGATGATGGCGTCCTGAAAGAATTTCTGATACTCCGTGCGGTGCAGGATGGCTTCCATCTGCTCCTTCGCCCTGCGTCTGCCTGAGCGCAATTCACGCCGTATACGCGAAAGCTCGACGCTCGCGTCGTCGAGCAAATTGCCGTGCTCGTCGACGCTGTTTTCCAGCCTGCGTTCCAACTGCCCGAGAATCTCGATGCCCTTTGCCTGCTCCTTGATGAGCGGCAAGTCCATCTCCACTTCTTTGAAGAAGCGCTTGACGGCTCGCATCGCGCGCATCGTGCTCAGAAGATCGGTAAAATCGCCGAGGTCGAGCACGGCGCCGCGCTCGGCCTTTGCCAGAGACTCGCGGATGTCGAAGACTCCGCCCATGGGCGGCGAGGAAAAAGCCGAGAGGCGAACCGCCTCCTCCGTCTCGCGCAGAAGCTCCTCTACCTCAGCAAAATCGCCCGACGGAAGGACGGCTCGTGCCTTCTCCTTGCCGAGGACGGAGCCTGCCTTCGCTTCCAGCATCGCGCGAATCTTGTCGTACTCAAGCGTGTCGAGTGTTTCCTTTTCCATACATAACCTTTCTCTTTTACTGCACGCCGCGGAAATAATGGCCGCGCGTCACATCCTTGCCCTCAAGCTCCTTCAGATATTCCTCCTGCTCCTTGATGAGCGTGCCTGAAAAACGGCTCCATTCCTTGTAAAGGCGCACGCGTCTTCCCAGTTCCGCCGCTTCCATGAAGCGCCCGTCGATGCGTAAAAAAGAGATGCCGCGCGGCGCAAACTCCATCGCATGAAGCAGCATCGAAAGGCGCTTGCCGTTGAGGACGTGCATGTGGCATGACTGGTCGAATACGAGCGGAAATTTCATGTCCTTCCTGTCCAGCAAGGCGTAGCGCGTCTTTCCCTTGCAGCACGGCATCGAACACGAGCCTGACGCTGCATCGCCGAGAAAACTGCCCAAGGCGCAGTATTCAGATACCATGAGTTCAAGATTTCCCTCGACGATGCACTCGACGGGAAAAGGCGCACGCGCGGCAAGCACCCCCGCCTGTTCCAGCGTAAGCTCGGGCGAAAGAACGGCGCGGCTCGCTCCCATTTCTGCAAGCTCCGCAAGCGCCCGGCAGTTGATGACGGGAAGCGACGCATCGGCATAAAACTTCAGCCCCGCCTCGCGCACGACGCGGAGCGTGCCAAAGTTGTGGACACTGACGGCGTCGGGGGAAAGGCTCACGAAACCCTCGACGAGTTTTTTCCATGCCGCCATATCGCGGCGCAGCACGAGGCGCGGCGTGTTGAACACGATGGCGCATCCTGCGCCGCGTGCGAGCTGCGCCGCCTCCGCGTAGTCGCGCAGGAGAATCGCACGATGATGGTAGGAATCGCCGCCGAAGACGATCTCGTCGGCACCTGAGCGCAGCGCCTCGCGCACGCCGGCGAGCGTGTCCGTCGCCGCCGCGATCCGCGCATCAACCCTGCCTCTGGCGCGGGCAGGCGCTTCTTCGTAGCGGAATGCCGGCAGGGCAGCGCGGCGATAGTGCGCCATGCGCTCTTCCTGCAAGGCAGCGAACGCCCTGCGCCGCGCCTCGTTGATCTCGCTGACGGGAACCATCACGCCATCCTCAATATCGAGGGAGACCTCCCCTAAGGAAAAGATCGTCGTACCGATGCGACTCAGCTGCTTTTCAACAGTCGCTGCATCCAACGGTCGCTTCTTTGCAGATTCCGCATGAAACTCCGTCTTTGCCTGCGCTCTAAAGCCGTCCCGGTCACGCAACTTGATGGAAAGAGGCTCGCCGAGGCGCACGCAAACATGCGCCGCCACGGGCACGCGCCGCACGGGAGCGCCCGCGCGGAAAAAGCCGCGCGCCTTCTCCATGAGATGTGCGTCGAACACCTTGAATACGCGGTCGTGCGGCTTCACGGGCGCATCGAGAGGCAATGTGACCTCCTCGCCCGCCTTCGCCGTAGGACAGGAGCGACCCTTCTTGTCGCGGAGATCCGTCACCGTCGCCGTCTTCCTGCCGCCGACCTTGACCCAGAAATCCAGTTGATCTCCCTCGGCCAGATCGCCCGAGAGCTTCAGCTTCACGCGCCCCGCCGTCCTGTCATTTTCCAAGACGCGTCCGACAAGAAGGCCGCGATTGTTCGGCCGGGAATCGCTCATCATCGTGCGCCCCGGACGCTCCTTTAGGTAGGCCGTCGTGAAATCGCGGTTGAAGATCTGCGCGAGCGCCTTTTCATCCTCTGCCGCGCTCGGCAGTCCCCTGCCTGCCTCGACGGCGTCGATGGCGCGGCGATAGGCGTCGACGACGACAGCGACGTACTCGGGACGCTTCATGCGCCCTTCGATCTTCAGCGAAGCGATGCCGCTCTCCAAGAGTTCCGGCAAAAGCTCAATGGTTTTCAAATCCTTGGGCGAGAGCAGGAACTGCCCCGCATCCTTGCCGAGAACATCCGCGCCCGTCTCATCTACAAGCGTATAGGGCAGACGACACGGCTGCGCACAGCGACCGCGATTGCCGCTCCTGCCGCCGATCATGCTGCTCATCAGACACTGCCCCGAGTAGCAGACGCAAAGCGCCCCATGCACGAAAGTCTCAATCTCCACCTGACAGTGCGCCGTGATATAGCGGATATCCTCCAACGAAAGCTCGCGCGAGAGCACGACTCGCTCAAAGCCCATCTCCTGAAGAAGGAGCACGCCTTCCAGATTGTGCACGGTCATCTGCGTGCTCGCATGCAGCGGCAGACTGGGCGCCGCCTGACGCGCGAGCCGATAAACGCCGAGATCCTGCACGAGCGCGGCGTCCGCACCCGCCTCATAGAGGAAGCGCAGGTAGCGGGAGAGTGCCGCCATCTCCTCATCGCGTACGATGGTGTTGACCGTCACATGCACGCGCACATCACGGCTGTGGGCGAAGGCGATCGCCTCGCGCAGTCCATCTTCGTCGAAGTTATCCGCATAGGCGCGTGCACCGAACATATTGCCTGCCAGATAGACGGCGTCAGCGCCGCTTTCCACAGCGGCCGTCAACGCCTCCCTGCTCCCTGCAGGAGCCAATAATTCAATCAATTTTTTCCTCCGTATGCAAGGCTTCGTCAATCTCCTCAGCACGTTCTGCGCCATCTTCTGTCAGCGCTTCCGACGATTCTTCTTCCTCGGTCTGAGCATCCCCATCGGCGGCGAGCAATTCAAGCTGCACGTCTCCTTCTTCCGCCACCTCTTCCAAGGCCGGCAAAGCAGGCAGGTCGCTCAGTGCATTGAGTCCGAAGCACTTGAGAAAGACATCCGTCGTGCCGTAGAGGATCGGCCGTCCTAGAACAGGCTTCCTGCCTACTTCTTCGATCAGCTCCATCTCCAGGAGCTTCTGCAGCGCTCGCTCGACGCGCACACCGCGGATGTGCTCGATTTCCTGCTTCGTGATCGGCTGCTTGAAGGCGACGATCGAGAGCGTCTCCAAGGTCGGCGTCGTGAGTTTTCTGTCCTGCACCTCTGCAAGCTTCTGCACATAGGCATGACACTCGGGGCGTGTGACAAGCTGAAAGCCTCCCGCGACACGATGCAACATGAGACCGCTCCCACGCTCCTCCAACGTCTTCGCATAAAGCGCCAAAAGCTCGGCTAGGCTCTCCTCGTCAACCTGCAGGATCTCCTTGAGCTGCATTGCCGTCACTGGCTCGCCGCGCACAAAAAGCAGCGCCTCCAAAGGCGCCTGCATTTCTTCCATAAACATCAGTGATCACTCGTCCTTAGGCAAACAAGAATATCGCCAAAAAGATCGCCCTGGCGAATCACGACGGAATGGAGCTTGATCAGCTCCAACAGCGCAAGAAAGGAAACGATGAGTTCCGCACGCGTGCCTGACGGGAATGCGGCGGCAAACGGCATCTGCCCACCCTCGCGGTCAAGGAGCACGAGGATGTCCTCCATCTTTCCCTGTATGCTGTAGGCGTCGGGCGCTACAAGCGCCTTCGGAATCGTGATCTCCTCTCGCACCTCCATGGCGATGCGGAAGGCGTCGACGAGCAGGGCAACGGACATTTCCTCAGGCGGCAAACGGCGCACGGGAAGCGGCAGCGGCTTGCGCGCAAACACCCTCTCCTGCAGCGCGGCAAGACCGTCGAGTTCCACGCTGACGCGGCGGAAGCGGCGGTACTCCAAGATGCGCTCCACAAGTTCCCTGCGCGGATCTTCCTCTTCTTCCTCCTCCTTTTCTTTCGGCGGCTTCGGCAGCATCATGCGCGACTTGATCTGCAGAAGCGTCGCCGCCATGACGATGAATTCGCTCGCAACCTCGATATCAAACTCCTGCATCTCTGCAAGGTAGTTCATATACTGTTCGGTCAGAACCGCCATCGGGATATCGTAGATGTCGATCTTATTCTTCTCGATGAGATGCATGAGGAGATCCATCGGCCCTTCAAAAGCATTGAGCCGTACCGTATACTTGTCCATGAGAGCGAATCAGATGAGCAGACCGACGACCGCCGCGAGCGTGGAGTAGATCGCCCAGGAGACGGCTCCCAAGAGGCGCGCGAACGGCCCGACCATGATCAGCAGGATGAGAATGATGAATGTGTAGCGTTCCAGACGCATGAGTTCATACGCCCAGCGCCCCGGCAAGAATGCCATGAGTACGCGTGAACCGTCAAGAGGTGGCAGCGGTATCATATTGAACACAGCGAAGTTGACGTTGATCAGCGCGAGAAGCTGCATGACCGTATAAAAGCCCTGCGATACAGGCAGACCGAGGCGCGCGTAGACAGCAAAAAAAAGCATGGCCAGAAATGCTATGACAAGGTTGGATGCCGGCCCTGCCAGAGCCACGAGGACTTCGCCCTTGCGCATGTCGCGAAAATTCCTCGGATTTATCATCACGGGCTTCGCCCAGCCGAAATGAACGAGGAACAGCGTCAAAAGCCCGATGGGATCGATGTGCGCCTTGGGATTGAGCGTGAGTCTGCCCATGAGGCGCGGCGTCATGTCGCCCATGGCAACGGCGACGCGTGCGTGGGAATACTCGTGCACGACCATGGCAATCAAAATTCCCGGGATACCCGCGATGAACCACATCAAATCAGAACCAAACATATTCCGCCTCCCATCAGTGTTTCGCTTTGCCGAGCGCCGTCATGAGAATTGCTGTCACGGACTTCGCATCGAAGATCTCGCCGGTTTTGACGCGCTCTACGGCCTCTTCGAGCGGCATCTTGACGACGTGGATAAACTCATCGTCGTCCGTATGCTGCTCGCCCGCCTGCAAATCGTGCGCGGCGTAGATATGGATATACTCATTGGAAAACCCGACGGTCGTGCCGATCGTCGTGAGCTTTGCCCAATGCTTTGCCGTGTATCCCGTCTCCTCCGAAAGTTCGCGCACGGCGCACGCGAGCGGATCTTCCTTCGGAGAGTCGAGCTTGCCCGCTGGGATCTCAAGCGTGACGCGGTCGACGGGATAGCGGTACTGGCGCACGAGCAGCACCGTACCGTCCTCGAACACGGGCAGGACGGCGGAAGCGCCGGGATGCCTAACCCACTCGCGCACGGCTTCCCTACCGTTCGGCAACGTCACCGTATCGCGCCGAACATGGAGCAGGACGCCGTCGTAGATGTTTTCACTCCGGAGCTTTTTCTCCAACAAATCTTCGTACATATTTTCCCCTTTATTTCGAGAAACTGCGGCTGATTTCAGCGCGTTTAATTCTAGCATTATCCACCATTTCCCGCGCATTGTCAAGCGCAGCCGCCGTGATGTCGCTGCCCGACGCCATGCGTGCGATCTCGTTGATGCGCTCGCCCTCGGCGAGGAGCTGCACTTCCGTCAGCGTGCGCCCCTCCTGCGTCTCCTTGTGGATGTAAAGATGCGCGTCCGCCATGCAGGCGATCTGCGGCAGATGCGTGATGCAGAGGACTTGCCTGTGCAAAGCGACCATGGCGATGCGTTCGGCGACCATGCGCGCCGTCTTGCCGCCAATGCCCGTGTCGATCTCGTCAAATACCATGCTCGGCGGCGAATCATCATTCGCGGCCGAAACAGCCTTGACGGCGAGAGCCACGCGCGAAAGCTCGCCGCCCGAGGCGACGTCCTGCAGCGGCTGCTCCTTCTCGCCCGCATTCGCCGAGAAGAGCATGACGATGTCGTCCGCTCCCGTTGCACTGTAGTCTGCTGCACGGAGCGCGATGGAAAAGTGCGCCTTCTCCATGCCGAGAGCCTTGATCTGCTCGCCGACGTGCGCAGAGAGCGCCTTGGCAGCGGCGGAGCGCAGTTTCGTGAGCTTCTGCGCCTCCTCTTTCAGCGTGTCCGCGGCGTTTTTAAGAGCCGCCTTCAGGTCTTCCAAATCGACATCGTAGTTCTCGATGCGCTGCAGTTCCGCCTTGACCTTCGCCAGATGGGCGAGCACGTCCGTCGTTGTCGCACCATACTTGCGGCACAATTTATCGATGACGCTCATGCGGCTTTCCAACGAGTCGAGCCGATGCGGATCAAACTCCATGTCGGAGCCGTAGTCGCGAATCTCATACGACGCTTCCTGCAAGTCGCAATAGGCGTTCTCCACCATCTTGCAGGCATTGTCCAACTCATTGCCGAAGCGCGAGAGTGATTCGAGGTTCTTCTTGACCTTGCTCAGAGCCGCGAGGACGTTCAGCGCCTTGCCTCCCACATCGCCGTTCAAGAGCGCGTAGGATTCTTCGACGAAGCCTGAGATCTTTTCGGCGTTCGAGAGCTTCTTGATCTCCGCCTCGATGCGCTCGTCCTCGCCCTCCTTCAAATCGGCCTCCTCGATTTCCTTTTCCTGCCAATGCAGGAGATCGAGGCGTTCCGTCGTGTTCTTCGCTTCCTCCTCCTTCGCCCTGAGCTGCTTCTTGCAGTCGTTCCAAGCGGCGAAGCTTTTCTGATAGACATCGCGCTGCTTTTCAATGGCGGCATCCGAAGTGTCGAGGAGGAGAAGCTGGTTTTCGGGGCGCAGCAGCGCAAGATTGTCGTGCTGCCCGTGAATGTCGACGAGATAGGCGCCAAGCTCTTTTAGCAGCGCGAGCGTCACACGGCAGCCGTTCAGGAGGACGGAATTCTTCCCCTTGTGCGAGACTTGGCGCGTGATGATGAGCTCGTCATCCTCCACAGGAATCGCCTGCTCCTCAAGGAGACTCTTCAATGCAGTCTGCGCTTCCAGATCGAAAACCGCCTCGACGCGCAGCCATTCGCAGCCGCTTCGTATGGCGGTCGCCGCGAGACGCTTGCCCAGCACCGCGCCCAAGGCGTCGATGAGGATGGACTTGCCCGCGCCCGTCTCACCCGTCAGGATGTTCAGCCCCGCACCAAATTCGATTTTCACATGCTCCAAAAGGGCAAAATTCCAAACCGTCAATGTCTTTAACATGATGTTCCTCTCACTGAGCGAAGAATTTCTCCATGCGCCGCACGACCTCGGGCGCCGCCTCCCGAGGCTTGACGACGACGAGGATGCTGTCGTCGCCCGCCACCGTGCCGACGATCTCCTGCCAAGGCGTATGATCGAGGACGGCGGCGACGGCATTGGCAGCGCCGGGCAGAGTCTTGACGACGATGATGTTCTCACTGTAATCGAGAGAAACGACAGAATCGTAAAAGAGGCGTGCCATGCGCTCCTTGGAAAGCACGGCTCCCTTTTCTTTCGGCAGCGCATAGCGATAGCGGCCATTCCCCGCCGGCACCTTGACGAGCATCATCGTCTTGATGTCACGCGACACGGTCGCCTGCGTCACGTCGATCTGACGCGCACGCAGCGCCGCTGCCAATTCCTCCTGCGTTTCGATGGCAGTGTTTTCGATGATTTCACGAATGACCGCGTGACGCTTGACCTTCATGCTCTTCCCCCGTTCTCTCGAAAGCGCGCTTTCCCTCAGGCATTGTCCAGAAGTTTTTCCTTCATCGTGCGGTAATAATCCTTGTCGCCGAATTTCACAATGCGTGCGGGATTTTTCGCCTTGCGCACGATCACCTCATCCTCATCGGCAATCTGAAACGACTTCTGTCCATCGAAGGTAACGAAAATATCGGAATGTCCAGCCTTGATGCGCATGCGCACCGTATCGTCCTCGGAAATCACCATAGAACGGATGTCGAAGGTATGCGGGCAAATCGGCGTGAGGACAAGCGCCTTGACGTGTGGATTGACGATCGGCCCGCCCGCCGAAAGGGAATACGCCGTCGAGCCTGTCGCTGTAGAGACGATCAGTCCGTCCGCCTTGTAGTTCGCGATGCGCGTATCGTTGATGGAAAGTCCGAAGCGCAGCATACGCGCAAGCCCGCCCTTCGTCACCACGATGTCGTTGACCGCGCTTCCCTTGTAGCTTTTCTTGCCATGATGGACGACGTAGCCCGAGAGCATGAGCCTTTCCTCGATGTGGTACTCCTTATCGAGGATCTTCTGCAGCTTCGTCTCTATCTCATCCAGTTCGATATCGATGAGGAAGCCGACCGTGCCGAAGTTGATGCCGCAGACGGGAACGGTCTGCTCGTAGACGCGGCGGCAAACATTCAGAAGCGTGCCGTCACCGCCGATGCTCAGCGCCATGTCGATCGGATGACGGTTGATGTTCTCGATGCCGTACTCCTCGTGCCCTAAGAGTCTCGCCTCCTTCGCTGGAAGCAGCACGCACACCCTCTTATCGGCAAAGAAAGCAAGCACGCGATCGAGGATCGCACGAATATTCGCCTTCGTCACATTGGGAAAAACCGCTATGGTAAACATCAAATCCCTGCCTACTTGTCCAATTCCGTATGCGCCTCTGCTACGACGGCGACGATTTCCTCTTGTGAAACACCCGACGCGGCAGACTCTTCTCCTGTGCAAACGAGGTGCATAAGGTACTCGATATTGCCCTCCGGCCCCTTGACAGGAGAATAAGAGAGCGCTCGGATGCAAAATCCCGCTTCCTGCGCGGCACGAAAGACGTCCCGGATTACGATCTCATGCACATGCGGATCGCGCACGACACCCTTCTTGCCGACATTTTCGCGTCCCGCCTCGAACTGCGGCTTGATCAGAGCCGCGACTTCGCCCTGCGGTTTCAGCAAGGAGCGCACTGCCGGCAGCACCTTCGCGAGCGATATGAAGGCAACATCGATGGATGCAAAATCGACGAGCTCACCGAGCGCCTCTGGCGTCACATGGCGGATGTTCGTGCGCTCCATGTTCTTCACGCGTGCGTCCGTGCGAAGTTTCCACGCGAGCTGACCGTAACCGACGTCGATGGCGTAGACCTTCGTCGCGCCGTTCTGCAGGGCGCAGTCCGAAAAGCCGCCCGTCGATGCGCCGATGTCCGCCATCGTCTTTCCCGCAAGCGAAATGGAAAAGGCTCTGAGAGCCTTTTCCAGCTTCAACCCGCCGCGGCTCACATAGGGCATCTCCTCGCCTAAAAGTCGAAGCTCAGCCTCGGGTTTCACGCCCGTCCCCGCCTTTTCGACCTTCTTGCCGTCGACGAGCACCCTGCCTTCCATGATCATCGTGCGCGCGCGCTCGCGGCTCGCGGCAAGGCCGCGCTCGACGAGCAGAACGTCAAGCCGCTCCTTCGCCATCGCGTGCTCCCTTCCATGCCGTGAGGATGCTTCTTGCCATCTGCTCAGGCTGGAGCCCTGCCATTTCCAGAAGCTCCTGCGGCTTGCCCTGCTCGATGAATGCATCTCCGATGCCAAAGCGCACGACGGGCACGAGAAGACCTGCGTCTGCCAAGGCTTCGAGCACGGCGCTGCCGAAGCCGCCGGCGAGTGCATTCTCTTCCATCGTCACGAGCATTTTCTTCTCATGCGCCATGCGATGCAGCAATTCTTCGTCCAGGGGCTTTACGGTGCGCATGTTGACGACGGCGGCAGAAAGCCCCTCCTCTTTCAGAAGGTTCGCCGTCTTTTGCGCCGCATCGACCATGCTGCCGACAGCGAGGATTGCGATTTCTCCCTCCTCCTCCAAGACTTCCGCCGCAAGACTCTCCAACGGAGTGAACGGTTCTTCCAACGCCGCGCCGAGCCCCTCGCCGCGCGGGTAGCGCAGAGCTACCGGGCCTTCTAGGGAAAGCGCCGTCTTGAGCATGCGTCCAAGCTCGTTCTCATCCTTGGGCGCGAGCACCTTCATATTCGGCAGGTGGCGCAGATACGAGTAGTCGAAGACGCCGTGATGCGTCGCGCCGTCCTCTCCGACGAAGCCTGCGCGGTCAAGCGCGAAGACGACGTGCAGGTTCTGCAGACAGACGTCGTGCAAGATCTGGTCGTAGGCACGCTGGGCGAACGTCGAATAGAGCGCGAGCACGGGCTTCCTGCCCGCCGCTGCAAGGCCTGCAGCAAACGTCGTCGCATGCTGCTCAGCAATGCCCACATCGAAGAAGCGCGTCGGGTACTTCTCGCTAAAAGCGCGCAGACCCGTGCCGTCGGGCATCGCCGCCGTGATGGCGACGACATCCGCATCCTCTTCGGCGGCTTCCAGCAAAGCCTTGCCGAAGACACTCGTGTATGTCGGCTTCGCGCCCGCCTTCTTCAGCGTCGTGCCGTCGGCGACGTCGAATCTGCCGATGCCGTGGAACTTGTCCGGCGCCTTCTCTGCCGGCGCATATCCCTTGCCCTTGCACGTCTCCACGTGAATGAGCAGGGGGCCCTTTAGCTGTTTCGCCTGCTCGAACACATTGAGCAGAAGGGCGATGTTGTGCCCGTCCAAGGGGCCGATGTAGTGAAAGCCCATGTCGGTGAAGAGGCCGCCCGGCACGAGCGCTGAGCGTACGCCGTCCTTGATGTGCTCGGCCGTCCGGTAGACGCGCTCGCCGATGTGAGGGATGCTCTTGAGAAAGTTCTTGATATCCTGTTTTGCACGATGGTAGCCCGGTGCGACGCGGAAGCGCGACAGATACTCGGACATCGCGCCGACATTCGGCGCGATGGACATGCCATTGTCGTTCAGAATCACGATGATGTCCTTGCCCAGTGTCCCCGCATTGTTCAGTCCCTCGAACGCCTCGCCGCCCGTCAGTGCGCCGTCGCCGATGACGGCGGCGATGCGGTACTGCTCACCCGCGATATCACGCGCCGCCGCCATGCCGAGGGCGGCCGAGATCGACGTGCTCGAATGACCTGTGCCGAAAGCGTCATAGACGGACTCCTCGCGCTTGGGGAAGCCCGTGATGCCGCCTTTCTGGCGAAGACCGGCGAATGCCTCGCGCCTGCCCGTCAGAATCTTGTGCGCATACGCCTGATGACCGACGTCCCAGACGATCTTGTCCTCCGGACAGTCGAACGCCCTGTGCAGGGCGAGCGTAAGCTCCACCGTACCAAGGCTCGGGGCGAGATGACCGCCCGTTTTGGAAACTGTGTCGATGATATAGCGGCGCAGTTCTCTCGCCAGCTGCGAAAGCTCATCGAGCGTGCAGCTTTTCAGCGCGTGCGGTTCGTTTATGCGTTCCAACAGCTGTCCCATATCCATCCGCCTCACTTTTTCCGTCTGAGCAGAAACAGCGCCAAATCCCGCAGGAAGGCGGCGCGTTCGCCAAAGATGTCGAGTGCCGCCACGGCCTCATTTACTGCATCCTCAGCCAATTTCTTCGCCTCTTCCAGGGAGGTCAGCGTCACATACGTCGCCTTCTCGTTGCGAACGTCACTGCCCACAGGCTTGCCGATCGCCGCCTCGTCTCCCGTGACGTCGAGGATGTCATCCGTGATCTGAAAGGCCAGCCCAAAGCGCTCAGCATAAAGTGTCAGCGCGGCGAGTTCCTCCTCCTTCGCGCCCGCCAGAATCGCGCCCGAGCGTATGGCGGCGCAAAACAGTGCGCCCGTCTTGCCCATGTGAATCTTTCGAAGGGCTGCCAGATCGAGACGCCTGCCCTCGCCCTCAAGGTCGAGAACCTGTCCGCCGACCATGCCGTAAGGGCCGGCCGCGCGGCTCATCTCGGAGACGACGGTGACGAGGGTTTCAGGGGCAGCGCCCTCTTGGCGCAGCATGACCTCGAAGGCGAGCGTCAACAGAGCGTCGCCCGCGAGCACCGCAATTCCATCGCCAAAAACCTTGTGGTTCGTGGGCTTGCCGCGTCGATAGTCGTCGTTGTCCATCGCGGGCAGATCGTCGTGAATCAAGGAATACGTATGAATCATCTCAATGGCGCATCCCGTCGTCAAGAAGGCCGCGCCATCCTTGCCGACGGCATCTGCCGCCGCCATCAGGAGCACGGGGCGCAGGCGTTTGCCGCCCGCCATGAGGCTGTATTCCATCGCCTTTTCCAGCGTCTCATCATACGCGGGCACTTTCTTCAACTCGCGCAGAAGCCCCTCTTCCACCAAGTCGGCACGCTTTTTCCATTCCGCCTTAAAATTCACGTGCATCCCCCTCAATCTCCAAGCGAAACTCCTCGACTGCGCCGCCCTTTTCCTTGAGCACGACATCCATCGCCTTTTCCGCACGATCGAGCGAAGTCATGCAGAACTTCGCAAGCTCCACGCCCTTCGCATAATTGTCCATGAGCTGTTCCAAGCTCAAATCGCCGCTTTCCATCGCCTGCACGAGTTCTTCCAGCTCCGCGAGCGCTTGCTCAAAGGACGGCGTCTTCTTTCTCGGCATCATAAACCTCCTTCTCGCAAACCTCCGACGACGGCGTCAAAGCTGCCGTCGGCAAGGCGCACGAGGATCCCATCTCCAGCGACAAGCTCCTTTACACTGCGCACGGTCGCACCATCTTTCTCCACAACGCTGTAGCCGCGCCGTATGACGTGCAGCGGATTGAGCATCTCGAGCTTTTCCGCTGCGACCTGAAAGGCATGCTGCTTTTCCAGCAGGGCGCGGCGCATCCCGCGGTCGAGCGCTTCTGCCGCCATGTCGAGCCTTTGACGACGCTCGGCTAGGAGCGCCTGCGGCGGACGCTTCAGGAAGAAGCCGCCCAGACGCTCCACGCGCTCGCGCTCGTAGTAAAGACGGCTCTTCACCGCCTTTTGGAGACGCATCTCGCATTCGCCAATGCGTCGAATGAGCGCCGCTGTCTCGGGCACGGCGAGTTCCGCCGCCTGCGACGGCGTCGCCGCACGCACATCACTCGCATAGTCGGAAAGAGTCGTATCCGTCTCATGACCGACGGCAGAAATGACGGGAATCACGGAGTCATAGATCGCACGCACGACAGGCTCCTCATTGAAAGCCCACAAATCTTCCGCCGATCCGCCGCCTCTGCCGACGATCAAAAGGTCGACGGGGTACTTCTCATTGAAGAAGCGGATGGCGGCAGCAATCTCAGCCGCCGCGCCCTCGCCCTGCACGAGCGTCGGATAAAGAACCAAGCGAACATTCGCATCACGCCGTTTGGAAACGCGGTAAATGTCGCGCAGCACTGCGCCCGAAAGGGACGTCACGATACCGATCGTGCGAGGAAACGGCGGCAGAGGCTTCTTGTGTTCCTCATTGAAAAGCCCCTCGGCGGCAAGACGAGCCTTCAGCTGCTCGAAGGCGACGCTCAGTTCGCCCGCCCCCACGGGCAGAAGGCGCTCGACATAGAGCTGATAGGCGCCGTCGCGCTCGTAGACGGAAACCTCGCCCGTGGCGACGACTTTCATGCCGTTTTCCGGCTGAAAACGCAGCAGCCGCGCACGGCTCTTGAACATTACGCCCTTCAGAGACGCCGTCTCATCCTTCAGCGTGAAATAGCAATGTCCCGAAGCGTACATCTTGTAATTGGACAGCTCACCCTCGACGGAAACATTGCGCAGCAATCCTTCCGACTGGAACATGCTCTTGATGTACTGCGTGAGCGCAGATACGCTGTGAACCGTCAAACCGCCGCCTCCTTCCGAAGTCGTCATAAGGAAAGGGGCTGTCGCGCAAAAGGCAACAGCCCGAGGATCACCTTGCCAGTCCGCCCAAGATCCCGTTGACGTAGCGACTGGAATCATCCGTGCCAAATTTCTTCGCCAGCTCGACCGCTTCGTTGATGGCGATGCCGACATCTACCTTCTCCGCACCGTACTTCATCTCGTAGAGCGCGATGCGGACGATGTTGCGGTCGACGCCTGTCATGCGGTCGAGCTTCCAATCATGCGTGGACGCGGCGATCTCCTCATCGATGGCGGCGAGATGCTCGCGCGTACCGCGCACGAGGGAAGCTGCATAGCTATAATCCCGCTTCGTCTCAACGGGCATTTCCTCAACCGCCGCATCGAGCGCCCACATCTGGCACGCCTCTTCGGAAGCCACCTCCGACGGCGGATTGAGCTCCAGTTGGAACAACGTCTGAAGCGCCGCCTCGCGCGCCTGTCTACGACTCATAAAACAAAACCTTTTCCTTTCCTGTCGCTCAAAAGACAAAGCAACGAGCTGCTTCCGCATCCAGTCTCATTCCCTGAAGCGATGCCGCCGATAACGCTGCCGATAGGGAAACATCTCATCAAAAAAATCTTCCACATCGCGCAGACGAATATCATGATCGATGCGAACGCCAACGAGCAGCCCGACAAGGCAGCAGAAGAGCACGAAGAACGTCTGCCAGAAGCCGAAGATAAGTACAGCGAGACCAAAAAGCGCCCCGAAAAACACGCCGCCGATCTTGCCGCGATGCGGCAGGAGCGCGGGCGCGTGCGCTTCAAAAAAAGCCTTGAACGGGCATGTCTTTTCCTCACCCATCTGCCTTCCCTCCTGTCAAACGACGCGCTTCTTCTTCGTCAGCGGCGCATTGGAAATATCTTCGACGACAATGTCCAGCGAAAACTCATCGACACCCATCGTTTCCTGCATAGCGCGGCGGACTTCCGTGCGAATATCATCGGAAACAGCGGCGGCATTCGCCTCCTTGCCTATGACGATAGCGAGGCGAAGGGAGAGCTGCGCCCCGTCCTTCGCGGCCTTCTTCGCGACGGAAACCTTCACCTGGAGACTCCGGACGCCCGAAACGGCCTGCACCGTCTGCTCCACGAGATTGTGGACGGCGCCGAGCGAGACGCCGACATCGCCCACCTTGCCATGGAGCACGAGGAATTCGCCGCCCTCCCGTTTATCTGAGCCACCCGAAAAGCTGCAGCCGATCAGATGTATGCTTAGAAGAAATACAAGGACGCCTCCCGCAACCAGCTGCCATTGCTGCGCTCCCATCAGGTAGCGATACTCGTTGAGCAGGATCGGTTCGGGCACGATCTGCAAGGCAAGAGCCACGATTCCCAGCGAAAGACACGCGACGGCGAGCGCGTAAAGGAACAAAAGAAAGCGGTTGATGATCCCCATGAACTTTCCTCTCCTCCTCAGTGGACGCGCGCGTCCTCTTCCTCTGTTTCCTCAGCGAAACTCACACCCTGCACATGGACGTTGACTTCGACGACGGTCAGCCCCGTCATGTTCTCGATCGCCTTCTTGACGTTTTCCTGCACAGCAATAGCTACATCGGGAACGCGCGCGCCGTACTTCACGATCATGTAGAGATCGACCGCCGTCTCCTTCTCGCCAACCTCGACCTTCACACCCTTCGTGAAACTCTTCTTGCCGAGCATTTCGGCGATGCCGCCGGCGATGCCGCCGCTCATGCCCGCGACGCCGTCAATCTCCGTCGCGGCGAGTCCCGCGATGATGCCCACGACCTCGTCGGCGATGCGGATCGAACCGATCGCACCCTTCTTGCTCATGCTGACTTCCTCTGCCATGGAAAATTCCTCCTTCAAAACACATTGCACGCCGCCCTGTCGGGCGGCAGATGCAGAAAACACATCGTATGCCGCCTTATCAACATCAGATGCGAAAGAAAATCAGGCGCGTTCGATGTAATTGCCCGTACGCGTGTCGATGCGCAGGACATCGCCCTCATTGACGAAGAGTGGCACGCGCACGACGTAGCCCGTCTCGACTGTCGCCATCTTTGTCGCGCCCGTCGCCGTATTGCCCTTGACGCTCGGCTCACACTCCGTGACCTTGAGATTGACAGACGTCGGCAGCGTGATGCCAATGATGCGATCCTTGAATGTCTGCAAATTAACTTCCATATTTTCCTGCAGGTAGTTCAGGGCGTCGCCGAGCTGATCCTTGCTCAGTTCCGTCTGCTCGTAGTTCTCCGTATCCATGAACGTATACATGCCGTCGGCTTCATAGAGGTACTGCATCTTGCGCGTATCGAGGCGCGCCGCAGGCATCTTTTCGTTCGGGTTGAACGTACGCTCGACGACGGCTCCCGTCTCGACGTTCTTGATCTTCGTGCGCACGAACGCCGCACCCTTGCCCGGCTTCACATGCTGAAACTCGACAACCTGCCAAACGCCGCCGTCAATCTCGATCGTGAGACCTGTACGAAAATCTGTGCTTGAAATCATTTGTAGCCCTCCAGTAACCTATCCTTGCGTTATCTCAATCAGGTGCTTTGCCGCCTTCGTCAGCGGCACGCCGCCCCGCTCCTCCAGGAGCACCGTATCCTCGATGCGCAGTCCTCCCCAGCCCGGCAGATAGACGCCCGGCTCCACCGTGACGACCATACCTTCCGCGAGATGCTCCGCCCTGCTCTTCGGCGACAGGCGAGGCTCCTCGTGAATCTCCAGACCGACGCTGTGACCGAGTCCATGACCGAAGTTCTCGCCATAGCCCTCCTGCGTGAGGAAATCGCGCACGATTCGGTCAGCCTCCTTGCCCGAGATGCCGACATAGAGACTCTTTACACCGAGGATCTGCGCCTCAAGCACCGTGTGGTAAAGTTCCCTGTGCTTTTCGGACGCTTCGCCCAAGACGACGGTGCGCGTGATATCGGAATGATACCCTTGGTAAACAGCACCATAGTCCATTGTAACAAATTCGCCCGCAACAAGCAACTTTTCTGATGCAGTTCCATGCGGCAGGCTGCCGCGCACGCCCGATGCCACGATCGTCGTGAAGGCGGGACGTTCCGATCCATGCTCGCGCATGAACGCCTCCAGATGCGCGGCAACCGCACGCTCCGAGATACCGGGGCGCAGGAATTGCAGCACGTCGTCAAACGCGCGGTCGCTGATCTCCACGGCTTTTCTCAGGCAGGCAATCTCCTCGGCGTCCTTGACCTCGCGCAGCGGCTCAAGCGCGAGGCTGATGAAATTCTCCTCCTGCCAGGCGGGCAAGAGCTTCCGAAACGCTTGGAACGTATCAAAGGAGACATCCCTTCCCTCGAAGCCCAGCGAGCGGCAGCCAAGCTCCTGCACCGCCTTCGCCGCTTGCTGCCAAAGCCCCGCCTTCTGCTCGATGACCTCGAAAGCAGTTTCTGCCTTCGCCTGCTCCATATAGCGAAAATCCGTGAGCAGCAGTTCGCGCTCCGCCGTGATGAGGAGAAGCGAATCGTCGCCCGTAAAGCCGCTGAAGTAGCGCAGGTTCACGACCTTGCTCACGAGCATCGCCTCGACGCCCTTCTCCTTCATGAGGGTGCGCAGACGCTCTACGCGCTTTTCCGTGCTCATCGCCTCGCCCCCTTCTCCTTCGCTTCGAGCTTCATCAAAGCGATTTCGAGCGCCCCCAGATAGCTCTCCGCACCGAATCCCGCAACCTGTCCCATGACGACGGACGCGATCACCGACGTATGGCGGAACTCCTCGCGCCGATGGATGTTCGACAGATGAATCTCGATGACGGGCACGGAAACGGCAGCGATCGCATCGCGCAGAGCGATGCTGTAGTGCGTGAAAGCGGCGGCGTTCAGCAAGATGAAGTCCGCACTGCCCTCGGCATTCTGCACGGCATCGACGAGCGCCCCCTCATGATTCGACTGAAAGAACTCGATTGCCGCGCCCGCTTTTGCCGCACGCTCCCGCAGCACCTCGTTGATGTCCGCAAGCGTCGCAGCCCCGTAGATTTCCGGCTCACGCTTTCCGAGAAGATTGAGATTCGGACCGTTCAGCACTAAAATTTTCGACAAGATTTCTCCCCCCGTCGTTTCCATCTTTTTAATAGCGAATCACAAAGTCCTGCTCATCCGCCGTTTCCCGCGCCTCCGTGACAAGACCGCTGACACGGATGTAGCCGTTGCCCTGCCAAATCCTGTTCCAAAGCGCCTCGACAGCCTCGGCTTGACCCTGCACCTCCATCGTGACGGAACCGTCCTCCATGTTGCGCACCCAGCCGCAAAGGCCAAGCTCCAGCGCATTCTGCTGCACGAAGAAGCGAAAGCCGACGCCCTGCACGCGCCCCTCGGCTCTGGCAAAGAAGCGCACATTTTCCTTTTCCATCACATTCACCCTTTCTCCCTGCGGCGGCGCAGGATGGCATACTCCTCAACGGGCTGCTCCATGTGCATACGCACGATCTGCTGCGCGTGAGCTGCCGTCGAAATAGGCTCGCCCGCCTCATCCCTCATCTCTGCCATGCGCTGGCAGAACGTCTCGCGCGTGGGCTGGAACACTTCGATCTCCTGTCCGACCTTCATGTTGTTGCGCTGCTCGACCGTCGCCATGCGCGTCCTTTCATCGTAATGGCGCACGAGTCCGATGAAATCCGCCGTCTGCTCGTACGAAGCGCTCGCATAGATCTGGTCGCCCCCATCGGGCACATGATCGAAGAAGCCGCTCGTGTAGATGCGGTGCGATACCTTCTGCAGCTCTTCGAGCCAAGAATCGCGCAGATGGAACGTCCGCCCCTCATCATAGGCGGCGTCGATCGCCTCGCGGTAGACCTTTGTGACGCTCGCCGCATAGTGGACGCTCTTCATGCGCCCCTCGATCTTCAAGCTGTCGAGTCCCATGTCGCAAAGCTCAGGCAAAAAAGGCAAGAGGCACAAGTCCTTGGAATTCATGATGTAGGTGCCGCGCTCGTCCTCCTCAATGGGGAAAACCTCGCCGGGACGACTCTCCTCCACAAGCCCGTAGCGCCAGCGGCATGCCTGCGCACACGCGCCGCGATTCGCATCGCGCCCCGTGAGGTAGCTGCTCAGGAGGCAGCGCCCCGAATACGATATGCACATCGCGCCGTGCACGAACATCTCCAACTCAACCGTAGAATGCGCACGGATCGCGGCGATCTCGGCACGCGAGAGCTCGCGTGCAAGCACGACGCGCTCAGCGCCGAGTTTCTGCCAAGCGTCGACCGTTGCCCAATTCGTATTGTTCGCCTGCGTACTGATATGAAGCGGCACAGAGGGAGCAAACTCACGCGCAAGCGAGAAAACGCCAAGGTCGGAGACGAGCAGTCCGTCGACATGAATCTCAGCGAGGAAGGAAAGGTACGCCGGAAGCCTCTCCAAATCCGCATTGTGTGCGAAGATATTGAGCGTCACATAGACCTTTCTGCCAAGCGCATGGGCAAAACGCACGCCTTCTTCCATCTCCGCCTCGCTGAAGTTGCCGCCGAAAGCGCGCAGTCCGAAGCTCTTGCCGCCCAGATATACGGCATCCGCACCATAGATGAGCGCCATCTTGAGCTTCTCCAAGTTGCCCGCGGGAGAAAGAAGCTCCGGCTTTTTCATGCACCCATCGCCTGCGCGGCAAGACGGGGCACGATTTTCCGTCAAATTCATCTAGCGCACCTTCTGCACGATGGCGTCGTGCTCCTCGTATGTATGGGAATAATAGTTATGCCCCTCCCTGTCCGCGACGAAATAGAGGTAGTCTGTCTTCGCCGGCCAGAGCACAGCCTCGATGGACGCCGTGCCGGGATTGGCGACGGGGCCGGGCGGCAGGCCTCGGTGCTGGTAGGTGTTGTACGGCGAATCCATCTCCGTGTCCTTGAGCGTCACATCCTCCTTCGGTGCATCGAGCAGGTACTGCAGTGTCGCATCTGACTGCAGCGGCATACCGATGGCGAGCCGCTTCAAGAGAACCTGCGCGATGATTGCGCGGTCTTCCTCGTAGCGCGCCTCCTTCTCCACGAGCGAAGCGAGAATGATCAGCTCATAGATGCTCAAGTTTTCCTCCTTCGCACGCTCGCGCATCTTTCGCGTGAGCCGTTGGTCAAAATCGCGCGACATCATCGAGAGGATGCCGTCGACCGTGATGTCGCCGTCGACCTCATACGTATCGGGGAAAAGAAAACCCTCAGCATAGTAGCGCGCCTTATCGTTCTTTTCTATATAATCGTAGGGCGCATAATGCTTCGCCGCCTTCAGGAACTCCTCCTTCTTCACGATGCCCTTCGCATCGAGGCGCTTGGCGATGTCCTCGACGGTGAAGCCCTCGGGAATCGTAAAGCGCACCTGCACCGTCTGTCCTTCGACCAAGGCCTGCAGCACATCGCGCGGCTCCATGTTCGTATGGAGCGCATACGTGCCGACCTTGAAAGCGCCGTCCGCGCCGTTCATCTTCGCCGCCAGCCAGAACTTGAAGCGGCTGCGTATGACGCCGCGCTTTTCGAGCATTCCTGCCACATCATCGGCGCTCATGCCTGTGCGAACCGTGACATAGACGTCCCTCTGCTCCTCTGAGACAGGCGTCGCCGGCGAAAGAGCGTAAGAAAA
Source organism: Selenomonas sputigena (assembly GCF_026015965.1). Lineage (NCBI taxonomy): Bacteria > Bacillati > Bacillota > Negativicutes > Selenomonadales > Selenomonadaceae > Selenomonas > Selenomonas sputigena. The sequence goes on along the minus strand of NZ_CP110383.1, from coordinate 870,522 downwards.
GAGCCCGAGCAGCAAGAAAAAAAGAAGCGCAGGCGGCAAAATGTACTTTTTCATATATCCCGTCCAATCTTCCGGCGGAAAGCGGCGCAGTTCCTCGAAGGAAAGACTCTTCGCCCACGAAAGGAATATTTCCTGCACCCAAACCACGCAGACGAGGAAAAGCGCCAGAGCCTTGCCAAGATATGCCAAAGCCACAGTTCCGAGACTCTTTCCCGCTTGATCTTTCTCAGGTGAATCAGAAAGCATCCCCTTGAAGCGCTCGACCCATGGCGCAAGAAAATCCGGCAGCCGCAAAAAAACATCCCCTTCCATTCTATTTCCAATCCCATTATACGCAATACCCGTGAAAATTACAACAGGCATAGAAAAAGGGCTCTTTGTCAAGAGTTACGGTGAAATTTTTTTCAAAATAGTTTATGCGATTTTGGATCGGCGAGCTTGGCGGGCTTTGTTGTTCAGCAGGAATATGATGCGGCGACTTGATTTCCTGCGGTCATTTTGGCTTCCTCCTTGTTGACTGCTTTGATGGAATCCGTTACCATAGGTTCATAAGAGGCAGTTCCTCTCAGCTGTAGGTGGCTTTTGTCAGCAGGCTGGATTTGAAGGGAACTGTTTTTTTCATTGGCGGCTTCACGAGCCGCAGCGGCCTTGTATTCTTCTTCTTTTTGCAGTTTGAACTTGACAAGATCTTCTTCGGTCTTTATACTAGAACCAAAGAGGTCAAAGAACCTTTTACCCTCCATGGGCAATTGAAGCCTGGCGGACTGGTAAAAGTTCTTGGCCTTTCTTTTATTTACATACAGCGTGCTCCCTCCCATTACGTTATTGATATACCATACATGATCTGTACTTCTTGTCCTCCCGCTTCCATAACCGCGCCCATAGATCGATGTGATAATATGTGTTTTTCCCTGCCTTTTACGGCTTCCAAGTCCAAGGGAACAATTATATCCACCCCTTGATTATCCTTTAAGTCAAGAGCTAAAACTATGCGATTGGAGACGGTATGAGACTTGAAGATCATCATTGGCTCTGCCATCGCCGCAGGTATCTTTTTTAATATTTCTTCTGACATGTCCTTATGCTTTACTTGAATGTGTTCTAGGCACGAAATTATTGCTCCGAGGAATAATTTTTGATATAATGCGACGTAGTTAAAGCATCGACGAGCACATTCCCCACACCTCGCGCAGAGGTAGTGTGCTTGGCTTGATCGGTGCTTTTTCGTGTTGACAAACTCCTCTTCTTCGGCTATCTTATAGCTAAGGAAGCTGTTCGTTTGCTCTTCCAGGGGGAATTGGACCCCGGCGGATGTGAGAAACAGAGCAGCTTTTTCTTTATGCCTTCCCCGTTGACTTTTCCTATAAACTTTGCTATCGTAGCCTTGTAAAGGAGCGTTCCTCTCAGTTGCGGATAGCATTATCCGAGGGCTGAGATAGACGGGAACGCCTCTTTCATCAAAGCATCTAAGAATTGCCTCCGTCAGGGGAATCGCCCCTTTCCGATCGCACTCCTTGGATGCTTTTTATATGTCGGATGTTCCATTGACAAAAGCCCTTTCTGTCCTTATACTTTGCATTAAGAAGTCTGCTGTTTTCATCTGCCATGGGGAATTGGACCCCGGCGGGGGATGAAAACGGCAGCTTTTTATTATATCGATATTGACAAAATCCCTTTTCGTCTTTATACTTTGCATTAAGAGGTTTGCTGTTTTCGGCTGCCAGGGGGAATTGGACCCCGGCGGGAGCTGAAAACGGCAGCTTTTTATTGGTCGATATTGACAAAAGCCGCTTGTGTCTTTATACTTTACTTATGAGGCAGCTCGTTTCTTTCCCCAGGGAGAATTGCACTCCGGCGGATCGAGAGAAACGGGCAGCTTTTTCTTTATCTGCCGCGTCCTGCATCTTCGATCGCGCGTTCGCGTGCGGCAAATTCCATCGCCCACGGCGTATCTTCGTATTCTTTTGCCGCGCCCTCGTACCAGCTCGCCCAAGCATCGACCTTGGCAAGGTCTTCGGCAGTCTCTTTATCGAAAGGCGCGAGACGCGCGAGATCGTCGTAAAAGATATGCGCTGTCTCATGCAGAAATGTGCTTTCGTCGGCTGCTTCAAAGAAGCTGACGAAACGGCTGCCTTCTTGCAGCACGGAGAACGGTCCTTGAATCTGACCTCGGGATTCTTGATGTTGCTGATAGTAAGTTTTCCCGTCGGCGTCCTTGACACCGGCGAGCATTTCGCGTATAGTAATGGCATCAGAGGAAGCGTTGTCTGGCCTCCCAGCAGGTGAAATCCCTGTTGAGGTGGCAGCGCTTCCTCCTTTGTTTGTATGTACATCTTCAAGAAACACATCATACACGTTTACATCTGCTGGCATCAAAGTGATGATGCCTTCCTGTTCTTCCGCAACGATTCGGATTGTCTTCAGTTCTGTTCCTATGCGCACGGGTACATAAAATCTATGGATATGCGCGACCATTACTGTGCCGTGAAAGGCTTCCCTGTCGCGCGTGATACGCGCTCTGCCCATGTCGCGGCGTGAGCGGCGAGGACGCTTGCGGCGCTCTTCGCCCTCGCATTGCCGCCTTGCAGCGTCTTCTCGACTTCTTTGTAGACGCGGCTGCCGTCTTTGCCGAACAATTCTTTCAGTTCTTCCGCCATCTGCTATCCTTCCTTTTCTCTCTGTATCATTCTTATAGTAGAAATTTTCTGAGGCTTCCTTGACACTGGCGAAAATCTCGTGTATAGTGGTGGCAGTAGAAGAGTTATCTGGCTCCACAAGGGGTAAACTCCCCGCTGGGGCGTTAGCTCTTCTTTTTTGTCTCTGATTATGTCACGTCTGCTGATAGCAAGACTTCCCGTCGGCATCCTTGACACGGATGAATATTTCTCGTACACTACTCGTAGAAAGTCTTCCCGCCGTCCCTATCACAGGTGAAATTCCTGCTAGGGGGCGAGAGGTCTTTCTTTTTTTCTGCACCGTGCTGCCTATTGTAAATGCTTGCAGTATTTAAATACTGCACACTTTCCAACGGATGTGAATTTTTTCACGAGATTTTGTTAAAGGGCGAATTTTCCTGTATACTGGGAGTGAAACAGGTGCTATGACGGAAAGGAGCATTGGCATGAAATACATATCGGGGCTTCATGCGCTCAACATTCCATGCCGTTTGGAAACGAGCGGCGATTGGCATACGCTGTCTTTGTCATGGGAAAACATTCCTTTATGGAATACGGAGAAATCGCCGTTTGGCACGGACGGGATCGAACAGCATCACAGCCTTATGGGCAAAAAAGGGATTTTCTACATTGCGAATCACATCCGAGCCTGCCTTGATCTGCTTTTGGCAGGAGATTTCTCCAATTTACAAGGCATGCGCCGCGATTATATCTGCACGGATATTTATGACGCAGATATTTTTGCCGCAGTTTGGAAACTGCGCGAAACAGCACACTGGACAAACATCGACCGATTCATGGAAAAGGAGTATCGAATGAAGTGGATTCTTTTCAGAAATGAGCAAGAGGCGAATGAATACCGCACAAATGCGTCATATAGAAATCATGCGTAATTTCTTGACAGAACTCAACAAGGAAACCGATACGTTCATCTTGAAAGGCGGAACGAGCCTTCTTCTTGCTTATGGACTGGATCGTTTTTCCGAGGCGCTGGACAAGCGTACTTCTTCTTGGGCGAATGAAAGATCACTTCCTCCGCCGTGCGCTTCTCAATGCAGGCATCAGGAAGATTGTCGACATACACAATAAACTCCTCCGGCATCATAAAATACCTTCTTTCCGTCAAGCTAAAAAAGATGTTACGTTGATACAAAATGTATCTTCGCAACATCTTTTTTTAGCTTATGTTACTTAGACACAAAATGTATCCCCGTAACATATAGAATAGAACCAGAAAAAGCCGACGCCTCATGAGCGTCGGCACTTCCTCGCATGAATCGTCAGTCTTCCTCTTCGTCATCCATCAGCGCATCATAAGCACGCTGCACGGCGTCAAATTCCTCGTCCGTAGGCTCGACGTATTCCTCTTCACCATCATCGCCCATGACGACCTTGGCGATGAGGACATCCTCATCGTGCTCGCCGCAGCCACAGCCACAGCTGTGCGCATGCTCCTCTTCCTCTTCCTCGTCATGGATGCCGATGAGCAGCGCGAATTTGTCATCACCGACAGGGATGATCATTTCCTCGCGGTAATAGTAGCTGTTTCCCTCTTCGTCCGTCATCTCGACAATGACGTCCGCATCCTCGTCCAGAATTTCTTTTTCCTTATCCGACATATCTTTTTCCTCATTTCTCTTCTGGGACTGCGCCGACGCGCATCCCTAGATTGTCCAAATATCCCTGCAAGATGAACACGGCCGCCATCTTGTCTATGACCTTGCGCCGCTTGGCGCGGCTCACGTCGGCCGCGATCAGCGAGCGCTCCGCCGCCACGGTCGAAAGCCGCTCGTCCCAAAAGACGACCTGGCTGCCCTTGAACTTCTTCTGCAGTCTCTGTGCGAAGTCGCGCACGACATCGCAGCGCTCGCCCTGCGTGCCGTTCATGTTCTTCGGCAAGCCGACGATGAAGGTGTCCGTCTCGTAAAGCTCCATCAGTTCCTTGAGACGCGCAAAATCCTTGTCCCACGACTTGCGCCGAATCGTCTCGACGCCTTGCGCCGTGAGACCGAGCGCATCGCTTGCGGCGACGCCGATCGTACGGTCGCCGACGTCGAGCGCAAGAACTCGCTTCTTCACGCCTTCTTCTCCCGATGCGCCTCGATATAGAAATGCACGAGCTCTTCCAAAAGCTCGTCGCGCTCCAGCTTTCGTACCTTGCTGCGCGCTTCTTTGTAGCTCGTCACATAGGCAGGATCGCCGGAAAGAAGGTATCCGACAAGTTGGTTGATCGGATTGTAGCCCTTTTCTTCCATCGCTTCGCAGGCTTCGCGAATGATGACCTCAGCCTTGTTTTCTTCCGCGCCAAAGCGGAACATCATCGTTTCATCGCTGACCATCTCTTGCTGTCCCTCCCATCGGAAATGCTCGCATCTGCATCTTCAGCCGATCATCTCATGCTCGATCATGTACTCAGCGATCTGCAGCGCATTGAGCGCCGCGCCCTTGCGGATCTGGTCGCCGCAGACCCAAAGGTTCAGACCGTGCTCTACCGATTCATCGAGACGGATGCGCCCGACCTCGACGTCGTCCTTGCCCGAGGTGAAGAGCGGCATCGGGTAAGCCTGTTCGTCGGGATCGTCGTTTAGGGCAGCACCGGGGAAGGCGGCGATCGCCTTTCGCGCTGCCTCGACACTGACCGCTTCCGCAAATTCGATGTTGACCGACTCCGCATGGCTGCGGTAGACAGGCACACGAACCGTCGTCGCCGTCACGCGCAAGTCAGGCTCGGAAAGAATCTTGCGCGTCTCGTCGATCATCTTCATTTCTTCCTTCGTGTAGAGATTTTCCTTGAAGATATCGATCTGCGGAATCAGGTTGAAGGCTATTTGATAGTGCTTCTTGAGCGATGCGCCCGGCAGAATCTCCGCTTTCACGGGCCTCTTCGCTACGATGGCCTCGACCTGCTCCTCAAGCTCCGCCATCGCCTCCTTGCCGCCGCCCGAAACGGCCTGATACGTCGAGACGACGACGCGCTTGATGGGCGCGAGATTGCGAAGCGGCTTCAGCGCCATGACCATGATGATCGTCGAGCAGTTCGGATTCGCGATGATGCCCTTGTGCTCCTTCAAAGCCTCGGGATTGACCTCGGGCACGACGAGCGGCACATCCTTGTCCATGCGGAACGTGCTCGAATTGTCAATGACAACGGCGCCCGCCTTCACAGCGGCAGGTGCAAATGTCTTGCTCGCGCCGCCGCCCGCAAAGAGCGCGATGTCAATGCCCTCGAAGGAATCCTCGCGCGTCTCCTCTACCGTGTATTCCTTGCCCATAAACGCGATCTTCTTGCCCGCCGAGCGCGAGGACGCAAGCAAGCGAAGCTCTGCAAAAGGGAACTTGCGCTCTTCGATGAGGTTCAGAAACTCCTGCCCTACGGCGCCCGTCGCGCCCATGATTGCCACATTATATTTCTTCATGCTGCCATCTCCTGTAATTTTTCCTGCCGACATCAATCGAGCAGCTTCTCCAAGCCGACGACGAGACCCGCAAGATCCCTGACCTTCTTGCAAGCGAGCACAACGCCCGGCATGAACGACTCGCGGTTGATGGAGTCATGGCGGATCGTCAGTGTCTGACCGAGTCCGCCGAAGATGACCTCCTGATGCGCAACGAAGCCGGGCAGACGCACGCTGTGAATCCTCATGCCGTCGACCTCAGCGCCGCGTGCGCCCGGAAGCTTCTCCTTCTCATCGGGATGCCCCTGCCGCACGGACGCACGCGCCTCCTTGATCAGTTCCGCCGTCTGCAAGGCCGTGCCCGACGGCGCATCAAGCTTGTTGTCATGGTGCAGCTCGATGATCTCGACGTGCGGCATATACTTCGCCGCCTGCTGGCTCATGAGCATCATGAGGACTGCGCCGACGGCGAAGTTCGGTGCAAGAAAGACCGGCGTCTTCTTCTCCAACGACAGCGCTTCGAGCTGCGCCTTTTCGTCCGCCGTCATGCCCGTCGTGCCGATGACGGGCGAGACCCCATGCTGCACGGCGAGCATCGCGTTGGAAAACACGACGTCCGGTCGCGTGAAATCCACCATGACGTCCGGCTTTGCCTCTAAGAGCGCCTGCGCGAGATCCGTCGCCACCGTCACGCCACATTTACCGCAGCCTGCGATCTCTCCCGCATCCCCGCCGCCATGCACGTCGACAGCAGCAACGAGGGAAAGCTCCGCATCCGCGAACACTGCCTTGACGACAGCCTGTCCCATGCGGCCGCAAGCTCCGCTGACCAACACATTTACCAAGATATGCGCCCCCTTCAAGCAAGCCTTGCGAAGAAAACGCGCAAGACCAATGTGCATCTATTGTATATGAAGCAGATGGAAAAAGTCAATGTATTTTCTTATTGTCGTATGCCTGTCCATGTAACAAACGCATAGAAAGAACGGCTTCCGCGAAGATTCAGAAGCCGTTCTTTTGTTCTTTTTATACTGCGTCAAGCAGAAACTTACCCTGCGAAATGCACTGCATCCTGCGGCTCTTCTGCCGTCGGCATATTGGCGGCGGCGCTTTCCATCGTCGTCAGACGCATGGCGTCGCCGTTCGCCTGCTGCGTGCGGTTGCTTCCTTCCGTCTTCGCTTCCTGCACAGCGCCGTAGGCGTCGAGGACGGCGACCTGAAGCGCGTGCTTCTCCTCTGTCGTCAGCGTGTTCATCTCGTTGATCGCCTGGATCATGCCCGTGACGACGCCCGCTTTCTGGCGGCTCGATGCGTTCGGAACATTGTTGATCTTCCCGACGGCTTCAGCGAGTGCCTTGCCCTGTGCCTCTGTATCCGCCGCCGAGGCGATGATATCCTGCGCCTCGGACTTGCCCGCCGCGATATTCTCCTTGTCCTGCTCGGAAAGCTGCGCGTTGTCCGGCGTCAGCGGGAACAGGGGCGAGGAAGGCTCCTTGGGCGATGTCACAACACTCACGCGCGGCGCTGCAATCTCTACACCCCCCTCGATGATATGCGAACCCTCGTCACGCTGCATCGTGAAGGAAGAACCGTCCTTGCGGACGAGATCGGCTGCATATTCGTTCATGGGCTTCTGCGACTTGACCTCGCTCGTCTTCCAAGCGTTCAGTCCTCCCGTCATAAGGTCGAGATCGTCGGCTTCCACCTTCGAGCGCCACAGCGACAAGTTCGTGTCCTTCGTGACCGTCGCCTTGCCCGTGCTGTCGTCGTAACTCTCGGCGGCGACAAAGAAGGCCTCCTTCGCCTTGATCTCGCTGCCGTTGACGAGGTTCACTGCACCGCTCCTGCTCATATAGGAAGGCGTTTCGATCTTCGTGCTGTCCATGTGAAGCGTCGTACCCTTCGTCAGGTAGAACTTGCCGTCATCCCCCTGTTTCATCTGCCCCGAATGGATGCTCGCACGCGCAGCGTCGATCTCCGTCTTCTTCAAGGCGACCTGTCCACCTTGAAGATCAGCATCACCAGCGTAATCAGAGTAGTCCATCGCATTCGCTTGACTCTTGAGCTTTACGTCCTCAAGATAAAGCGTATTGCTTGTCTCAGCCGTCGGATATATCTCTCTGAACGGATAGGCTGTACGCGTCTCGTTTGCCGCCGCTATATCGATCTTGCCCGCCTGCACCGAGGAAGCTTTCATCTGCGTCTTGCCACCCCAGATTTCTGCCACGCCTCCAGCTTCAATCGTCGCGCCGCGCATATCCAAGACATTGCTCGTATCACTCTTGATTTCTCCCTTATCTCCATCGGCCGTTTCCTCTGAATTCATTTCTCTCAGTGCAGAGACAGAAATATCTCTCGGCGCCTTGATTTCGACGTTCGTCAAGGAAACCTTGCCGCCTGCGACATCAGCGTAGACGTCCGGCTTTTCATGAGTATCCCATGAAGCACGATTGGCATGAATTTTTGTACTGCTGATATCGACGGTATTCTCGGCATTCGCCTGCATTTGAAACTCTTTCGTATGAACATAACTCTCTGCCATCGGCTTCTCGCGCCTTTCATGAAGCGAATGGAACGCCAACGCATTTACCTCGGATTCCGAAGCAAGTTCAGAGTTATTCATTTCAATTTTGCCACCGCGAATCCACAGGCGGCTAAACCAAGAAGGATCTGAGTTTTCATTCAGCAGTCTGGTATTTTCCAAACGAACAGCATTATCTTTTCCCGCATACAGCGTCTTTTCAGATTTTAATTCATTCGCGTGTGCTGTGGTTCTTTCTTCGTGCTTCCAATCGCGGGAAGTATAGGCTTCGATTTCGATCTTGCCTGGCGTTTTAATCGTCGTATTCTTAAGCTCCACCTTGCCGCCATAAATCTGGGTGCCGTGCAGATTGCCTTCAACGTCCAAGCCGTCTGCCTGCACGACATTCGCGGCCGTCGCCTTCGTCAAGGCGGTTTCCTTTTCTACGCCGGCATCTTCCGCATAAGAATCTTCCGAGCTTGCAATGGCAACGACGGAAAGATTCCCCTTCGGCATACGGAATTTCGCACCGTCCATATTGACCGTTGCACCGCCGATGTTCACTTCTGCATCACGATCTGCATCGGAGGTCACCATACCGTGGAATGCTACATCGTTGCCCTGCACCGTAGAAACTTCCATTGTCTCCTTATTATCCTTATTGTTTTTCGAATAGCTCTTTACAGCTGCAACCATCAGATGTGCTTCATTCGAGCCTGCATCGAAGCCAAACTTCACATCATCGGCCACATCCACCTTGCCGCCGAGCAGCTCGACTTCATCGCCTGCAATCTGCGTGTTCTTGACCGTCAGCGTGTTCGTCGGTGCTGCCGTCATCGTATAGCTGTCTTCCGAAACGATAGGATTCATCGTAAACGTGCCAACGGCATTCATGTTGATATTCTTTCCTGCCAATTTCGCACCGTCTAAGGTGATGTTCGATCCGAGCATCGAAATGATATCAAAATTCTTGGCCTCGCCGCGGAATACGACATCATTTCCCGCTTCCGTTTTGGTCGTATTGTCCGAACCGGAATTCGACTTTGCCGCTGTGATATAGAAAGCATGCGGCATAGGACTAGGCGTCGCCACGAAAGTCACGCCGTCCGCCACCGTGACTTTCGACGCCTGAAGCATCAAAGGTCCCGCCGCATTGAAGTGCGCACCTTGATCAACAGTGATCGTTTTCGCACCTTTCGCTGCATCCTGCTGCGAAGGAAGATACGGCTTCGCAGCTGTCACATAGCTGAGGAAATCCTCGCTCGCTACATTGAGCGTCGAGAGCGTCAGATTGCTCACATCGAAGCTCGCCGTGCCGCCGATATGGATGCCGTTCGGGTTGACAAGATAGAGGAAATTGCCGCCGACCTGCGTCATCTGTCCAAGCAATTCCGACATCTGTGCGCCCGTCACGCGGTTCAAGAGCGCAGCGTTCGTCGTATTGAAGTGCAAGGCTTCTCCCTGCGCGATATTGAATGCTTCCCAGTTGATGATGCTGTTCGTCTGCGGCGTGATGGTCGCGCCGTTCGCCACGTTGGCGATCGCATCGTTGGCGCCGAAGTTCGCGGCATCAACATTGACAGAGCCGTTCTCGACCGTGCCTCCCGTCGGCATCGCCAGAGCCGAGCCTGTGAGGGCGAGCGTGACAAATGCGGCGAGAGAGCCTTTTTTGAAGCTGTTTTTCCATTTCATCGAAGTGTTCCTCCTCTTAGAAGTCCATGCTTGCCATCAGATTCCAACGGCGACTGTTCTGCTTCGCCGATGCGAGGTCATAGTCCGCGTCGCGCAGAATCTTCGCGTAGTCCAAGGAGAGCGAGAAGCCGCTCTTCACATCGTTATAACGTATGCCGAGACCTGCCGAGGCGATGCGATCGCTGGAAAAAGCCGTGCCAGTATGACGATCGGTGTTGTTCGCAAGGCTCGCGAAGTCCGTGAAGGCGATGAGACGCGTATTCTTGGCGATCTCGGGACTGTAGATCTCAAGGCTGCCGACGATGCCCTTGTCCGCGCCGATAGCCCGCTCGTCGAAGCCGCGCACGCTCATCTGTCCGCCCGCGCCGATCTGCTCAATGGCGACGACGTGGTTGTTCGTGTACTGCGCCTGCAGACGAAGCACACCGATCCAGTCGCTTGTCGAGCGCACCTGGTAGTTCGCGCCCGCCCTGAAAAGCGTGAAATGCGTGTCACTGCCGGGCATGACACTTTCGTAGTCCTTGCTGTCGCCCATGAGGTTGTGGGCAATGCCGATGTTGTAGCGGAAGACGCTGTTCGGCTGCCGCTCGCTGTGGATGAAGTTCGCCGATGCGAGAAGTACGCTGTATTCGGTGTCGTAGCCGACGGGCATACCTCCGAAGCGAAGATTGTAGTCGGCCTTGTTCCTCTTGTAGGACAGGCCAAAGTCGAAGATGTCTTTTTCACGCGAGGTGTAGGCGATATTCTGCTGGTAGTGCAGGTCAACATTCGTACTCTTGCCGCCCATGTTGAGGTCATAGAGGCCGCTGACGCTCCTGAAGCCGTCTAGATGGACATCACCGTAGCCTGCGTTGAGAAGGACGGCTCCCTGCTGAGAGGGCAGAAGGCGGCGATAGGAGATCGCACCGACCTTGACATCAGACATCTTGCTCGGCGAGGTCACGAAGGACACGCCGAAGGTGTCTGCGGCATGGGAGAGGTTCGTATTCACATAGCTGAGTCCTGTGCGCCATTGTCCGGTATACTCCGTTCCCGTGTTGCTGACACTGACGCGGAAGTGATCGCTCTTTTTCTCCTCGACGTTGATCGTGACATCATAGGCTCCCGCACCTGCCGGGCGGAACTCCGTGGCGAGCACGAGCGCCCCCGTGTCATTCACCGCCTGGATCTGCATCGAGAGTTTGCGGATGTTGACGCGCTCCTTCTTGAGCTCGGGCAAAAGCGCCTTGACATCATCTTCCGTCATACGCTTCGTGCCGTTGACGGTGATGCGGCTGACCGAGACGACCATCTTTCCCGTCGAGACGCCCGCATCACGCTTCTCCGCGCCGTCACGCGCAGCTGCCGTCGATGCGGCAAGCTCCTTCTCCGCGCTCGTGCGTAAATCCATCGGCGCTGCGCCCGCCGTTCCCGTGAGCACGCACAGCCCGCCCGCGACGAGGAGCGCCGCGAGCTTCTTGTCTGACATTCTTTTCACTCGTTCATCCTTCCTTTCTATGCTTCCCTGCTTTCCAGGCAATCCCTCGTGGATGTCCAAGCTTGCAACATAGAGGAATTTCCCTATTGTTCTTTATTATAGCATAGAAGTCCCCCCCCGCTAGACATTATTAAATCTTTTCTTAAACAAGTTAAAGTATTACCAATTTTATCCATAAAATATATGACATCATCATGCTGCATACCCTGCCATGAAACCTCAAAAGGTCAAGCCCGAAGGGCACTAGACCGATTAGCTAGGTTTCTGTAAGGCACGAGGCTTCCGAAATAACGAGCATTTCAAAATGTGATCGATCCAGGTACGGCAATTTGAACCTTTATGTCCAATTTTTCCGAATTGGTGCTATCAAAAGATAAACCGCAGGCGTAGCGACGCTGCGTCGAAAATTTGTCGACACAGTGCCGTTACACCTGCGGTTTACCCTGAACTTCCAAGAAGAAAATTTAAAGGAACTGACTGATTATCTGTTTTCACGTAAAAGCGGCGCACAAAAGCTACAAAGTGGGCTCTTATGCGTGCAACTTGTTTCCTAGATAGAATCAACGCCTTTGTGCAAATCCAACGACCGTATATCAGCACTCCCTTAACTTGTCCGCCAGCAGCTGGTTGACCATCTGCGGATTCGCCTTGCCCTTCGATTGCTTCATAACCTGACCGACGAGAGCGCCGAGCGCCTTCTTGTTGCCGCTCTTGTAGTCGGCGACAGGCTTCGGATTGGCGGCGATGACGGCGTCGACGATCGCCTCGATCGCCTTCGTGTCCGTGATCTGCACGAGTCCCTTGTCCTCGACGATCTTCTCGGGCGCATCGCTCGACGTCCACATCTCAGCAAAAACCTTTTTGGCAATCTTCGACGAGATCGTGCCCTTTTCGATGAGCGCGAGCATCTGCGCGAGACGCGAGGCTTCGACCGGCGATTCCTCGATCGTCTTGCCCTCGGCATTGAGGTTCTTCGCGAGGTCGCCCATGATCCAGTTTGCCGCGCTCTTCGCGTCGGCGCCGCCCGCAAGGCAAGCCTCGAAGTATTCCGCCATCGCCCGCGACGCCGTGATGATGCCCGCATCGTAAGCCGACAGGCCAAACTCCTTCATGTAGCGTTCGCGGCGTGCATCGGGCAGCTCGGGCAAACCCTTGCGATACGCCTCGATCTCTTCTTCCGTGGTCACGATGGGTACGAGATCCGGCTCCGGCATGTAGCGATAGTCATGCGCCTCTTCCTTCGAGCGCATGGACTTCGTGACGCCGCGCTCAGGATCCCATGTGCGCGTTTCCTGCACGATATGACCGCCGTCTTCGAGGATTTCCTCCTGGCGCTCAATCTCGTAGGAAAGAGCGTCCTCAACCGCCTTGAAGGAATTGATGTTCTTCATCTCCGCCTTCGTGCCAAGCGTCTTCTCTCCTGCGGGACGAAGCGAGATATTGAGGTCGGCGCGTAGATTTCCCTCTTCCATGCGGCAGTTGGAAACGTCGATGTATTCGAGGATCGACTTGATTTTCTCCATGTAGGCGCGCGCTTCCTCGGGCGTCGACATGTCCGGCTCGGAAACGATCTCGATGAGAGGCACGCCCGTGCGGTTGTAATCGACGTTCGATGTCAAAGAGTCCGTGATCGTAGCGCCCGAATGGACAAGCTTGCCCGCATCCTCTTCCATGTGGATGCGCAGGATACGGATGCGCTTCGTGCCATTCTCCGTCTCAATATCGACATAACCATGCTCAGCAATCGGCAGATCGTACTGCGAGGTCTGGAAGTTCTTCGGCAAATCGGGATAATAGTAGTTCTTTCGGTCGAATTTGCTGTACTTGTTGATCGTGCAGTTGAGTGCAAGACCCGCTTTGATGGCGAACTCGACAACGCGCTTGTTAAGCACAGGCAGGACGCCGGGCAGCCCCAGGCAAACGGGGCAGACATGCGTATTCTGCTCGGCGCCGAACTTCGTGGCACAGCCGCAGAAAATCTTCGTGTTCGTCTTGAGCTCGCTGTGAATTTCAAGACCGATGACTGCTTCGTAATTCATGCCTTCGCCTCCCCGATCTCCGCCCTGTCCTCATGGAAGGAATGTGCCTGCTCATAAGCGTAGGCGGCGCGCAGAATCGTTTCCTCCGCCAGCGCCTTGCCGATGATCTGCAGGCCGATGGGCATGCCCTTCGCCGAGTAGCCGCAGGGCACGGAAATGCCCGGCAGACCTGCGAGGTTCAAAGGCACGGTGCAGATATCCTGCAGATACATCTTCAGCGGGTCGGAAACCATCTCGCCGATCTTGAAGGCCGGCGTCGGCGCTGTCGGTGCCATGATGACATCGACCTTTTTGAAGGCGTCGGTGAAATCCTGCTGCACGAGCGTGCGCACCTTCAGCGCCTTGAGATAGTACGCATCATAATAGCCAGCAGAAAGTGCGTAGTTGCCGATCATGATGCGGCGCTTGACCTCCTCGCCGAACTTCTCGCTGCGCGTATTCGTCATCATCTCGACGATGTCCGCGCCATCGACGCGTGCACCGTAGCTCACACCGTCGTAACGCTCAAGGTTCGTCGCGGCTTCCGCCGGCGCAATGAGGTAATACGTCGAAATCGCATAATCCGTATGCGGCAGAGTGATTTCCGTGACCTCAGCGCCCATCGCCTCAAAATCCGCAATCGCCTTGCGGATCGCCTTTTCTACGTCGGCGTCCATGCCCTTGACGAAGTATTCCTTCGGCAGACCGATCTTGAGTCCCTTCACATCCTCGGTCAGCGCCTTCGTATAATCGGGCACGGGCGCGGTGCTGGAGGTCGAATCCATCGCATCGTGTCCAGCGATGACATTCAGCACATGCGCACAATCCGTCACATCGCGCGTCACGGGGCCGATCTGGTCGAGCGACGACGCATAGGCGACGAGACCATAGCGCGAGACGCGGCCATACGTTGGCTTCATGCCGACGACGCCGCAGAACGACGCGGGCTGGCGAATCGAGCCGCCCGTATCGGAACCGAGCGCCCAGACCGCCGTACCTGAAGCGACCGCCGCCGCGCTGCCGCCCGAACTGCCGCCGGGCACGCAGTCGAGATTCCACGGATTGTGCGTCTTCTGATAAGCGGAATTCTCTGTCGAACCGCCCATCGCGAACTCATCCATGTTGAGTTTTCCTAAGATGACAGGATGCTCTGAGGCAATCTTTTCCATGACCGTAGCATCGTAGGGAGGTACGAAATTCTCCAAAATCTTAGAAGCGCACGTCGTCTTGACGCCCTTCGTGCAGATGTTGTCCTTGATTGCGCCGGGGATGCCCTCCAAAAAGGCAATCTGCTCGCCGCGCGCGATCTTCTCATCGGTGCTTGCTGCCTCTCGTAGCGCCGTCTCGCGCGTCTGCGTCAAATATGCCCCGACTTTTCCCTCGACCTCGTCCATGCGTGCGAGCACGTCCTTCGTCAGTTCGGTCGAGGAGATTTCTTTCCTTTGCAGCAGATCATGAAGCTCATGCGCCGCCTTGTCGTAAAGTTTCACCTAGGTTCCTCCTCAGCCTTCCAGAATCTTCGGCACTTTGAAATAGCCGTCGTCCGCCAAAGGCGCATTGGAAAGCGCCGCCTCTCGTGCGAGCGAAGGCTTCACCTCGTCGGCACGAAAGACATTCTGCATCGGCAGGGCATACGTCGTCGGCTGAACCTCTGCCGTATCGACACCGTCAAGGTTCTCGACATACTGCAAAAAGGCGTCGAGCTGCCCAAGATACTTTTCCCTCTCCCCCTCTGCAATCGAGAGGCGCGACAGGACAGCGACATCCGCCAAATCCTTCTCCGTGACTTTCATCTTCTCACCATCCATATAATGACTGTTGTTACACGCTGTCTGCTATGAATCCTAAAAAATCGAGCCGAAGGCTAAACCTATCGGCCGTTTTTATGGCAGGGAAGTGTATAATATTCAAAAAGCAGACATCGTGCACTCGATTCATTATAACACATCCGCGCCTTTCTGGGGAATAAATCCTTCGTATTCAATACACGACGCTTTCCAAAAACAAGCCGCGTGCAGGCGCGGTCGCCGAGGCACGCTTTCGCTCGCGGCTCGCGAGGATCGCGGCGAAGTCCGCCCGCGTGCGCCGCCCCCTGCCGACATCGACGAGCGTGCCGACGATGTTGCGCGCCATGTGGTAGAGGAAGCCGTTCGCATGGAAGCGAAACTCAATCCTCTCGCCCTCGATGCGTCTGCCCTCGGCGCTGTACATCGTGCGCACGGGCAGCATCGGCGCACCGCCTGCGGCACGAAACGCCGAAAAGTCGTGCGTGCCGAGGAGCAGCGCCGCCGCCTCGTTCATCGCTGCAAGGTCGAGCGGCGTGCCGACGTACCAAGCGTAGCGCTCGCTGAACGGGTTCGGCATCTCGCCCTCCTGTATGCGATAGATATACGACTTGCTCTTCGCGCTGTGACGTGCGGAGAAGTCACGCCCTTCTTCCCGCGCCGCCTTGACGACGATATCGGGCGGCAGGACGCTATTCATCGCACGCACGATGCGCTCTGTCGGGATGCGCCCGTCCGTAAAGAAATTCACGACCTGCCCCATGGCGTGAACACCCGCATCGGTGCGTCCTGCCGCCGCCAGTTCGATCGCATCGCCGAAGACGAGCGCAAGCTTTTCCTCCAGGACGTTCTGCACGGCGCGGATCGGCGGACTCTGACGCTGGAAGCCGTGGTACGCCGTGCCGTCGTAGGCGACGGTAAGACATACATTGCGCGCGCGCGCCTTCATCCTTTCCTTATGCTCGCGCTTCATGCGATCCCGCCGAACTTCAAGGCGGCGAGCGCCGCGAAAAAGAGTGCGCCGAAAGCGTAGGCGACATAGTCGATGGAGCTGATGCGCAGCGCCTTCATCTGCGTGCGTCCGACGCCGCCACGATAGCAGCGCGCCTCCATCGCCAGCGCGAGGTCGTCGGCGCGGCGAAACGCCGAAATGAAGAGCGGCACGAGCACGGGCACGAACCCCTTGACGCGCTCGATGACGCTTCCCTCCGTGAGGTCTGCGCCACGCGCCTGCTGCGCCTTCATGATCTTGTCAGCCTCCTCGATCAAGGTCGGCACGAAACGCAGCGCGATCGTCATCATCATGGCGATCTCGTGCGCGGGTACACCGACGCGCTTCGCGGGCTGCATGAGGGTTTCCAAGGCATCGGTCAGGGCGAGCGGCGAGGTCGTATACGTGAGGAGCGCGGACAAGAGAATCAGAAGCGCCAACCTGAGCGCGATGAAGAAGCCCTTCGCCGCTCCCTGCCAAGTGAGGTCGAAGAGCCATACATGGAAAAAGGCGTCGCCCGGCGTGCTCACGAGGTGGATGACGAACGTAAAGGCAATGATCCACGAGAGCGGTTTCAGCGCCTTGAGCATCAAGAGGAGCGGCACGCGGCTGACGGCGATCAGCGCCGCCGTGAAAGCCGTCAAAGCCGCATAAGCGAGCGGCGAGTCAAAGACGAAGATCGCCGCAAGGAAAAAGAACAACAGGACGATCTTCGTGCGCGGATCAAGGCGATGCAGGAGCGAGTCGCCCGGGAAGAACTGCCCGAGCGTGATGTCCTTCAGCATAGTCTTCGCCTCCCCAGAGCCTCTTTGATGCGCACTGCGCCATCCGCCGTGTCGAAGGCGGCGGGATCGAGATCGAGTCCCTTCTCGCGCAGCTCTTCCAGAAGCTCGACGAGATGCGGCGCACGAAGCCCCGCCTCCGCCAGTCTTTCCTTGGCGAAAAAGACCTCACGCGGCGCACCTTCGAGCGTCACACCGCCCGCGTGCATGACGATGAGGCGGTCGGCATAGTGCGCGATGTCGTCCATATTGTGCGAAACGAGCACGATGGTCACGCCGCCCTGTTCATGCAGTTCGGCAAGACGTGCGAGGAGTGCAGCGCTCGCACGCGGGTCAAGTCCCGCTGTCGGCTCATCGAGCACGAGATAGCGCGGCTTGAGCGCCAGAACGCCCGCGATCGCCACACGCCTCCTTTGCCCTCCGGACAGAGCAAACGGCGACCGCGCCCCAAACTCGGAGACAGGAAGCCCCACGAAGTCTAGCGCCGCCCTCACGCGCTCCTCGACCTCCTGCGCGGAAAGCCCGAGACGCGTAGGGCCAAACGCGACATCCTTTTCCACCGTCTCCTCGAAGAGCTGATGCTCGGGGTACTGGAAGACCATGCCGACGCTGCGTTTCGCCTTCTTCGCCTCCGCGCCCTTCTTGCCGATGTCCGTGCCGTCGACGAGAACTGTGCCGCTGTCGGGCTGCAGAAGGCCGTTGAGATGCTGCACGAGCGTCGATTTGCCCGATCCCGTATGCCCGGCGAGCGCCGTGAAGCTGCCCGCCTCGATCGTCAGCGAGACGTCCGAAAGAGCCTTGCGCTCAAACGGCGTGCCGCGCATGTATGTGTAGTCGATATTTTTCAGCACGATGGACAAAGCGCACTCACCAATTCCTTATCCGTCAAGAGATCCTGCGGCAGCGATATGCCGTCCGCGCGAAGGAGCGCCGCCAGTTCGACGGCGAGCGGCACGTCGAGGCCACGCGCCTTCATGCCCGAGACGTCCTGAAACACCTCGCGCGGCGTTCCCTCCGCCGCGATGTGCCCCTCCTCCATGACGACGACGCGGTCGGCAGCCGCCGCCTCCTCCATGAAGTGCGTGATATAGATGACAGTGATGCCCCTCTCGCGATGAAGCCGCTGCACCGTCTGCAAGACCTCCTGCCTGCCCAAAGGATCGAGCATCGCCGTCGGCTCGTCGAGCACGAGGCAGCGCGTCCGCATCGCCAGTGCACCCGCGATCGCCACACGCTGCTTCTGCCCGCCCGACAGGAGGTGCGGCGCCGCCGTGCGATAGCGCTCCATGCCGACGGCAGCGAGCGCGTCTCTCACGCGCACGCGGATTTCCGCCGGCTCTATGCCGAGGTTTTCCGGCCCGAAGGCGACGTCGTCCTCAACGACAGCGGCGATGATCTGATTGTCGGGATTCTGGAACACCATGCTCACGAGCTGGCGGATGCGCCAGAGCTCCTGCGTCTCCTTCGTATCCAGCCCCGCGACCGTACATCGGCCCTCGGTCGGCAGGAGGAGCGCATTGAAGTGACGCGCCAACGTCGACTTACCCGAACCGTTCGTGCCGAGGACGGCGAGGAACTCGCCGTCGGCGATGGACAAGGAGATGTCGGAAAGCGCCCGATAAGCGTCCTCTTCCCCCGCATGGAATACGTGCGAAAGATGTTCGGCACGAATGAACTCCGCCACGCTTCTTGCCTCCCCTGTCATGCGCGGACGAAAAACTGCCGCGCCCTTCTCCCAGCTACCGCAAATCACGCGGTCAACAAAACACCCCCATTATACCCGATTTCAATCGTCAACACAAATAAAATTTTAGGATAACAATTCCAATCTTCCCGCCTCCATGCGATAGAGGCTGTCAACGTAGTCTGCCGCCTCACGTTCGTGCGTCACGAGAAGGACTGCCTTGCCGTGCGCCGCCTCTTCGCGCAGCAGCGTGAGGACGAGGCGCGTATTCTCGTCGTCAAGATCGCCCGTCGGCTCGTCGAGCAGCAGGACGGCGCTGTCGCGCACCAGGGCGCGAGCCAGCGTCAGGCGGCGCAGCTCGCCGCCCGAAAGCTCCGTCGGATCGGCGCACCTGAGATGCGCGATGCCGAGGCGCTCCATGAGCTGCTCGGCACGCGGCTTCGCCTCTCGCGCCTCGCCGTAGAGCGAGCACGGCAGCAGCACGTTCTCCTGCACCGTCAAGCTGGAGAGCGCCATGAGCGTCTGCGGCGCGAGGCCGATCTGCCGATTGCGCAGCCGGGCAAGCTCCGCCTCTTCCAGTCGGTAGATGTCCGTATCATCTAGGAGAACGCGTCCCGTGCCCGGCTCCATGAGGCCTGCCAGCATTTTCAAAAGCGTGCTCTTGCCGCTGCCCGAGCGTCCCGTGATGGCGATCAAGGCACCCGCACGCAGCGAGAAGTCCGTTTCCTCGACCGCCATGAAGAAGCCCTGCGGCGCACTCGGCCGCAGGAAATCCCGGCTGATTTTTTCTGCATGAAGTTCCATCACATATCCTCCCGCAGCGTCACATCCATGCGCCGCACCGTCCAAAGCGCCGCGAGCGCGGCGGAAAGAACAGCGGCGCAAAAAGCCCCTGCCGCCAAAAGAGCGATGCACGAAGCGTCGGGCAGAAGGTAGGGCCGCGCAAAACTATCCTTCAAGAGTGCGGTAAAAGGCAGCAGCACGAAAGCGCCCGCAAGGACACCGCCCGCCGCGCCAAGAGAGGACACGATGAGGGCTTCGGCGAGGACGATTCGCGCGAGTACGCCTCTCCTTGCGCCGCTGATGAGGAGCACGGCGAACTCCCCGCGTCTCTCCGCGAACACCAGTCGAAAGGCGAGCGCCAGAAGCCCGATGCACAGAAGCCAGACCACGAAGAGCAGGACGCCGACCGTCCCCGTGACGCCGCCCAGTCCCGCCTCCACGCTCCGAACCATGCCGTGTGCGGGCCGCGCCGCGAGATCGGGATAGGCAGCGGAAATCGCCTGCGCCACGGCCTCAGGGCTGAAGTCGGGCGAGGTCTTGACGAGCACGGCGGAAATCGCCTGCTCGGGATCGACACCCTGAAACGATGCGAAATCCAAATCCGCCGCATTCTTCATCATGGCGCGGATCGTCTCTATATTCGCGTAGACCGCCGTATCCATGCCCGTTCCCGTCGGGCTCAGGCGACCGACGACGCGGCACGGCACATTGTAAAACTTCAGCCGCCTGTCTGCGGGCACGGAGATGCCGCTGCCGCAGAGGATGTCACCATAGCCGACGTCTCCCGCATAGCTCTCCAAAAGCCACGGCCGGATCGTGAAGTCCGTCGCCGGATCAAAGCCGATCAGCTGCACCGCTACAGAGCAGCAGCCGGCATTTGCTGACGTCAGGAAGAACTGCGGTGCGGCGCGTTCGACGCCGGGCAAGGACGCGATTTCTGCAAGGCGCGAGGCTTCCATGTAGAACTGAAGCGGCTTTCCCTGCACGAGCACGCCTTCCAGGCCGCCGTCCGCCTGCGCCGCCTTGGGCAGAACGAGAATGTCTGCGCCCAGACGCTCCTGAAAGCGATTCAGGCCGTTCTGCAAACTCAAGACGACGAGCGAACCGCCGAAGAGCGCCAAAGCGAGCAGCGCCGCCACCAGCCCCAGCGCGGCGGTGCGCGAAGGATTCCTGCGGCAGTTCCGCACGGCAAGAAAGCGTGCGAAGCTCATCGGTCATCTCCCTTCCGATAGCAGTAAACATCCAAGCAGGCGAGCAAGATCAACACGACGGAAATCGCCCTGGCCGCAGGCTGCATCACCGTATGGCAGCGCATCGTCTCCATCATGCAGAGATCGATCATTGTTCCCGGCAGGAGGAAAGCCAACGCCGCCGCAGGAATCATCGCCAGAGCCAGCCCCATCTTAATTCGGGCGCGAGGAATCAAAGCGTGCAGCAAAGAGATGACGAAGAGCACAGCGGCAACACCCGTGAGCGCCTCACCCGCCCAGTGGCACACCATCCACTTGCCGTCCGCCTGCTGAGCGCAAGGCGCAAGGAACGTGCGCATACCGACGAGAAACGCACCGCTTGCGAGCAAGAGCAGGATGTCGGTGATCTTAAACCTCCGCTTCTTCTCCAAACAAAACTCTCCTTCCTTCTTTTGCCAAACATTTTTCCCATCATAGCAAAATCGATAATTATTTTCAAGCCTATATTCCCTTAATGCACCATGTTTCTACAAAAAAAAGCTCCCGAACGGAACCATCCTTCCATTCGGGAACGCTCCCCCATAGAGCCGTATTATCATCTTTACATGCCGCCTGCTGCTGTTTTCTCTGCAGATTTCGCCTTTTTTTCCGCCTCGGAACTGGACAGAAGATATTCGACCTTGATGTTTGGCATCGTATTGAGGTCGATGAACTGTCCCTCAGACGTCTGCACGACCGGCAGGGCGTTCATGCGCGAGCCGTCGATATAGACGATCTTCGCCACCTCACCATTGGAAAGCTTGACCCAATTGCCGTTAAGGGTGCTGGAAAAGTTGCGGATGAAGACGATGCCGTACTCCGCATCCAGACGTCCCGCAATACACTCGTCTGAAATAACAGAAAAGACCTCGAACGGAGAACGTCGTTTCGCATAATAGCGGCGCGATGCCATCGCGTCGTAGGTGTCTAAGATGGCGAGAATACGTGCAAACTTGCAAATTCCGTCCTTCTTCATTCTCTGCGGATAGCCCGAACCATCATTTCGTTCATGATGCTGCAATACGGCCTCTACGACCTGCTTATCAAGTTGCAACGAGGAACGAGAAACAATGTCATAACCTAAGCGAGCATGCTTCTGCATAAGACGGCGCTCTTCCGGCGTATAAAGTGCGATCTTCCTGAGAAAATTCGGTGCGAACGAGGTATAGCCAATATCCATGAGAAACGCCGCCAAGATCAGTCGCTGCCTTTCCTGCGCCGACATCTTGAGCCATTGCGCCATGAGTCCGGCGAGAACCGCGACGCGCATCGTATGATGCAGCTGGTATTCGCCGATCGTCTCCATATTGTAAATATGCGTGACCGCCTTCGCACTCGAAGAAAGCGGCGCAAAATTGCGCGAGATCGCCTCCGCCTCCGCCGTGTTGATGCGGCCGTTGGAACGTACTGAACTGAAAAATCCCTGTAGCTCCTCGAAGCACGCTTCATACTTCTCAAGATACGCTGCTTCAAGCACTGAAGTCTCGCGCAGCACGACACCTGACTTGGATGTAGGCCGATGATCTTCTTCCTCAGGCACAGGAGCCATCTTCTCGTGATACGCCTCTTCTGGGACTTCAGCCTGCACTTCCTTCTTCGCCTTTGCCGCCCTCTGAGCTGCCCGCTCCTCGACCGCTGCCAAAGCCTTTTTCTTTGCTTCTTCTGCAGACGCAAGCACCGCCATCGCCGCTTGCGTCTGCTCGCTCGACACCTTTGAGGCAGCGTCCAGCTCTTTCTTCACCTGTGGCGACTCGGCAACTTCGGCAGACTCATCTGCATCGGGCAGCAAAATGCGGACGAAGACTATCCCCCGCTGCTCGAGATATTCGATTCGCTGCTCATCGAGCACCGTCCCTTCGCCCAAGAGGACGGACATATCCTCAGCATATACCGTTCGCCCAATGACCATACCTGTTTTCAACTGGTCAACAGGATACTTCTTCAACATCCACTTGCACTCCCTTGCAGATCGCTGCAAATTGCGGAAGAATTTATTCTCATGCAAAAATTCCTCGGCAAATCTTCAAAGCAACAACAATAAATCTTATGCCCCCTGTACTTCATTACTCGTAAGCAAGGACACAATCTTAATATTGCCGTTCGTGTTGAGATCAAGGAACTCCCCTTCCATTGTCTGAACGACCGGCAATGCGTCGAGGCGCGATTCATCGATATAGACGATTTTGCCCACACCTCCATCACTGAGCCTGACCCAACAGCCATTCAAGGCTTGTCCGATATGGCGGATGAACGAAACGCCATACTCCGTATCCAGGCGACCTTTCAAGATGTCATCAGCAAGAATTTTAAATACATCAAAAGGCGATCGCTTTCTCTTATAAACGCGGTTAGAAGCCATCGCGTCAAAGATATCCACGATAGCAAGGATGCGGGCAAAGCCGCAGATCTGTTCCTTCTTCAGTCTTGACGGGTAGCCCGATCCATCGTTTCTCTCATGATGCTGCAGTACAGCGCCGACAATCTGCTCATCCGTCCCGAGCGCAGACCGGGCAAGAAGTTCCTGCCCTAAGCGCACATGCTTCTGCATGAGCCTGCGCTCCGCATCGCTGTAATAGCCCTGGATCTCAAGGAATTCCGCCGCGATGCGCGTCGTACCAATGTCCAAGAGAAAGGCCGCCATAATGAGACGGTCCCTCTCCGACGCACGCAGTTTGAGGAATTGCCCCATAAGTCCCGCAAGAATGGCAATGTGCATGCTATGGTGGAGGCGATAATCCTCTTCCGTCTCCATATTGTAAATCTGCACGATCGCCTTTGCACTTTCACACAGCGGCAAAAACTTCCGAGTCAACAACCGAGCAGTCTCCACATCAATGCGTGAGGTCGTCCTCGTGGCAGCATAGAACTTCTTCAGCAAGGCAAAAACCTCGTCATATTGCCGCACATAGGAATCATCCTGAAGTCGCTCCTTCTTCGGCGCAACCTTCACAGGAATCTTCTCATCTGCCTCGGCAGGAATCTCGCCTCGCTCCTCATCTTCCCCGAGCGACGGCGGATTTGGCGCTGAGATCGCTTCCTCCTCGTCCTCCGCCTGAATATACACGGAAAAGATGTCGTGATCGGCAAGGGAATCGAGCATCTTGGACGTGAGCACCGTTCCTTCGCCCAAAAGGACTGTCATATCGTCCTTGTATACATCCCGTCCAAGAATCATGCCTTCCCGCAGGCGGCCGATGGAACACTTCTTCAACATCATCCTGCACCCTTCCATGGCGAAGCAGCCAAGTACGTCATCGAAACGTCTGCGCCCGATGGTATCCGACTGCCTTTATTCACAAAAAACCCTACAATCGTCGCATTCGATTATATCATGATTCCCTCCTAAATGCTACTGTTTTCAGTAGATAACACCGCGAGCAGAAAATTTATCAATGTGTCATCTCTTCGCTCGCGAGCATGGACTCGATGCGTATGCTGCTCAGCATATTGAGGTCGACAAAGGCGCCGTCCATCGTCTGCACGATTGGCAATGCATCGAGCCGCGATTCATCGATGTAGACGATCTTTCCCGTCTCGCCGTTCGTGAGTTTGACCCAGTTGCCGTTCAATGAATTGCAGACGTGGCGGATGAACGGCAGGCCATAAGCCGCATCGAGATGGTTTGCGACAAATTCATCGGACAACGCCGAAAAGACGTCGAAGGGCGAACGCCTCTTGGCGTAGGAGCGTCTCGAAGTCATCGCATCGTAACTGTCGAGAACGGCAAGGATGCGTGCAAAGTCACAGATCTGCTCCTTCTTTACGGCATCCGGATAGCCCGAGCCGTCATTTCGCTCATGATGCTGCAGCACCGCTCCCGCAATCTGCGCATCTGAAGCGAATGCCGAGTTCATGACGAGCGCATGACCGAGGCGCGTGTGCTTCTGCATGAGCATGCGATCCTCCTTCGTATAGCTGCCCACCTTTTTAAGAAACCCCGGTGCTATGCGTGTGGAGCCAATATCAAGAAGGAGAGCCGCCATGACGAGACGCAGCCGATCGCGCTGCAACATCTTTAGCCATTGCCCCATGAGGCCTGCGAGAATGGCGACGCGCACGCTGTGATGAAGCGCGTAGTCGCCCTTCATCCTCACATTGTAAATGTGCGTCATCGCCTTGGCGCTTGAGCAAAGCGGCAGAACCTGCTGCGCGAGGATCTCCACCGCCGCCTTGTCGATGTGCCCGCTCGTGCGCGTCGTTTCGTAAAGCATCGAGAGATTGAGCCAAAGATCCTTGTACTGGCTCACATAAGCGGCCTCAAGAGAGGCGTCCTTTTGGGGGGCAATCCCCGTCTGCACGACAGAACGGGCAGCCCTCCGACGAATCACAGGTTTCACGGCAACGGTGTCCGCCACCTCTCGCATGAATTCCGCCAAGGCGGCGTCCTTGTCAGGAGAAGACGCTTCAGGCATGACGTTCAGCGTGGGCAAGGGAACTCTCTCGGACTTTGCCTGCGAGCCGCCCAAGGCCGCCGCCACATCCGCCAGAGCGGTTTTCACATTGTCAACCTGATGCCCAAGGGGCACAGGCGCGATATCGTCACGTACATGAACGAAGTATACGTCGCGGCTTTCCAGCAAAGAAATCATCTGACGATCAAGAACCGTCCCTTCCGACAAAATGACCGTCATATCCTCTTCAGAAATACCTCTGCCAATAACCATTCCTTCCTGCAACTGACTTACCGGATACTTTTTCAGCTTCACGATAAATTCATCCCTTCTTCGCACCTCACTAGTTTGTTTATCCTATTATAACATCACATAGGACTAACCGCCATACTTTTTTCAAATTTTATTTTTTTCTTATCTAAGATCCGTTTTCCTTCATAAAAAGCAAAAAGATGGGAGGCATCCGCCTCCCATCTTTTTTGCTTTTTTCCTCAAAGCGTCTTGAACGTGAACTCGCCGCCTTCTGCGCCGATCTCGACGACATCTCCTTCCTTCGCTTCGCCCTTGATGATCTCCTTCGACAGTGCCGTTTCCACCTTGTGCGAAATCAAGCGGCGCAGCGGACGCGCGCCGAAGTTCGGCTCGAATCCCTGATTCGCCAGCAACTCCAAGGCGTCCTCCGTCCACGAGAGCGTGATGCCCACCTGGTGCTGGAGACGCTTAGAAAGGCTCTCCAGCAGGAGCTTGGCGATCGCCTTGACCTGCTCACGCGCGAGACCCTTGAACACGACGATATCATCGACACGGTTCAAAAACTCAGGACGGAAGTACTCTTTCAAAAGCTCCTTGACTGCCGTCTGCGCTTCCTCGAAGTCCTTGTTAAGAATCTCGTGCGATCCAAGGTTGCTCGTCATGATGATGACGGTGTTCTTGAAGTTCACGACGCGCCCCTTGCCATCCGTCAGGCGGCCATCGTCCAGAATCTGAAGGAGCACGTTGAACACGTCGCGATGCGCCTTCTCGATCTCGTCGAGCAAGATGACGCTGTAGGGACGACGGCGCACGGCTTCTGTGAGCTGTCCGCCCTCCTCGTAGCCGACGTAGCCCGGAGGCGCTCCGATGAGCCTCGCCACGGAATGCTTCTCCATGTACTCCGACATGTCGATGCGGATCATGCTGCGCTCATCGTCGAAAAGCGCCTCCGCCAAAGTCTTCGCCAGTTCCGTCTTGCCGACACCCGTCGGGCCGAGGAAAATGAACGAGCCGATCGGGCGGTTCGGATCTTTGATGCCCGCACGCGCCCGCAAGATTGCCTCGCTGACGACGCGCACAGCCTCGTCCTGTCCGACGACGCGCTCATGCAATACATCTTCGAGGCGCAAGAGTTTTTCGCGCTCGCCCGTGAGCATCTTCGAGACGGGGATGCCCGTCCAGCGACTCACGACTTCGGCGATGTCCTCCTCGCTGACCTCCTCCTTGAGCAGATGATCGTCCTCCGCCTTCTTCGCCAAGGCATCCTCCTCTTCCTTAAGCTGCTTCTCCAAGGTCGGCAACTTGCCGTAGCGAAGCTCGGACAGGCGGCTCAAGTCGTAGTCGCGCTCGGCAAGTTCCATCTCGTTTTTGACCTGATCGATCTCCTTCTTGACGGCACGCACGCGCAGGATCGCCTGCTTCTCCGCCTCCCACTTGTCCTTGAGTTCCTTTTCCTTCTTCTGCAGTTCCTCCTTCTCCTCGGTTACATGCGCGAGCTTTTCCTTCGAGGCGTCGTCCGTCTCCTTCTTCAGCGCCTGCTCGGCAATCTCAAGCTGCATGATCTTGCGCCGCGCCTCATCCAGCGGCTGCGGCATCGACTCGATTTCCGTACGCAGCTTTGCCGCTGCCTCATCCACAAGGTCGATCGCCTTGTCGGGCAGGAACCTGTCCGAAATGTAACGGTCAGAAAGCGTCGCCGCCGCCAGGAGCGCATTGTCGCGGATGCGCACACCGTGATGCACCTCGTAGCGCTCCTTGATGCCGCGCAGGATCGAAATCGTGTCCTCGACCGTCGGCTCACTGACCATGACCGGCTGGAAGCGGCGCTCAAGAGCCGCATCCTTCTCGATGTACTTGCGGTACTCGCTCAAGGTCGTCGCGCCGATGCAGCGCAGTTCGCCGCGCGCGAGCATCGGCTTCAACAAATTGCCCGCGTCCATCGCACCCTCGGCTGCGCCCGCGCCGACGACCGTATGCACCTCGTCGATGAAGAGCAGGATCTGACCGTCCGACTTCGCGATCTCGTTCAAGACGGCCTTCAAGCGTTCCTCGAATTCGCCACGGAACTTTGCGCCCGCAACGAGAGAACCCATGTCGAGCGAGTAGAGTGTCTTGTTCTTCAGCGATTCAGGCACGTCACCCGCCACGATGCGACGCGCAAGCCCCTCAACAATCGCCGTCTTGCCGACGCCCGGCTCGCCAATGAGCACAGGATTGTTCTTCGTGCGGCGCGTCAGGATCTCAATCGTACGGCGAATCTCCTCATCGCGGCCGATCACGGGATCGATCTTGCCCTTCTTCGCCGCATCCGTGAGATCGCGCCCGTACTTTTCGAGCGACTTGTAGCCCTCCTCAGGATTGCCGCTCGTGACGTTCTGCTTGCGGTTCTTCTTGACGGCATTCATGACGCTGCTCTTCGTAAGCCCGAACTGGCGGCAGATCTCCTGCACCTCATTGCTGCCGTCAGCGGCAACGCCGAGCAGCAGATGTTCCGTACTGATGTAGTCGTCCTTCATGCTCTTTGCATATTCCTGCGCTCTGCCAATGACGCGCACCATGTCCATGCCCATCGTCAGACGATCCTGCCCCTTGACGCTTGGCAGTTTGCTAAGCTCCTGTTCCAGCCGCGCGCGCAGCATCGCCTGATCCGTGTCGCAGTCCTCGAAGATCGTTGCAAGCAGTCCCTCCGGCTCCTGCACGAGCGCATAGAGCAGATGCGCCGACGTGATTTCCTGCTGATAGCGCATGGCCGCCGCCTGCTGCGCCGTCTGCATCGCCGCTAAAGCTTTCTCCGTATATCTTTCTTCACCCATAATTTCTTCCTCCTATATATCAATGATGATTTCCTAAGAAAGTACAAGGCGTCTTTCACCTCGCCTCGTTATTTCTTATTATAACGCTAAAAGTCAAAAAGTCAAATAATTTTTGACCTTTTGATCAATTATTTTCGAGAGAATATAAAGTCGGTCAGACTTTATGTCGGGTACGGTTTATGATATAGTAAAGACAGGAATTTTGCTCTTCACAGCATACAACTATAGGAGATTCTTGATGAACATCACTTTCTATCAGAAAGAGGACGGCTCTGAGCCTGCAAAAGAATTTCTACTCTCTTTAGAACCAAACATGCGAGCGAAAGTCGCCCGTACCGTAGACCAACTGCGAGCAAAAGGTCATAATCTCCGTGCCCCGGCATCAAAAAGTCTGGGCGATGGAATCTTTGAGCTGCGAACGATTCTAGGCAATAATACGACACGCATCCTCTACTTCTTTTTTATCGGAAACACCGCCGTTCTAACAAATGGCTTTGCTAAAAAAACACAGAAAACGCCATTGCATGAACTTGAACGAGCAAAACGATATCGTGATGACTATAAAAGGAGGAATCCCTAATGACAACTTGGGAAGAATTTCTTGAAGAACAGCTCAAAGACCCAGCCTTCAAACGTGAATACGATGCACTCGAAGGCTGGTATCAGGAGCAGCTTGCACGACAGGACGCACTCGCCCATACCGAAAAGCCCACGGCTTCGAACGCTCCGCACCCACCGCGCAAGAGCCGAACTGTCATTCCCGTATAGTCCGAACACACGCGAGGAATCCATATGCTGAACACACTTCTCCTCATAGCCCTCGGCCTCCTCACCGCCCTCTTCATTCTGCAGATGCGCCGCTCGCTCAAGCGTTCGACGCTCGTCAACTCGCTCATCAACGAGTACATCGACCGGCCTAACGATCCTGCGCTCATCGACACGATCTATGCCTACTGCACATCGGACTGGCGGCTGCGGCGCATCATGAAAAGATACAACGGTACACGCACGGACATTGAGACGCTTTTCCAGAAGCTCCTCGTCTGGGCGAACTTCAGAAAGGGACGGCGCTTTGTCCCCATCTCTGCCTTCTTCTTTGCCGGCTCCCTCGCCTACCTGCTGCGCAACAAGGACGCCGAACCAAAGAAGCTCGCGATGCGGATGATGAATTTCTTCCACATTTAAGGGAAACCGCAAATCTCGGCCGCGCAAGACCGATAATTTCCCGTTTCCACAATTGACGCAAGAACGCCGCTCGGCAAGCCGAGCGGCGTTCTTTTATTGAAAGGAGATGTGTTAGGCTTCTTACTTGGCTTCGAGCATATCCCACGACTCATTCGCACGCTCGACAAAGAGACTGCGAATCGCCTTGTTCTCACCAAGACCATGAATGTAGGTGTTGACCTTGAAGCCAGCCTTCATGAGAACGGACTTGTGCGAATCCGGGTCATCGCCCGCCATGTCGTTGTTCGCATGATCGCCGGCGACCATCATCATCGGCATGAGCGTGACGGACTTGATGCCCTTCGCCTTAAGCTCGGGGATAATGTCCTCAAGGCTCGGCCAGCCCTCGACCGTATAGATGAACGTATTCTTGAGCTGCATCTTGTTGATGCCATCCTGAATTACGGCATAATAAGCGTTTGCCGGATGCGGCGTGCCATGCGCCATGACGAGGACGGCTTCATCGTCAGCAACCTCGGGGAACTGCGTCGAAAGCGCCTTCAGAGCAGATTCGACGTCATCGCGCTGCTTTTCCTGCCCCTGCCAGTAGATGAGCGACGTGCCGAGCGTCATCTTCTTGAAGTTGCCCTTGTACTCATTGAAGATCGCCTTGTCATAGGCATATTCCATGCCCGGAATGACATCGAGCGAGCACAGCGCAATGCGCGTATAGCCGTCCTTCTTGAGCTGCTGCAGCGCCGCCTCCGGTGTTGGAATATCGAGACCTTCCTTCGCCTTGATGCGGTCTACGATGATATGCGAAGTAAATGCCAGCTCAACCTTCACGTTCGGATGAGCCGCCTGAATCGCCTTGACCGTCGCCTCGATCGTCTTTTCGCGCGAATCCTTGAAGGTCGTGCCAAAGCTCATGACGAGGATGGCGTCCTTGTTCGGGAGATTCTGCATCTTGGGGTTTTCATACTTCAAGACGCCGATTTCCGACGCCTCAAGGAGAGCCGGCGTCGCATCCTTGACTTCGGGATTCAGCATGTAGGAAGCGTCGGCGGAGGGTGCGCTCAAAGCGAAAACAGCGCCGCACGCGAGCGACATGGCTAGCATTTTCTTGAAATTCTTCTTCATTCAATATCTCTCCTTTGAATCTTGAAAAATAAGGCTTCAGGAAACGACCCCCGAAGGATGTTCCCTAGAAGAATTATGGCAGACCTCGCGCTCGATGTCAAGGCATAGAGACGTAAAGCCAGTCTTTGAAAAAGGAAGCTCCGTGTCTCCACACACGGAGCTGCTGCAGAGCAGCAAAAGAGAACTGGATCGGAAATAATATATGAGCAATGCTTTCCCCTGTAGCCCAAGCCGCAGGGAAAACTCTCCGCCGAAATTGATCCCCTTTGCCCGCGAAGGGGAAGGGGTTTCGGAGGGGAGGCACTACAAAAGAAAACCCGGCCTTCAGCCGGGATTCATTGCGTTGCGCAATAATCCCCTTCCCCATCACTCGCAGGTCAAACGGTGATTGTCAGCTAGGCAGTTCTCCTGGCTCCAGGTCATCGCTCCTCTGCGCCTTCCCAAGGAAAACTCCCCAGTGACATCATGCAGATTCGCTCGCTGTTACAGTGGCGGGACCGCTCCGGCATTGACCGGATTCCCTATTAAGTCTTGCGACACCTAACCCAATCGATATGAAGTTTTTATGTTCTCATGAACTTCATGTATTATGGTAGCACTACGCGCGTCCCTTGTCAACACCTTTTATGAAAAATATCCATAAAGCCTTCATGCGAGAGGGTCGCAGCACATGCCGCCCTCTCGCCGCTCATATCACATAAAACCACGGAGCTTCTCCCTCGAAATCGACCTGTTCCAATTCGTCGCGTGACTTGTCGTAGCGCAGTTCCTGATTCTTCACGCTGATCTGCGTGCCCGGCGCGACGGACTTCGTGATGAAGGCGTTGCCGCCGATGATTGCCCCCCTGCCGATGACGGTCTTGCCGCCGAGGATCGAGGCGCCCGAATAGATCGTCACATGATCCTCGATCGTCGGGTGGCGCTTCTTGTCCTTCAGGGAGCGGCCGCCCTTTGTCGAGAGCGCCCCCAAGGTCACGCCCTGATATATCTTCACATGCTCGCCGATCTCTGTCGTCTCGCCGATGACGACGCCCGTCGCATGATCGATGAAGAAGCTCCTGCCGATCGTCGCGCCTGGATGGATGTCGACGCCCGTGCGGCTGTGCGCGTGCTCCGACATGATGCGCGGGATCACGGGCACGCCGAGCACATGAAGCTCATGCGCGAGGCGATGCACGCAGATCGCGTAAAGACCCGGATAGGAGTAGATGATCTCGGCCTCGCTCGACGCTGCGGGATCGCCCTCGAACGTCGCATGAACGTCCAGTTCGATGTAGGAGCGAATCTTCGGTATGGCACGAAAGAAGGCGAGCGTGATCTCCTGCGCACGATCAGCAATGACCTCTTCCGACTGCATAGACGCACATTTGCACGGCAAGGCGATAGCAATCTGCTTATTCAGCAGATAAGCCACATCTTCCATGACCATCGTCATATTATTCTCGACGCTGTAGACACGGTAGTGCTCGTCCTTGAAGTAGCCGGGAAAGACGATGCGCACGAGCTTGTCGAGAATGTCGATGACCGACTTCTTGTCGGGACGACAGAACACATCCATCTTGTCGATGATGCGATCCGTCTTGTAGTCGGCGAGGATGTCGCCGATGACGCCGTGCAAATTTTCCGCTATGATGTCCGCCATTTCTTCACTTCTCTTTCTTTCAGAAAATGCGGCGCATTGCCGCTGTTTCTCTCTTCCCTACGAACAAAGTCTTCCTTCACCTGCCGAGCACGTAGGGCAGGAAGTACATGAGCTGCTTTTTCCACCATTCCCAGCCATAGTCGACGTCCGCCCCCCAGAAGTCAACCCATGCATTTATGCCCCTCTCGTGCAGCACGGAGCGCAGGAGATCCGTCGTGCGACGCGGCTCGTCAAGCCCCTCGCCCTGCCCCGTGCAGAAGACCATCTTCCTCTCGTTGTAAAGCTCGATATAGGGATGTTCGTTCGCCATATTGGGCAGGAAGTCGAGCGGTGAATTGTCGTAGAGCTGTGCATTGAGCCAACCACCGAAAAATGTCTTGGCATCGTAGGAACCGGCAAGCGAGATGAGTCCCGTAAAGAGATCGGGGCGACGCAGGAAGAGGATCGCCGCGTGAGCGCCGCCGAAGCCGCAACCGACGGAGACGGGAAGACGCGTCCAATCACTCAGCGAGCGCACAAAGGGCACGACTTCTTCGGCAACATATTCATAGTAAGCCTCCTGCCGATTGGCACGCCACTCACGATCATCCGCACTGAACCAGCTCTCGGAGTCAATCGTATCGACCGTCACGAGCCGGATCATGCGCCCGTCGAGCCAGCGTGCGAGCGTTTCTGTCACGCCCGCCGCTTCATAGGCATCGGAAAGCATCTCTCGCGGCGGGAAGGCGAGCACGGGCGTGCCGTCTGCCCCATACGTTCGGACAGTCATTTCTTTCTGCAGCCGCTCGCTGTACCAGCGATCCACTCTCGTTTCCATATACATCCCCTCCCCATTGTTCCCTAATCATAACTATACTATACAACGTCTGTCGTGACAAGAAGAAACGGCTGCCGCAAAAATTTGCAGCAGCCGTTTCTATTTTCCTCGCCTACAGTGCAGCGCGCACGAGCAAGAGTCCCGCCCATGCCGCCGCCACACCGAAGGCGACGTTCGCCAGTACATTCCAGAGCACTGAAAGCGCATTCGCGCCCTGCAGCAAGGTCAACGTCTCCATGCTGAAGGACGAGAACGTCGTGAAGCCGCCGAGGAAACCGACGGCGAGCAGAAAGCGCAGGTTCTCAGGCAAAAGCGCGCCGCGCGGCAAAAACGGCAAAACGCCGATAAGAAGCCCCATAAGGAAACTGCCCAACACGTTGACAAAGAGCGTGCCGTAAGGAAATGCCGCCCCGAAGCGCACGGCGAAAAACGAGGTCGCCAAATAGCGGCAGACAGCGCCGAGGCCGCCGCCAAGAAAGACAAAGATATACTGTGCTCCCATCGCTTACGCTCCGTGCGCCTCGCGGACATCGGAGAGATCTTCGAGCGTCTTCTGCTTACTTTCCTTGCCGCAGGCGATGACGACGATCGAGATCAGCACGAATACGGACGCGAACAGAGCGAAGATCGTCCCAATGCCGACGGAGCCGGCGAGCAGCACGCCGACGAGCATCGGCGCGATCATGCCGCCGATGCGTCCAAAGCCCGCCGCCCAGCCGCTGCCGAGCGCGCGCATCGCCGTCGGGTACTGCTCGGGCGTGTAGGTGTAGATGACGCCCCATGCACCGAGGTTGAAGAAGCTCATACCCGCGCCCCAGGCGAGAAGCGCCGACGACGATTCGGCAGCGCCGAAGAAGTAGCTGCAAACGCCCGACAAGAGCAGAAATGCGGACAATGTATACTTGCGTCCGATGACTTCCACGAGCCACGCGGCAGCAAGATAGCCGGGCAGCTGCGCGAGCGTCATCATCAGCACATACTCGAAGGTCTTGACGACGGCGAAGCCCTGCGCATAGACGAGCGACGGCAGCCACATGAAGATGCCGTAGTAGCTGAAGACGATGCCGAACCACGTCAGCCAGAGCATCGCCGTGCGCAGACGGAAGCCCTTTTGCCACAGAGCGGCAAATCCCGTCTCTCTGCCGCTCTCTCTCGGCAATAGTTCATCTGCCGTAAACGGACGGTTTGCAAGGCCGAGCTTTTCCTCCAGATGGCAGACGATTTCCTTCGCCTCCTCGACGCGCCCCTTCGCGAGCAGGTAGCGAACGGATTCCGGCAGGTGCAGGCGGATGAGGAACACATAGAGTGCAGGCAGAGCGCCGAGGAGGAACGCGAGCTTCCAGCCGAACGTCGGAATGAAGAGATACGAGATGCAGGCGGCGACGAGCCAGCCGACGCCCCAGAAGCTCTCAAGAAGGACGATGAAACGTCCGCGCAACCGCGTCGGCGCATACTCGGTCATGAGCGTGACGGCGACGGGCAGTTCGCCGCCGAGGCCAAAGCCGACGAGGAAACGGAAGACGAGCAGCGATTCATAGCTCCAAGCCAGGGCGCAAAGCCCCGTCGATACACTGTAGAGCAGAACCGTCGCAGTGAAGACCTTCTTTCGCCCCCAACGATCAGCCAGAGATCCTGCCACGACCGCACCGAGCGCCATGCCGATAAGTCCCACGGAGCCGATCCAGCCCGCCTGCGCGGGACTCAGCCCCCAATCCTTGACCAAGAGCGGCAGAACGAAGGCGATCAGCCCCGTATCCATCGCATCAAAGAGCCATCCCAGACCTGTGACAAGGAGCATCTTGTAGTGAAAAGAGCCAATGGGCAATTCTTCCAAACGACGCAGCATAAACATCCACTTCCTTTGAAAATAAAATTATATCTTCTCCGCCCCGAACAAAGGACGTCGCCTTTTATTGTACCACCTATGCGCCGCAGGTCAAGCCTTCCCTACAGAACGCGAAGAAGCGCCATCGCGAACGACGGCGCTTCTTCTAAGACAGGCGCATCTTGAAATCCTCGTAGCCGAAGCGGCGCACGACCTGCCATGCGCCCGTTTCATCGACGGCGATGATCGCGGGCAGCGGCATACCGTTAAACGTGTTGTTCTTCACCATCGTATAGATCGCCATGTCGCCGAAGACGATGCGGCGGGAGGCAGCAAGCGGCGCATCGAACGAGTATGTGCCGATCGTATCGCCCGCAAGGCACGTCGGCCCCGCAAAGGTATAGGTGAAGGGCTTCCCCCCTGCCTCGCCCGCACCGAGAACGGGCGGGCGGTACGGCATCTCGATGACATCGGGCATGTGACATGCCGCCGACGTGTCGAGAATGGCGACAGGCGTATCGTTTTCAACGATTTCCAGTACCTCGGCGACGAGGAATCCCGCATCGAGCGCGATCGCCTCGCCCGGCTCGATATAGACCTTGAGTCCGTATTTCGTTTGCATACGCATAATGCACCGTTTCAGCAGGTCGATGTCGTAGCCCTCGCGCGTGATATGGTGTCCGCCGCCAAAGTTGATCCACTCCAGCTGCGGCAGCCATGCGCCGAACTTCTCCTCAACGGCTTCGAGCGTCTCCGCCAGCGGCTCCGCCCCTTGCTCGCAAAGCGTATGAAAGTGCAGCCCCGTCAGCCCTTCCATCTTGTCGGGGCGAAAATCACCGAGCTTGACGCCGAGACGCGAGCCAGCCGAGCATGGGTCATAGATCGCGTGCTCCTGCGTCGAATGCTCGGGATTGATGCGCAAGCCGCACGCGCAGCCGTGCTTCAAGGCAAACTCGCCGTACTTTTCCCACTGGGCGAAGGAGTTGAATACGATGTGATCGGCAATCTTGACGATCTCCGCCATGTCCGCCTCCTTGAACGCCGGCGAAAAGACATGGTTCTCCTTGCCCTTCATCTCCTCATATGCGAGACGTGCCTCAAAGAGGCCGCTCGCCGCCGAACCTGCGAGGTATTCGGCAATGAGCGGATAGAAGTGAAACATCGAAAACGCCTTCTGTGCCAGAAGCACATGTGCGCCCGTCTCCTGCTGCAAGTCGCGCAGCACGGTGAGATTCCTGCGCAGAAGCTCCTCCATGACGACGTAGGCGGGCGTCGGCACGGCATGGAAAATTTCTGCGTATTTCTCGAATTTCCCGAAAGCCTCGCCCATCAATCGACAAGCTCCGGCGTGAAGCTCTCCTGCCACGGCAAGCCCCAGCGATTCAGCGCATCCATGAACGGATCGGGATCGAACTGCTCGATGTTATAGACGCCCGCGCCCTTCCATGTGCCGTTCATCACGAGCATCGCGCCGATCATCGCGGGCACGCCCGTCGTGTAGGAAACGGCCTGCGAGCCGACTTCCTTGTAGCACGCTTCGTGATCGCAGACGTTGTAGAGATAGTACGTCTTTTCCTTGCCGTCCTTCTTGCCGCGGAAGATGCAGCCGATGTTCGTCTTTCCCTTCGTCCTCGGACCAAGGCTCGCGGGATCGGGCAGAACCGCCTTGAGGAACTGCAGCGGAATGATCTTCTTGCCCTCGAACTCTATCGGCTCGATCGAAGTCATGCCGACGTTTTCCAGGCACTTGAGGTGGCGCAGGTAACTCTCGCCGAACGTCATGAAGAAGCGGATGCGGCGGATGCCGGGGATGTGGATCGCGAGCGACTCCAGCTCCTCGTGATGCAAGAGGTACATGTCCTTCTCGCCGACCTCGGGGAAGTTGTAGACGCGCTTGATCTCCATCGGCTCCGTCTCGACCCACTTGCCGTTTTCCCAATAGCTTCCCTTCGCCGAAACCTCGCGGATGTTGATCTCAGGGTTGAAGTTCGTTGCAAACGGATAGCCGTGATCGCCCGCGTTGCAGTCAAGAATGTCGATGTAGTTGATCTCGTCGAAATGATGCTTCAAGGCGTAAGCGGAAAAGACGCCCGTGACGCCCGGGTCGAAGCCCGAGCCGAGCAGCGCTGTGATGCCGGCTTCCTTGAAGCGATCATTGTACTCCCACTGCCATTTGTATTCAAACTTCGCCGTGTCCTCTGGCTCGTAGTTCGCCGTATCGACGTAATGCGTCTTCGTCGCAAGGCACGCGTCCATGATTGTCAGATCCTGGTACGGCAATGCAAGATTCAAGACGACATCGGGCTTCTCCCGCTCAATTAGGGCGATGAGCTCGTCCGTCTTGTCCGCATCCACCTGCGCCGTCGTGATTTTCGTCTTGCCGCCCGCGAGCTTTTCCTTCAATGCGTCGCACTTCGCCTTCGTGCGGCTCGCAATGCAGATTTCCTCAAAGGCGTCGCTGTTCTGGCAGCACTTGTGCACGGCGACGCTTGCGACGCCGCCCGCGCCGATGATCAAAGCCTTTCCCATGATTTTCCTCCTGTCGTCAACTCAAGGGCGTTCGCCGCCCGCATCAAACCATCTCTGCTCCGCGAATTGCCGGCTCTTCCCAAGCGAGAAGCATCTCTCGGAGGAGCTTCAAGGCCACCGCCGTCGATGCGCCGCTCGCATCGTAGTGCGGTGACAGTTCGACCATGTCGCAACCGACGATGCGGTCGAGCCGCAGCGTCTTTCGGAGCGCACGAAGAAGATCGAGGAAGCTCACGCCGCCCGGCTCGGGCGTGCCCGTGCCGGGAAAAACACTCGGATCGAGCACATCGAGATCGAGCGTCAAGTACACGGGCTTTCCCATGAGTTCAGAGAGACTCCATTCAAGCCCCGTGAAATCGAAGCGCTGCAAATGCGTGTGCTCCTTCGCCCAGAGGAACTCCGCGCGCTCGCCGCTCCGTATGCCGAACTGATAAATGCGCCCATCACCTAGGATGTCCCAGGCGCGGCGCATGACCGTCGCGTGCGAGAGCTTCGCACCCAAGTAATCATCGCGCAGATCCGTATGCGCATCGAAATGCACGATATGGAGATCTTTGTAGCGCTCAGCGAGCGCACGCACGACGGGAAGCGTCACGAGATGCTCGCCGCCGATCATGAAGGGCTTCTTGCCATCGGCGAGCAAGTCCCGCGCAAAGTCCTCGATCTGCCCTAAAGCGCGAGCCGTATCGCCAAAGCAAAGCTCCAAGTCGCCGCCGTCAAAGACGTGCGCCTCCTCCATATCAAGGTCGAGATATGGGCTGTACGTCTCCAATCCATACGACTCGGCACGCATCGTGCGGCTCGCAAAGCGCGTGCCCGGGCGAAACGACGTCGTCGAATCGAAAGGTGCGCCGAAGAGCACGATGCGCGACTCTTCGTATGAAGTCTCGCAGCCAAGAAAAGTTTCTACATTATCTTTCAACATCGCGCAGCATCTCCTCCACATAGGTTGGCAGGGCGAAGGCGCCGATATGCAGCTTCGTATTGTAGTAGCGCGTCTTGATGCCGAGCCGCTTCCAACGCTGCCAATCAACGCCCTCGATGGGCGCACGCTTCTTCGACGCGAAGCCGAAGAGCCAGTGCCCCGACGGATACGTCGGGATATGCGCCTGATAGACGCGGCTGATGGGGAACGACTCGACGATGCGCTTGTGCGCACGCTGCATGGCATAGGCGTCGTCCTTGTAAAAGGGGCTTTCGTGCTGATTGACCATGATGCCGTCCTCGTGCAGAGCTTTGAAGCAGTTACCGTAGAACTCCTTCGTAAAAAGCCCCTCGCCCGGCCCGAAAGGATCGGTCGAATCCACGAGGATCAAATCGTATTCGTCCTCGGGCTGACGGATGAAACGCAGTCCGTCCTCGAAAAAGAAGCGAATGCGCGGATCTGCAAGGCACGCCGCCGTCTGCGGCAAGTGCTCGCGGCATGCCTCGACGACCATCTCGTCGATCTCCACGAGGTCGATGCGCTCGACGCTTTTGTAGCGCAGAAGCTCGCGCACCGTGCCGCCGTCGCCGCCGCCGATGACGAGGATGCGCTTCGCCTCGGGATTGACGCACATCGGCACATGCACGATCATCTCATGGTAGATGAACTCATCCTTCTCCGTCAGCATCATATAGCCGTCGATCGTCAGAAACCGCCCAAACTCCGGCGATTCAAAAATGTCGATACGTTGGAACTCGCTCCTGCCCGAGTAGATTTGCCGATCGACCTTGATGGAAAAGCCCGCATTCTTCGTGTGCTTCTCCGTAAACCAAAGATTCATGCCTCAGTCTCCTTCATCACGTTGAGCCGCCGGATCTCCATATCCTCAGGCCCCGTCAGCGAGCAGCCCTTCTTCTTCGCGTAGCGGATATAATCGAGGATGTCCGCCGTCACAAGCTCGCCCGGTGCGAGGATCGGAATGCCCGGCGGATAGCACATGACGAATTCGCCCGCAACGCGCCCTGCCGTCTCGGCGATGGGAAGCGCCTCCTTCTCAGCGTAGAACGCTTCCTGCGGGCCGCAGACGACCTTCGGGCTGATGTACTCGACCTCCAGCATATTTTTCGGCGGCTTCTTATAGTTGCGGCGAATTTCGGCAAGCGCGGATACGAGACGCTCAATGTCCTTGGGACGGTCGCCGATTGAGACGTAAGCGAGGAGGTTCGCCATGTCGCCGAACTCCGTCTGAATGTCGTACTCGTCGCGCAAGAGATCGTAGACTTCGATGCCCGCAAGCCCCAAAGAGCGCGTGAAGATCGAAAGTTTCGTGACATCGAAATCGAATACGGCGTCGCCGTCGGCAAGTTCCTTCGCATAGGCATAGTAATCGCCGATGGCGTTGATCTCAGAACGCGCATACTCGACGTGACGTATGACCTTGTCAATCGTCTCGCGCCCGCGAATCGCAAGGTTGCGCCGCGAGATGTCGAGGCTTACCATGAGGAGGTACGACGCGCTCGTCGTCTGCGTGAGATTGATGATCTGATGCACATAGCCCTCGTGCACGCGCTCGCCAATCAAGAGGAGCGAGCTTTGCGTCAGAGAGCCGCCCGACTTGTGCATGCTCGCCGACGCCATGTCCGCGCCCGCCGCCATGGCGGAAACGGGCAAATGATCGTGGAAGTAAAAGTGTGTGCCGTGCGCCTCATCGGCGAGGAGCAGCATGCCGTGCGCATGAGCGAGATCGGCGATGGCGCGGATGTTCGAGCATATCCCGTAATACGTCGGATTGTTGACGAAGATCGCCTTCGCGTCCGGATTCTCCTCGATTGCACGCTCGACATCGGCGAGCCTCATGCCGAGCGCGATGCCGAGCCGCCGATCCATCTGTGGATTCACATAGACAGGAACGGCGCCCGAGAGGATCATCGCGTTGATGACGCTTCGATGCACATTGCGCGGCAGGATGATCTTCTCGCCGCGCTTCGCCGCCGTCAGAATCATCGTCTGCACCGAACTCGTCGTGCCGCCGACCATGAAGAATGCGTGTGCCGCACCGAACGCCCGCGCCGCCAACTCCTCCGCCTCGCGAATCACCGATACGGGATGGCAAAGGTTGTCGAGCATCTTCATCGAATTGACGTCGACGGAAAGGCACTTCTCGCCAAGAAAGTCCACAAGCTCCGCGTTGCCGCGTCCGCGCTTGTGCCCCGGCACGTCAAAAGGCACGACGCGCCTGCTCTTGAAGCGCTCCAGAGCTTCAAGAACAGGCGCCCTGTCCTGCGTATAGTAGTCGAATGCTTCCAATCCTTCTTTTTCCTCCCAAAGAGCAAAGCGCGAAGCCTCGCTCAGAATACATTGCTGCCGCTGTAGATTTCAATCATCTCGCGCCGCAGGCTGTTGCTGATCGCGAGCCGCGTCTTCGGCGGTATCTCGTAAATATCCGTATTGAAGAGGTAATTCTGCAGCTCGATTTCCTTGATGAGCATGCGCGTATGGAAAATATTCGCCTGATAGACATTGATGTCCATGGCGTCGTACGTCGCCAAAGTCTCCGACTTGATATACTCTTGAATCGACGACATCTTATCGTCCATGAAGAGCTTCTTTCCCGTCACATCTCGCGTGAAGCCGCGCACGCGGTAATCCATCGTGATAATATCCGAATCGAACTTGCCAATGAGGTAGTCGAGCGTCTTCAAAGGCGTGATCTCGCCGCACGTCGCCACGTCGATGTCGACGCGAAACGTCGCGATGCTCGTCTCGGGATGGAACTCGGGGTATGTATGCACGGTCACATGACTCTTGTCGAGGTGCGCGACGATCTCGTCATTCATCAGCGGCTTCTTGTGCCCTGCTGCATCCTCTTCCGAAATGAGGAAGGTCACGCTCGCACCCTGCGGATCGTAATCCTGCTTCGAGATGCTCAAGACATGTGCGCCGATCATCTCTGTCACGCGCATGAGGATCTTCGTCAATCGCTCTGAGTTGTACTGCGAGTCAATATATTTGATGTAGTCCTGCTGCTCGCGCTGCGATTTCGCATAGCAAATATCGTAGATATTAAAGCTCAAAGACTTCGTCAGATTATTGAACCCGTATAACTTCAGCTTTCCTTCCAACCCGAACGTCCCATCCTTCCCTTGGCTGACAAGAAAAGGCAGACAACGAGCTATCGCTGCGTCACCTGCCGTTCATTTTCGTTTTTGCTAGCTCTGCCTTATTATAATGGAAATTTCGTGCTTTGACAAGACTTCATCACTGCAAGCTGGAGGACAACTCATCCTTTGACGAGCGCTGCGTATTTGGCACGTTCCGCCGCAGGAATCTGCAAAATATCCATCGCCTTTTCCATGGAAAAGTTCAATTTCTCCATCATGCTGCGAATAGAAAGCGCCATCCCTTCGGCTTTTCCTTCGGCTTTTCCTTCGGCTTTTCCTTCAGCCTTGCCCTTGGCAAGACCCTGACGTTCCCCTTCCCTGAAACCCTCTTTCCTTTCCTCCATCATTTTCATCGCGAAAGTCATGTAACTCACCCTCTCTTCGTTCTCTTTCTTGATTCGCCGAATTTCCTCGTCAATTTCCTTTACAAGAGGATTGTCGCATACGATACCGTTCACATAATCGAGAAACGCTTTGACTCCTTCATCCACATCATTCAGCGTACCCTTAGCATTTAAGAAAATTTTTATTGCTCCATCAGAAAGCTCAAGCTTCTTATCCTCCACGCATAGATTGCGAAAAGTGTAGATATGCCTCCCCTTGCTGAAAGGATCAAAAGGACAGATAAAAATGATAACGGTTTTATTCAAGTCGTCATAGTCCGCACCTGCCGCCAAGAGATCGGCATCAATCATTGACTGGTAGTAGCGCGTACGCTTGAAAAGACTTTCCCCTTCAAGCATACGAACCTGCATTTCGATATTGTATACTGTATTAGCATCGTCGCGCACATAGACATCCATGCGAACACCCTTGCCTTGATAGCGTGCGCCCATGGATTTTTCTGTTTCCAGATAATGGATGTCCTTGATTTCCACACGGAGAATTCCTTGCAGCAAGTTCAGGCATATCCGTTTGACGCCCATGATGAGTTTGAACATGTAATCATCTTGAATCGTCAAGTCTTCCCACGGCTTGATGCGGTACATCTTCCTCACTTCCTTATTTGTATTATACTACATTTTGCCGCATTCCGCCAAGAATTGCTGCAGCAACAACCTGCATACAATGTCCAAAAAACTAACGGTTGCGCGTGCAGCTCACTCGATTCTTCACATAGAAAAATCCCCAAGAAAATTGGACTTCTCGGGGATTTTCATTTTTATATAAGCGACTGCTTCACTCGCATCCGTCACTTATCACACCATTTTTCTTTACTTCGCCATAAGCTTCGCGAGCTTGTTCGCGAAGTCCACGGGATTCTCGGGCAGGATGCCTTCGATGATCAAAGCCTGCGTGTAGAGGAGGTCACAGTAGTCCTTGAAGTCCTCCGTATCCTTGCCTGCTTCGTGCAA
Organism: Selenomonas sputigena; assembly: GCF_026015965.1. Taxonomy (NCBI): domain Bacteria; kingdom Bacillati; phylum Bacillota; class Negativicutes; order Selenomonadales; family Selenomonadaceae; genus Selenomonas; species Selenomonas sputigena. The sequence continues at coordinate 827,477 of NZ_CP110383.1, read as the reverse complement.
GGCCTGTAGGCGCGTGAAGATTTCATGGTGCGGGTTGATCTCAAGGATGCGGCGCGCCTTGAACATCGGGTTGTCCATCTCGGAGAACGTGTGCTCCATCGAGAGACTTGGCCCCATCGCGTCCGCCACGAGGCAAACGGCGCTCGACTTGAGACGCGAGGTCAGCTTAACTTCTGCCACGCGGTCGCCCAAGGCTTCCTTGACGTCCTTCAGAAGATCGTCGTTCTTCTTCTGGATGTCCTCCGTCTCCTTCTTCGCCTCCTGCGACTCGGCGTCGTCAAGGTCGAGGTCGCCGCGGCTGATCGAGTGGAACTTCTTGCCCTCGTATTCGCGCAGCGTCTCAATCGTGAACTCGTCGACGGGGTCGGTCAGGTAGAGGACTTCGATGCCCTTCTCGCGCAACAGTTCCATCTGCGGCAATTTCTCGATCGTCGCCTTGTCCGTGCCCGTCGCATAGTAGATTTCCTTCTGGCTCTCGGGCATGCGCGAAACATATTCCTTGAGCGTTGCGAGCTTGCCTTCTTTCGAGCTAAGGAAGAGCAGCAAGTCCTTGAGCTTGTCAGCCGTGTTCTCGCCGCTGTAGATGCTGTTGTAAATGCCGATCTTCAGCGACTTGCCGAATTCCGCCCAGAACTTTTCGTACTTCTCGCGTTCGTTCTTCAGCGTGCGCTCCAACGTCTTCAGGATGTTCTTTTCAAGATTCCTGCCTATGGTCTTGAGCTCGCGGCTCTGCTGCAGAAGCTCGCGCGAGATGTTGAGCGAGAGGTCGGGGGAGTCAACTAGCCCCTTCATGAAGCGCAGGTAGTCGGGCAGGAGATCCTTGCACTTGTCCATGATGAAGACGTGGCGCGAGTAGAGCTGCACGCCAGGCTCGAAGTCTGTATGATAAAGGTTGAAGGGTGCATGTGCCGGAATGAAGAGTAGCGCCGTGTACTCGACCGCGCCTTCCGCCTTCGTGTGGAAGATCTCCATCGGGTCTTCCCACTCGTGGAATTGATTCTTCAAGAACTCGTTGTATTCCTCGGGCTTGATATCGCTCTTGTTCTTCGTCCATAGCGGCGTCATGGAATTGAGCGTACGTACCTCCGTGCGCTTCGTCTTCTCCGCGCCTTCGATGGGCTTGCCATCTTCGTCTTTCGGCGTCTCCTCGATCTCGAAGCTCATCTTGATCGGGTAGCGCACATAGTCCGAATACTTCTTGACGAGACCTTCAAGCTTGTACTTGTCGAGGAAGTTCTCCTCAGCCTCCGCACCGTAGTATTCCTTGGCGAGCGTGATGACGATCGTCGTGCCATGCTTCTCCTTGTCGCACTCTTCTATGCTGTAGGTGCCGTCGCCCGTCGATTCCCAGCGTATGCCCTGCCTCTCGCCCGCCTTGCGCGTGAGGATCGTAACCTTCTCGGCGACCATGAAGGCGGAGTAGAAACCCACGCCGAACTGACCGATCAGCTCCTTCTCGTCAACCGCTCCGTTCTCTTCCTTCGTACGCTGCAGCTGCTCCAAGAACGCCTTCGTTCCCGACTTCGCAATCGTGCCGATGTTCTCGACGACTTCCTCCGCCGTCATGCCGATGCCGTTGTCCGAGATGGAAAGCGTATGCGACGCCTCATCCGGCACGAGGAAGATCTCCGCACTCTCGTCACCCTCACGCAATGCGCTGTTCGTCAAGGCAGCGAAATGCAGCTTATCGAGCGCATCCGACGCGTTGGAAATAAGCTCCCGCAAAAAGATCTCGTGATTCGTATAGATGGAATGAATCATCATGTCGAGAAGCTGTTTTGTTTCTGCCTGAAATTCATGCTGTACTTTTGCCATGAAAAAATCTCCTTTACATGAAAATGCACGGGCGGCAAACTGCGCTATGCGCCGTTCATCCCGTGCATTATCATACTACATAAAGGTCAAAAAGTCAATATCCTCCGCACAAATTACAAATCTTGGAGCGTCGAGATGCCCGCACGGAATTCCGAAACATTTTTCGCCGTGATTTCTGGGTTGTCGATCAACTCGATCTTGAAGGCGCGACCCTTTTCCGAGCGCAGGAAAACGACTGCCATCTGCGTGTCCGCCGTCGCTTCGGTGTCAAGCTCTCCGTCTCCGTCCGTATCAACCATGATGGTCTTCGCTGTCACGGCGAAGACGCCCTTCGTCTTTGCCGTAATCGGTATGATATCGACGACAGCGTAAGCGCTGTTTTCCTTCAACTGTGTCAGAAGAAGCGCCTCATCCTTCTGTGAGAGCTTCGTGAGATCAGGCAGATCCCCCTTGGCGAAGCCATCGGGGATGATGATCCAAGCCTTGTTGATCTTGTAGCCATCGTTGGCAAAGACGAGCACGCTGCCCTTCTCATCCTCATTCAGCACACTTGCGGGCAGAACGCCAAGCGGCTTCGTCGGACACATGATACTGTAGCCTTCCTCCTTGTTCGTATAGGTGTAAGGCTCCGCGCCCGCTGTCTGCGGCATCACTGCTGTCACTGCGAACATCGCACAAAAGGCGAGGGCTACAGCAAAAATCTTCTTCAGCTTCATAAAAAATCTCCTTTCCCAACTCCCAAAATATCGGCAGAACGACATCTTGCTGTTCATGCCATCATACAACGAAAAATCTAGAGCCTCCTTACATTTGCTTAAATAATCAGCGATAAAGGCTGAAACTTGTCTAAAAGGCTGTGTGACAAAATTGTGTTCCATTCAATGTGAATCATCTAGGGAAGCGCTGATAAAATGAGGTCGCCCAGATTTGCACAGATGCGCTGTATCTATCGAGGAGACAAACCACAGGCGTAGCGGTGCTACGTCGAGGATTTGTCGACGACGAGAGGACAGCGCAGATGTGTGAAGATGGGTGGCTGAATTTATCAGTGATTCCCTAGAAGCAGATCTCGCACCAGGGAGAGCGCCGCTTCTGTCGTCTGACGCTTGACCTCCGTGCGCACGCCATCGAAAATATGACGTTCCACGCGCACCGCCCCCGCCGTGGCGACGGCGATATAGACAAGCCCCACGGGCTTCTCTGCCGTCGCGCCGCCCGGCCCCGCGATGCCCGTGATGCCGACGCCGATATCGGCGGGAATCGCCCGGCGCACGCCATCCGCCATCTCTCGCGCCGTCTCCTCGGACACGGCGCCGAACGCCTTGAGCGTCGCCTCGTGCACGCCGACGAGCGAAGCCTTGACCTCGTTCGTATAGGAGACGACTGCGCCCATGACATAGGCAGAACTTCCCGCGACATCGGTCAGGCGGCTCGTCAGAAGACCGCCCGTACACGACTCGGCACAGGCAATCGTTCTGCCGCACTCACGCAGCAGTCGTCCGACAAGCGCCTCCAACGACTCCCTTTCCTCGGCCATACCTATACACCCTTCCAAAATCCTGCCGCCTTTCGTTTCCTAAGCGCCGCCGCCCGTACATCGTACAAACCGTACCCTCACTCGACAAGCTCACCGACCGCATCGTAGGTGAATCCCTGCACGATGCGCACGCGCACGATGTCGCCCGGCCGGCTCGCCGCATCGCCTTCGATGAAGATCTGTCCATCGACGCCCGGCGCTTCGCGATAGGAACGCCCAAAGGCAAGATTCGTCTGCTCCTCGTCGCGGCCTTCGACGAGCACGTCAAGCTCCTTGCCCTCAAGCCCTTGGTTCAGTTCCTCCGAAATCTTACACTGTACGCTCATGAGATCATGGTAACGCTCCTGCACGACATCCTCGGGTACTTGGCGCGGCATGGAAGCGGCTGGCGTACCCTCCTCCTGCGAGTAGGTGAAGATCCCCACTTTCTCGAAACGCTGCTCAATGAGGAAGCGGCGCAGCGTCTGGTACTGCGCATCCGTCTCGCCTGGAAACCCTACAATGAAGGTCGAGCGAACAGCGACGTTCGGTATGCGCGCGCGAATCTTTTCGAGGAGCGTCACAACCTCCTCCTGCGTATCGGGGCGGCGCATCGACTTCAAAATCGAATTGTGCGCATGCTGCAGCGGCAAGTCGACGTACTTGCAGATCTTCGGCTCCTGCGCAATCGTCGTGATGAGTTCATCGGTGAAATTCTTCGGATAGCAGTAGAGCACACGCAGCCACTCGACCTTCTCGATTTTCACAAGCTCCTGCAAGAGACGCGCCAAAGACGGCTCGCCGTAGATGTCCTTGCCGTAATATGTCGAATCCTGCGCGACGAGTATGATCTCCCGGACGCCCTCGGCGGCAAGGCGTGTGACCTCGCGCTTGATGTCATCCATCGGTCGGCTGCGAAAGCGTCCGCGAATCAGCGGAATGGCACAGAAAGCGCAGCGATGGTCGCAGCCCTCGGCAATCTTCACATAAGCCGTATAGACAGGCGTCGTCAGAATACGCGGCGTCTTCGCATCGTAGACAATCTCATTCTCTCCTGCCAAGACGATGCGGTTGCCCGCCAGAGTCTCACGCACCGCCTCCATGATACGGTTCCATGCACCCGTGCCGATGATGGCGTCGGCCTCGGGCATGTCGTCCAAAAGCTCCTGATGATAGCGTTCCCCGAGACAGCCTGCGACGATGAGCGAACGACAGCAGCCCGTTTCCTTGTACTCCGCCATATTGAGCACCGTCGTGATGGATTCCTCCTTCGCCGACTGGATGAAAGCGCATGTATTGACGATGATGATCTCCGCTTCTGCCGGATCGGGCGTAAGCTCGATGCCGTTGTCCTGCAAGATGCCGAGCATGACTTCCGTATCGACGAGATTCTTGGCGCAGCCGAGGCTGATGAATCCTGCTTTCAAAAAATTTCCTCCTCAAGGTATATTCAAGGTATATCAAGCATAAGGGGAGGAATCCAAGGATTCCTCCCACCATCATCTTTTACTGCAGCCGCACTTCCTTCACCCAACGATCCAAGAGATCGTGACGCTGGCTCGGGCTGAAATCCTGCGACCTGGAAAAGAGCACGACGTCTTTCCCTGGAAAAGACTTATAGGCGATCGTCACAGGATTGAGCGGCACGAAGAAGAACTCCCGGCTCTGCAGGGTGAGCTGCGCTTCATCGCTCAGCAGCCACTCCGCAAAGGCCTCCGCCTGCTCCTCGTTCTTTGCTCCCTCGACCAGTCCCACACCCGTCAGCGTGTACGCCGTGCCGTCCTCGGGGTAGATGATCTGCAAGGGATAGCCCTGATGGATGTAGCGCATGACCTCGCTCTGCACGGCGACGGAAATGTCGACCTCGCCCATGCCCGCCATGCGGACAGGCGTCGAAAGGTATTTGGAATACTGCACGACCTTGGGCTGTATGCCGCGCAGGATGTCATACGTCGCCGCATCGCCGAACTGCGACATCATGGAGAAGAAGAGATTCGCTGACGCATCCGCCGCAAAAAAGTCGGTAATGCCGACGCGCATCCCCTGCATCGTGGCAAGTTCCGTCCACGTATTGGGCACGCGCGGCACAGTACGCACATAGTCGCGGTTGGCGCAGAATACGACGGGATCGTACCAGATGCCCGTCCACGCAGCAGACGCATCCTTGAAGGACGCGCTGACCGAGTCCGTGCTCTCCGAAACGTACGGCTGCAGAGCACCGTCTGCCGCCGCCTTCTCCAATGTCGCACGATCAGCGAGCACGAGATCCGCCCCGTCCTTGCCGATCGCGGCATCCTGGTGCAGCTTCTGCAAAACCTCGGCCGAACTTACGGGAACGAAGTTCACCTGCACGCGCTTTGCCCTCTCGTATCCTTCAGCAAGGATTCCCGCATGCTCGGGCGGCAAGGTCGTATATACCGTGACGGACTGCTGAGGCCGCTCCCGTCGCGTCCTGTCCGCATGCCCCGCCAAATTGTCCGAAATCGTCGCGATCAAAAGAACCAGCATGAACGCCACGAGGAGCAGGGATGTATATCGTCGCATCGCTTTCCCTCCTTGGTTCTTATCGAAGCGCCGACAGCTTCAGCGCTTCCTTGAAAGTATATCATTGGGTACATTATACATAAAATGCCGCACTTATACAACTGTCTATACATGCCAGCACATATATGCTATCATGTATATGCTAGCATATACACGCTGGCATATACATGATATTCTTATTAAGGAGCGGATATATATGACTGTGACTGTACATCTAAATCCTCGCGATGCCCGTCTTTTCAAAAAACATGCCGCTCGATCCGGCATGACCTTATCTGATTTCGCCGCAAAAGCCATGCGTGAACGTATAGAAGATGAACTTGACCGACAAGCATACGAAGAGGCGATGAAAGAGTTTCGTGCCAATCCCGTTACCTATACGTTGGATGAAGTCGAAAAGGAGCTCGGACTTTCGTGAATTATCGTGTCGTTTTCACTGCACAAGCAAAAAAATCACTGAAAAAGTTCGATCGTCATATATCTGCCAAGATTACCTCGTGGATTCGACACAACCTTGAGGGGTGCAGCAATCCGCGCCTGCACGGCAAAGCTCTATCCGCAAATCGAAGCGGACAATGGCGCTACCGCATTGAAGACTATCGTTTGATTGCAGAAATTCAAGACGATAAAATCATCATACTAATCGTATCCATCGGTCATCGTCGTGATATTTATGATTGAAATTCTATTCCAGATGTACTCAAAGAGGGTTCAGAACACCTGCCAGGTGCTCCGAACCCTCTTTAGTTTATGCCGACCGATTTCAAACGCCGTATTCTTTCACCAGCTTCTCAAAGAGCGGCAGAGAGCGTTCGATCGTCTGCTCCTTGATGCAGTAGGACGCGCGGAAGTGTCCAGGGCAGCCGAAGTCCGTGCCGGGGACGAGCAGAAGGTCGTACTTCTTGGCGCGCTCGCAGAAGGCATAGTCGTCCGCCTCCAACGACCGCGGGAAGAGGTAGAACGCGCCCTGCGGCTTGACACACGAGAAGCCCGCGCGCACGAGTCCTTCGTAGAGCATCGTGCCGTTCTTCTCGTACGGCGTTATATCCGAGGGCAGCCTCGCGCAGCGCGCGACGACGAGCTGCCACAAAGATGGCGCATTCACATGCGTGAGGACGCGCGCCGCACCTGCGACAGCGCCGCAGACACTCGAAAAATCCGCGACCTCATCAGGCACGACGATGTAGCCTATGCGCTCTCCTGCAAGCGAGAAGGACTTGCTGTACGAATAGCAGACGAGCGTATTCTCGTAATACTTCGTGATGTACGGCACCTCGCAGCCGTAAGCGATCTCGCGGTACGGCTCATCGGAAATGAGGAAGATCGGATGATCGTATTCCTGCTGCTTCTTGCGAAGGAGTGCGGCAAGTTCTTTGATCGTCTTCTCAGAGTATACGGCGCCGCTCGGATTGTTCGGCGAATTGACAATGACGCCCTTCGTCCTGGGCGAAAGACGCTCCTCCAAGGCGACGAAGTCGATCTGAAAATCCTCCGTCTTGGCGGGCACGACGCGAAGATTCGCGCCGACGGACTCGACAAAGCAGCGATACTCGGGAAAGAACGGCGCAAAGGCGATGAACTCGTCGCCCTCCTCGGCGAGCGCCTTGAAGCACACGGTGATCGCCGCCGCCGCGCCCGCCGTCATGAAGAGGTTCCTGCCCGAAAAGTGCGTGCCGAAGCGCTCGTTGATACTCGCGGCAAGCGTTTCGCGCACGGCGGGATTGCCCGGCGCAATGGTGTAGCCGTGCACCGCCTGCGGCTCCATCTCCGTCATGATTGCAAGAACCGCCTGCTTGATGAAATCGGGCGCAGGGACATTGGGATTGCCGAGGCTGAAATCGCAGATGTTTTCCTCCCTCACCTCCTGCGCTCGCTTCCTGCCGTACTCAAAGATCTCGCGGATCGTCGACTTCTTCGTGCCGAGTTCCCGCATCTTTTCCGATACCATTATGCCAAACCCTCTTCATTCTCACAGAAATAACGCATGCTCGTCTTCTTCCACTCCTTGACGGAGTAGAGCATGACGCGCTCACTGAGACCGCACTCTGCCGCAAGCGCAGCGGCAATCTCTTCGCACTCGGCGCGACTCCTCGCATGAATCATCGTATAGACGTTGTACGGCCAATCTTCCGCCGTATCGCGGTCGTAGCAATGCGACACCGCAGGGCTTTCGCACATACATCGCGCGATCTCATCCATGCGCTCGGGCGGCACGACCCATGCGCTCAGAACGTTTGCCGTGAAGCCCGCCGCGCGATGCTGAAGCACGGCTCCCATCTTGCGGATCTGTCCGTTTTCCTTGAAACGGCGCAGACGGAGCAGAAGCTCTTCCTCGCCGATGCCAACCTTGGCGGCGATCTCCTTGTACGGTTCTTCCACAAGCGGGAAATCCCCCTGCATAGCCCGTGTGATCTTCCTGTCGATTTCATCGAGCATTTCCATCGTGACGCCCCCCTATCCGAGCTTGAACTGCACGTTGACCTTGTACTTCTTGTGCGAGGCAAGGTTCAACAGATCCTCGACCCCGGGAAGCGCTCGAATCTCCGCGAGAATCCTGCGGCGCATTTCCTCGTTCGGCGTGAGCAGCGTGAACCAAAGGTTGTACCTGCCCTCACGCTCGTAGTTGTGCGTCACACCCACATGGCGATTCACGGCCTCCGCCACGCTTTTCATCGCCTCGGGCTTCACGCGAAGCGCCACGAGCGTGCCGCGGTAGCCCATCTTCGCCGAGTCGAAAAACGGCCCGATGCGGCGCAGATACCCTTGCTCCTTGAGTTCCTTCACGCGCGAAAGAACGGTCTTCTCGTCCGACTCCAAGCCTTGCGCCAAGTCAGCAAAAGGCCGGCTGCTGATGGGCAAGCCGGCCTGCAAGACGTTGAGGAGCTTCTTGTCAAAAGCTGTCAACATATTTTCACCCTCATTTTCTCTGGGGAATCTCTGGCAATACACCCTTCCTTCATTCTATCAGAACGTTCGCTATCGCGTCAAGCAATTCTGAACGCCCTTCATTTTTTACCGAAGAATATGGCAGGATATCAAGCTCCGCGACGCCGAGCGCCTTTCGCATGGCAGCGATGCTCTTCTTCTGCTCATTGCGGCTCAGCTTGTCCGCCTTCGTCGCTATGACGAGCACGGGCAGTCCCTTCGCCACCAGCCATTGGAACATCTCAATATCCGAAGCCATGGGTTCGTGGCGGATGTCCATAAGTTGGCAAACGAACTGCAAGTCCTCGCTTTGCAGCAGGTACGCCTCGATGAAACGCGACCAAATCTTGCGGTTCTTCTTCGCCGTGCGCGCATAACCGTAGCCCGGCAGATCGACGAGGTAGAAGTCGCGCCGCTCGTCTTCCCCCTCGATCTTCGCGCCAAGCTCGTAGAAGTTGATCGTCTGTGTCTTGCCGGGCTGTCCCGAGACGCGAGCGAGATTTTTCGTGCGTGCAAGCGAGTTGATGAGCGACGACTTGCCGACGTTCGAGCGTCCGATGAAGACGATCTCCCTGCGACGCACTTCGGGGTACTGTTCCTTCTTTACGGCGGAGGCAATGTACTTGCCCTGCGTGATCGTGACCCTATCTGGCATGTGCGCCCCCCTTTTGCGGCACGAGCGCCTCAGCAAGAACCTCGTCCATCGTTTCCACGGGCACGAAGGCGAGCTTTTCGCGCACCTCCTGCGGAATGTCTTCGATATCGCGCTCATTCTCCTTCGGCAGCACGATGCGCGTCATGCCTTCGCGGTACGCCGCCAAGACCTTTTCTTTCAACCCGCCGATGGCGAGCACGCGTCCGCGCAGCGTGATCTCACCCGTCATGGCGACGTCACTTCTGACCTTTCGCCCCGTCAGCGCCGAAATCATCGCCGTCGCCATCGTGATGCCCGCCGACGGCCCGTCCTTCGGAATCGCGCCCTCAGGCAGATGAATGTGGATGTCGCGCTTCTCGTAGAAGTCGCCGTCTATGCCGAATTTCTCCTGCCGGCTGCGAATGTAGGAAAGCCCCGCGCGCGCCGACTCCTGCATGACGTCGCCGAGCTGACCCGTCAAAATCAGCTTGCCCTTGCCCGCGAGCACCGTGACCTCCGTCGGCAGGATGTCGCCGCCGACCTCCGTCCATGCCATACCCGTCGCCACGCCGACTTCGGGCTTCTTCTCCGCCTTCTTCCTGAGAAACTTCGGGCGCTCCAAGAAGTTTCTGATATTCTTCTTCGTCACGCGCACAGACTTCTTCTCTCCCTCGACGATGAGCCGTGCCGCCTTGCGGCATACATGGCCGATCGTGCGCTCAAGCTCGCGCACGCCCGATTCGCGCGTGTACTCGACGATCATCTTCTCAATGACGCCTTCGCCGAATTGCAGGTCACGCGCCTTCAGGCCGTTCGCCGTGCGTTGGCGTCCGACGAGATAGCGCTTGGCGATCTCAAGCTTCTCCTGCTCCGTGTAGCTCGACAGCGTGATGATCTCCATGCGGTCGCGCAGGGCGCGCGGGATATTCGCGAGACTGTTCGCCGTGACGATCCAAAGAACCTCGGAGAGATCGAAGGGAAGCTCGACGTAATGATCGCTGAACGTCGTGTTCTGCGCGGGATCAAGCACTTCGAGGAGCGCCGCCGACGGATCGCCCTTGTAGTCCATGGCGATCTTGTCCACTTCGTCGAGCAGGAATACGGGATTCTTCGTGCCCGCCTTGCGCAGCCCTTCCATGATGCGTCCCGGCATTGCACCGACGTAGGTGCGGCGATGTCCGCGAATCTCCGCCTCGTCACGGATGCCGCCCAGAGACGCACGCACGAATTTCCTGTCCGTCGCCCGCGCCACGGAGCTTGCCAGAGACGTCTTGCCAACGCCCGGCGGGCCTACGAGGCACAGGATCGGCGCATGCTGCTCCTTCGTGAGCTGGTGGACGGCGAGGTATTCGAGGATGCGCTCCTTGACCTTCTTGAGTCCGTAGTGATCCTCGTTCAAGACTGCTTCCGCCGCCTTGATATCGATATTGTCCTCCGAGGAAATCATCCACGGAAGCTCAAGCAATGTCTCGATATAGGTGCGTATGACACCCATTTCAGCGGACATGCTCGCCTGCCCTTCCATGCGGTGGATTTCCTTCTCGATCGTTTTCTGCACATCCTCGGGATAGCCGCCCTCAGCGAGCTTCTTGCGGTACGCTTCGATATCCGCCGCCTTGTCGTCCTCGTCACCCAGCTCTTTTTGAATCGCCTTGATCTGTTCGCGCAGGTAATAGTCCTTCTGGATCTTTTCCATCTGCTTGCGCACGCGCATGCCAATCTTGCGCTCCATCTCAAGCACCTCAAGCTCACGTGCCAGAATCTTATAGAGAAGCTCCATGCGGTTCTTGATATTGACCTGCTCAAGGAGCGCCTGCCTGTCCTCAACCTTGAGACTCAAGTGGCTCGCGATGAGGTCGCCCAATCGTCCCGCATCGTCGAGAATCGCCACGGAAACGAGCGTCTCGGCGGGAATCTTCTTGCTGAGTTTCACCCATTGCTCGAATTCATGCACGACGGCGCGCGTCAGAGCCTCCATCTCCATGGATTCCTCCACGACCTCGGCGTATTCGACGACCGTCACCTCGGCAAAGGTTTCCAGCTCTTCATACGCTTCGATTGCCGCACGCTTCTGCCCCTCGACGAGCACGCGCAGAGCGCCGCCCGGAAGCTTCAGCAATTGGCGCACCTCGGCGATCGTGCCGACATCGTAGAGATCTTTTTCTCCCGGCTCATCGGTCTCGGCATTCTTCTGCGCCACGAGCAGGATCTGACGGTCGCGCACCATCGCTTCCTCCAAGGCTGCCACGGAGCGCTCCCTGCCAACGTCGAGATGGATGATCATGAATGGAAACACAATCATTCCACGCAGAGGCAGGAGCGGCAGCTTACGTATTTCCGACATAAACAATCCTCCTGAATATAGAAAAAAGGGGACGCTGCTTGCCGCAGCGCCCCCTTTCGATGCTCAAGCCGATGCTTCCTTGTCCGTGCCTTTCGTCTTCGCCTTCGCCTTGTCAATCGTCAGCACAGGATCCTTCTTGTCCGAGATGACCTCCTTCGTGACGCGACAGTGCGAAGCCCCGTCGACCGACGGCACCTCGTACATGACGTTGCGCATGATGCTCTCGATGATCGAACGCAGACCTCGCGCCCCCGTCTTTCGCTTCAAGGCTTCCTTTGCAATCAGATGAAGCGCCTCCTCATCGAAATCGAGCTTCACGCCGTCCATCTCCAAGAGCTTCTGATACTGCTTGATGAGCGCGTTCTTCGGCTCGGTCAGGATGCGTACGAGCGTATCTTCATCGAGCGCTTCGAGCGTCACAACGATCGGAAGTCTCCCGATGAACTCGGGAATCAAGCCGTTCTTCAGCAAATCCTCGGGCAGGATATGGCGCAGCGTTTCCCCGATATTGCGCTCCACCTTCGACTCGATTTCCGCGCCGAAGCCCATGTTCTTTTTGCCAAGACGTGCCTCGATGATCTTCTCGATGCCGTCGAATGCGCCGCCGCACAGGAACAGGATATTCGTCGTGTCGATCTGAATGAGTTCCTGGTGCGGATGCTTGCGCCCACCCTGCGGCGGTACGGAAGCCACCGTGCCCTCTAAGATTTTGAGGAGCGCCTGCTGCACGCCCTCGCCCGAGACATCGCGCGTGATGGACGGATTCTCCGACTTGCGTGCGATCTTGTCGATCTCATCGATGTAGATGATGCCTTTCTCCGCTTTCTCCACATCGTAGTCAGCCGCCTGTATGAGCTTTAAGAGGATATTCTCCACATCCTCGCCGACGTAGCCGGCTTCCGTCAGGGATGTCGCATCGGCGATGGCGAACGGTACATTGAGGATCTTGGCGAGCGTCTGCGCCAAGAGCGTCTTGCCGCTGCCCGTCGGACCAATCATGAGGATGTTCGACTTCTGCAGCTCGACCTCGTCTGCCTTTCCCTGCGTGCGGTTGATTCGCTTGTAGTGGTTGTAGACGGCAACGGAAAGCGATTTCTTCGCCTCGTCCTGTCCAATCACGTATTGGTCGAGGATCTGGCGAATCTCCTTCGGTTTCGGCACATCCTTGAGTTCCACTTCGCTATCTTCACTGAACTCTTCCTCGATGATCTCGTTGCAAAGTTCGATGCATTCATCGCAGATGTAGACGCCTGGACCTGCCACAAGTTTTCTTACCTGTTCCTGCGACTTGCCGCAGAAGGAGCACTTGAGCTGGCCCTTTTCATCCCCAAACTTCAACATGATACCACCTCTTACTCCTTGGGCTTCTCAATTTTGACAGGACGCGTGATGACCTCGTCGATGAGACCGTATTCCTTCGCCTCCTCTGCCGTCATGAAATTGTCACGCTCCGTGTCGGCAATGAGCTTTTCACGCGGCTGCCCCGTGTGCTTGGCGAGGATGTCGTTGCCGACTTCCCTGAGGCGCAGAATCTCCTTCGCCTGAATCTGGATATCCGTCGACTGTCCCTGTGCACCGCCCAAAGGCTGATGAATCATGATGCGTGCCAAAGGAAGCGCGTAGCGCTTGCCCTTCGCGCCCGCCGTCAGGAGCAAAGAGCCCATGCTCGCCGCCTGCCCGATGCAGATCGTCGACACGTCGGGGCGGATGTACTGCATCGTGTCGTAGATGGCAAGGCCTGCCGTCACGACGCCGCCCGGGCTGTTGATGTAAAGGTGGATGTCCTTATCGGGATCTTCCGACTCAAGGAAGAGGAGCTGCGCGACGACGACATTCGCGACGTTGTCGTCGATCGGCCCGCCGACGAAGACGATGCGATCCTTCAAGAGACGCGAATAAATATCGTAGGCGCGCTCTCCTCGATTCGACCGCTCGACCACCATGGGAACATAACTGTTCATATAGCTGTTCATGCAATCACTCCATATATGACGACGTCAACGACCGTGAAAGAACGTGACATCACTTCGCGGCGTTGTCCAAGATGAACTGCGACGTCTTCTTTCTGAGAACCGTCGTGATGAGATCGCCGATGCGACCTTGCTCCTTGACGACCTTCCGGACCTGCGCCGGCGTCGCGCCGTAGGTCAGCGCCATCGCCGCAACCTCGTCGTCGAGATCCTTGCCTTCGACCTTGATATCTTCGGCCTTCGCCACAGCTTCCAGCATGAGGTCGGTCTTGACGTTTTCCTCAGCCGTCTTCTTGTACTGCTCGCGAATCTGGTTGAGGTCGGTGCCCGCGTACTGCAGGTACTGCTCAAGCTTCATGCCCTGCTGCTCCAGGCGCATCGCCATCTCCTGAATCATCATCGTCACGCGGTTCTCGATCATGACGGCAGGAATGTCGACCGTGATGTTCTCCGTCGCCTTCTCGATGACGGCGACCTTGTAGTCGTTATCTGCCTTCTGCTGCGCGGCATGCTCAAGGTTCTTGCGGATGTCGGCACGAAGCTCTTCGACCGTCTGGAACTTGCTGACCTTCTTGGCAAACTCATCGTCGAGTTCAGGCAGCTGACGCTCCTTGATGCTGTGAATCGTGCACTCGAACTTTGCGGGCTTTCCTGCGAGATCCTTCGAGTGGTACTCCTCGGGGAACGTCACATTGACGTCGCGCGCCTCGCCGATCTTCGCACCGATGAGCTGATCCTCGAAGCCCGGGATGAAGCGGTTCGAGCCGATTTCGAGCGGATAGTCCTTGCCCTCGCCGCCTTCAAATGCCTCTCCGTCAACGAAGCCCTTGAAATCAAGCGTCACGAGGTCGCCGCTCTTGACCTCAGCGCCCTCGGCGGCATCGACCATCTGGCTGCGGCGACGACGCATGCTCTCAATTTCCTTGTCGATGTCCTCATCCGTGATCTCATCGACCTTCTTTTCAACCTGGATACCCTTGTACTCGCCGAGCGTTACCTCGGGCTTTGCCGTGAAGCGTGCCTTGAAGACGACATCCTTTCCCTCTTCCAGTGTCACGACCTCGATATCGGGGCGCGAAACAGGCGTCACGTCCTGCTCCTTCAGGGCGTCGGCAAACGCCTTGTCCGCCACGGCATCAAATGCCGTATCAAGAATCGCCTGCTTGCCGATGCGCTGCTCGATGATATGGCGCGGCGCCTTGCCCTTGCGGAAGCCTGGGATGCTCACGCGGTTTGCAAGGTCCTTGCAAGCCTTCGCCTCGGCCTTCTTCAAGACCTCCGCTTCTACCTCTATTGTCAGCACGACCTCGTGGTTGTCCATCTTCTCTGCAGTAACCTTCATAGTATGAAATACCCTCCTAAATGTTCCTTCATCGATGGTTTCCAAGGGACAAAAGCAAGGGCATCCCCCTTGCAATCCCATTTTGCCATACTATTCATGATACCATACTCAAATGGGAAATACAAGCATTTCTCCCACGGATTATTCATTCGATGCTCGCGGTTTGCCGCGTGCAAAACCAACGAATCTCTGCTATAATAAAGCCGTCTTTTCTATTGGATCGAAGGAGGCCGTCCATGCTCAAGAATCCCATGAACATCGTCAAGCTCGTCGCCCTCTTTCTCTCGTGCGCTCTCCTCTATGCAATCCACCTTGCCAATCCGACCTTTTTTCCCGAACTCTGGCAGGTCTTAAGGAGCGGCGATCTCCTTGCGACGGCAGAATACATCCGCTCTTTCGGCTCTTGGGCGATGTTCTTCAGCTTCTGGCTCGTGCTCTTCGTCAATGCCATCGGCTTTCCGCCCGCCATCATCTTCTCCACGGCGAACACCCTGATCTTCGGCATTGTGCCGGGCATCGTCCTCTCCGTCATCGCCGAGACCGTCGGCGTCACGATCAGCTTCCTGCTGCTGCGCTTTCTCTTCCGCGCCTCGGCAGAACAGCTGATTGCCAAGCACCCGAGGCTCAAGAAGGTCGACGCCTACAGCGGCAAGAACGGCTTCACCGTCATGCTCATCGCACGCATGGTGCCTTATGTGCCGAGTGCGCTCTTGAACGCACTCGGCGCCCTGAGCGCCATCAGCCTTAGGGACTACGTCATCTCCTCCTTCGTCGGCAAATTTCCCTCGACCGCCATCGAGGCGATCATCGGGCACGACACCGTGCTCAAGAATCCCGACCCAACGCGCCTCGTTCTCGTATGCATCGCAGCCGTCCTCCTCGTCATCGGCGCCTGGTACTACGAGAAGCGCGTCGAGAAAAAGGCGGACGCCATGCAGAAAATCCTCGACGAACACGCAAAAATGCAAAAGAACAAGGGACTGCGACAAAATGCGAAATCCTGATGCATAGAAGTCATTTCTTCGTTGCACGCGAATGATTCTGTTCTTAATTCCGCTTTACTGCGCGGCATAGGAACACCCCATATAATCATTTGTAAATAAATTGACAGCGAAAGTCCAAGAAGCCAAGTCCGAAGGGTGCAGACTAATTGGCAAATTTTTATTAAAGACGGCGACGACTGTCCACAAAGTGGACGTTTGTGCGTATAACTTATCGCAGAAGGGGCTCCGCAGACTCTTTCGAGTCTGTGGAGGAGCCCCTTTGTTATTTAGAACCGTGCCATTTAACCTCTTCTTCACTTCCCCTCTCCTATTTGAAGAAGATCGATTTACCGATGAATTCGCGCAGGAGCGAATTGTTCGGAATGTCGTATTCCTCCGTGATGTCAGAAAAGCAACGGCAGAAATCGAGCAAGCGGTTCGCCTTGGTGTACTCAGGCACATCACGCGGCACCATCTCAAGAAGCGGCACGGCGTAGCGCTTCAATACAGCAAGCTCATAAATCAGAGCCGAATTGAACATCGCATCCGCCTCCTCTTGAAATGGAAAGATGTTCTTCTCCTCCCCCGCACGCACATCAGGCCACTGACGCAAAGTCTTCAAGGCATAGGCGCCACGGAACTGATAGTCGCGCACCATGCGGCGCAGAAGCCGTGCATCTGTCGTCGGTATGCGGTTGTGCGCGTCGATATTGAGCTGCGTCAAAGCGCTGATGTAGATTTTAAACTTCTTGCCTCGCGGCACAGAGGCGGTCAATGCCTCGTTGAGGCCATGGATGCCCTCGACGATCAACGGCGATGTCGGCGCGATGGAAAGATGCTCCGATCCCACCTCGCGTTTCCCCGTGAGGAAGTTGTAATGCGGCAGGATAACTTCCTCGCCATTCAACAAGCGCACAAGATGGTCATTGAACAGCTCGACATCGAGTGCGCCGATATTTTCAAAGTCATACGCCCCGTCCTTCGTGCGCGGCGTATCCTCCCAGTTGCGGAAGTAGTCGTCAAGCGAGATGGAAACCGGCTCGATGCCGTTGACGCGAAGCTGGATGCGCAGGCGCTGAGCGAACGAGGTCTTGCCCGAAGACGACGGCCCCGCAATCAAGATGAGACGCAGTTCCTTGATGTTCGATGCAATATGATCGGCAATCTCGGCAATCTTCTTTTCGTGCAGAGCCTCCGATACATGGATGATGTCAGCCACCTCACCGCGACGGATATAACGGTTGAGATCAGATACATAGTCACAGTGCAGGACACTCGCCCAGCGCTCCGCCTCCATGAGGATGCTGCCGAACTTCGGTTGCTCCTTGAATGCAGGCACGATCTCAGGCGCGCTCGGTTCCGGCGTGCGCAGCAAAACGCCGCCCGGCATGGCATCGAGAGCGAACTTATCCAAAACGCCCGTCGCAGACACCATCGGGCCAAACAGATAGTCATAAAACTCGCCACAGTAGTAAAGGCTTGCCTTCTCTGTCTCAAGAGACATGACGAGATTCGCCTTTTCAATCTGCTCTGATTTCTTGAAGAGCTGCACGACTTCCTCTCTCTGCAGGCGCTTCTTGACGATCGGACGGTTCTCTGCAACAATCTCGCGCATGCGCTGCTCCAACTCAAGCACCACGCTCTCTGTCACATCGAACGGCGACTGTATGGCACAATAAAGCCCCTTGTGCGCTGTGAACTGTACGACGACCTCCGTCTCGGAATAAAGTTCCCGCACCGCCATGATGAGCAAGAATACCACAGATCGGCGATAGATGCGCCGTCCGAACTCGCTCCTCGTATCAACAAGCTCGATCGTATGAAAATCTCCGACAGGCGTCTGCAAATCGCGCAGCACATTATCCACACGCGCTGCCACGATAAGCGGCTCCCCTTTTTTCTGCACCTCCTGCGCAAGCTCCAACAGCGTCATTTCGGCAGGAATCTCCCGCCCCATTCCCTTCTCCCAGCGCATATCTCTTCCTCCTACCATCCTGTACAGTCAAACGACAAACTATAAGGGATTCCTATAAAAAGAAATGGCTGAAAAGCACGCCGAAAGCGTCCATTTCCAGCCATTGATAGCAACATAAGAATCCATGAGCAGTAATTTCCTAAAAAATCCAAAGAACAATCTGATATGCCAATGCCCCCATGACAGCCGTACACGGAATCGTCAGCACCCATGCCACGAGCATCTGCTGCGCAACTCCCCAACGCACGGCACGAATGCGCTTCGCCGTGCCAACGCCCATGATCGATCCGGAAACAACATGTGTCGTACTGACGGGCAGATGCAGAAGCGTCGCCGAAAAAATGACGATGGAAGAATTGAGATCGGCAGCGAAGCCGCTGATCGGCTCAAGCTTGAAGATCTTACCGCCAATCGTGCGGATGATGCGCCAGCCGCCGAGCGCCGTGCCGCACGCCATCGCCGCCGCGCATAGGAACTTCACATAATCGGGAACCTCAAAGCTCGACAGATAGCCGCCAGAAAGCAACGCCAGAGTGATGATACCCATCGACTTCTGCGCATCGTTCGAGCCATGTGAAAAAGCCATGGTCGCAGCCGAGAGAATCTGCATCTTTTTGAAGCGCCCATTGAGCGCCGACGGTGCGAAGCGGCCAAACAACAGAAAGAGCACTGTCATGACAATGAAGCCGGAAAAAATCGCCAAGAGCGGCGACGCGATCAACGACAGGACGATCTTGCCTATACCTATGAAATTCAATCCCGTGCTTCCCGTGGAAACGAGCACCGCACCGATAATACCGCCGACCAGCGCATGTGAAGAGCTGCTTGGCATCGCCACATACCAAGTGAAAAGATTCCAAACGATCGATCCCATGAGAGCTGCTATGATGATATGCTCATCAACCATCTCCGCGCTCGCAACGATGTCACCGCCAATCGTCTTTGCAACGCCCGTGCTGTAAATCGCACCGAGGAAGTTTAAAGCAGCCGCCATGATGATGGCATGTGCGGGCTTGATGGCGCGTGTCGAAACGGACGTGGCGATAGCATTTGCCGTATCATGAAAACCATTGATGAAGTCAAACAGCAAGGCAAGCACGATAACCGTCAGTATAAGAAACTGCAGCTCATGCATACTTCATCACCACGCCGCGCACCATGTCCGCGACCTTCTCGCAATGATCGAGTGTATCCTCCAGATATTCCAGAAGATCCTTCCATTTGATGAGTTCGATGGGATCTTTGAGATTCTCAAAGAGATTGGCGACCTCATTGCGATAGACGCGATCCCCTTCGCTCTCCAAACTGCTGATGCGGTGCGTACACTTTAAGATCTCATTCTGGTTCTTTTTCACATGTTTCAAGAGCTTGAACGCCTTCATCATCTCCTCCGTACATTCGATGAGGAGTTTCGTGAGGGCGATCGCGCTGTCACGAACACCAGCGATATGATACATGACGACGCGCTGCAGCGTGCCCTGCAGGAAATCAACGCCATCGTCCAAGCCGTTGGCGAGCGCATAGATATCCTCACGATCGATCGGCGTGATGAATGTCTGGTTGAGCTTGTCAATAATCCTGTCATTGACGGCATCGGCCTCATGCTCAAGATCGATGATCTCGCGCATCTTCGCTTCCGCCTTGCTGTAGTCCTGCATGACCTCATCCATCATCACAGCGCATTTATGGAAATACTGGGCGCTTTCGAGGAACAAGTCGAAAAACTCCGAGTCCTTGTTCTTGAAATTAAACATCTGTTTCCTCCCAGAATACAGTAATCATCGACTCTTTCGCTATCACTATATCACTATTTTACGGATAGAGCAATATTTCATTTCTTTTTCTCTCTCGGCACAGGCAGTTCCTCATACATCGCACGCACCAACTCGCTCAAAAACGCCTTATCATCCAAACGATCCACCAACAGCATTTCCTTCGCCCCCTCATAAGGCAGTTCATACGCTGCATCCGGCATATGCACAACAGCTGCCTTGACCGGCTTCACAAGGAATTGATCATCGTAAATTCCTCCGAAGATTTTTTTCTTATAATATAGGATGTACTCGCCCATCATAGCACGATAAGAAATATCTTCCAAACCGGATAGCTGTTCCAATACGAACTCCAGATACTCTTTCGTCGATGCCATAAACATTCCTCCATCAACATTACTTCTCAATCATTCCACACTCAGCCCCACATCGTCCCTCAATTGTATGGCTTCTCCCACATGCTTCGCCTCGATCGTCGCCGCTCCGTCGAGATCGGCAATCGTGCGTGCGACCTTGATGATGCGGTCATACGAGCGTGCTGATAAATTCATGACTTGAAATGCCTGCGCCAAGAGATTCTGCGCCTCTGGCTCAAGATGGCACGTCTTTTTCAAAATCGCATGGCTCATCTGCGCGTTGCAAAATATGCCCCATTCACGCAACCGCTCCATCTGAATCTCACGCGCCGCCAGGACACGCTCACGAATCGCAGCCGAAGGTTCCGCCTTCGCCACAGACGTCATATCCTCGTACTTGACGCGCGGCACATGGACGTGAATATCAATGCGGTCGAGCAGCGGCCCCGAAATCTTCCGCGTATAGCGTTTGATCTCATTCGGTGTGCAGTCGCAGCTCTTCTCCTTGTCACCAAAATAGCCGCACGGACAGGGATTCATTGCCACGACCAAAATGATACAAGAAGGAAATGTCAGCGTGGCATTGACCCGTGCCACGGTCACAGCGCCGTCCTCCAACGGCTGGCGCAGAACTTCCAGCGTCGACTTGCCGAACTCAGGCAGCTCGTCGAGAAACAGCACGCCGTGATGCGAA
Source organism: Selenomonas sputigena (assembly GCF_026015965.1). Lineage (NCBI taxonomy): Bacteria > Bacillati > Bacillota > Negativicutes > Selenomonadales > Selenomonadaceae > Selenomonas > Selenomonas sputigena. Next base: position 806,607 of record NZ_CP110383.1, on the reverse strand, counting down.
AGCGTCACCTCGCCCGGACGCGGGATGCTGCCGCCGCCGATCATCGCCACCGTCGACGTCGTATGATGCGGACTGCGAAAGGGACGCGTCTCGACGAGGCCGCTGCCGTCCTTCAAAAGCCCCGCGATGCTGTAGATCTTCGTCACTTCAAGCGCTTCCTGACGCGTCATCGGCGGCAGAATCGACGGCAGACGGCGCGCGAGCATCGTCTTGCCCGAGCCTGGAACGCCGACCATCAGAAGATTGTGCCCGCCTGCCGCCGCAATCTCAAGCGCACGCTTGGCGAAGAACTGCCCCTGCACATCGGCAAAGTCATCCGAAGGCACTTCTGTATCACAGGCCGCAGCAGGTGTTGCTTCCAACGGAAGCAATTCCGCCTTGCCCAAGAGAAAATCGTACAGCTCGCGCAAGTTTTTCGGCGCATACACGCGGATGCCATCGACGAGCAATGCCTCACTGCCGTTGCCGGGCGCAACGAAGATTTCACGAAAGCCATGCTCCTTCGCCCCGACCGTCATGGAGAGCACGCCGCGCACACTCCGAAGCTCCCCCTCCAACGAAAGCTCCGCCGCAAACAAGGCACGCTCCATGCGCTCTGCTGGAATCAGCCCATACGCCGCCAAAAGCCCGACGGCGATCGGCAGATCGAGTCCCGAGCTGTCCTTTCGTATATCTGCAGGCGCAAGATTGATCGTCACCCGCGCAGGCTTGAGCTTCACGCCCGTATTCTTGATCGCCGTGCGTACCCGCTCACGCGACTCCTTCACCGCCGTATCAAGAAGCCCGACGATGTCGAAAGCAGGAAATCCATAAGAAACATCGACCTCAACATCGATGATTCTCCCATCGACCCCGAAAGTCACCGCACCATACGATTTAGCAAACACAAAGCTGCACCTCTTTTTGATTGGAATGGTGTTTCTTTTGTTTGTTATTTTTCTCCATTGATGAGATTTAATCCTGCTTTTGATGGAAAATTGCGGCGAATACCAAAATCCCACTTCTGTATTCTGCAAATATGATTAAGCGAGATGGACTGTAACCCGCTCCTTCGACTCCTTCACCGACGTATCGGGAAGCCCCACCAGCTCAAACCCCGGCAGCCCGGGCGACACATCCACCTCAACGTCGATAATCCGTCCGTCTATCCCGAGAGTCACCGCACCATAAGTCTTTGCAAACAACGACCTTCCCTCCCACGTTTCAAATATACGAAAATTATAACACAGGAAAGGGGGCAGATGGCTAACGATTCTTTGCAAAAAAAAAGAGTCCAAACGCTGGGTATGGCTGACCTGACCCCCAAAAGCTAGACTTAGAGAATCTAACTTTTGGGGGTCACTACAGGCGAATGGAATCTCTTTTGTGTGTGGAATTTACCGTATGACAGGAATTAAGCTCCGACTGTTGCGGCTTTATATTCAACCGACGCACCATCGGACGGCATATCATAATTCACCACGCCGCGACGTGCCAAACATCCTCGCAGTGTATGCCTCGTAAGCGCAGCATGTGCGACGTTGTCCAAGTGCGTCAGATAAAGACGGGCGTTAGACGCAGTCATTGCAACGCAGTGAACATCCTCATCGTTCATGATGAGGCGTCCGTTTTCCACGGTCTCTGCGGCACAACAGTTCAGGGCAATCACCTCAGGCTGATAGTTCCGCAGTGTCTCAGCTACGCCGGAATACCAGACCGTATCCCCTGCCAAATAGAAGGTGTTCTCCTCCGGTGCCTCAAACACAATCCCCATCGCGTCACCGCAAGGAACAACGGTGCCGTGCAGGGCAGGGACGCGGGTCAGTCTCGCCGCACCGAACTCCATACCGCTTGTCGGCAGGACGATTACCTCTGAAAACCCGGAACTCCGCAGAACAGAGGCATCCTCCTCCGACTGACAGATGACTGGAACCGCCTTATCAAGCGGTGCACCGACCGTCCCGTCCGGTGCCATATCAATATGATCGGGATGCAGATGCGTAACGATGTAGTAGTCAACACCGCTCAAAATCTGCTCTGTATTCATTGGCAAATCATAGAACGGCATTGGAAGATGCTCCTTCATCTGATCAGGGACATGGAACGGCATGCCTGGAATATCGACGAACGACAGCTGATGTTTCGGTGCAAGCCACGGGTCAATCAGAAAGACTTTCCCTGCATAGTCCAAACGGTTTGTTGCATTGCGAATCTGTGTGAGTTTCATAAGTGTTTCTCCTGTTCATCATTTGGTTGATCTGCTTCACAGTATAGTGTACTTCCCTCATGACGACAAGAAAAACAACGGGGCTTGCCGCAACAATATTGTTGCAGTAGAATAGATACCGATGAAACAGGCGGGAGGTATGAAGATGAATCGAAAGCAGATGGAGTATTTCATTGAAGTCTATCGCTGCGGCAATATCCAGACGGCAGCAGATCATCTTTATGTTGCAAGACAAGGTCTCAGCAGAGCGATGAGATCATTGGAGGAGGAGCTTGGGCAGCCGCTTTTCACCCGTACCCCACGCGGAATCATTCCGACCGATTATGCAGCAGCACTACTGCCCCACGTTCAACGTATGCTGGATGAATATCAATCCATCGAAAGCATGAAATCCCTCGCCACCCATTCAAAAAGTGTCGTTACCATTTTTGCACTGGATCACGTCTTTTCTTATCTGGGGGCACAATTTCTACAGGATTTTCATACTGCTCATCCGAGCATTATTCTGAGCATTGTCGATACAACAGACGACGATGCAATGGAGGGACTTCTAACAAAGCGATCTCATTTTTCCATTGTCACCGCCCCCTTTGATCAGACCCGCTTTCAAGGGGACGTACTCTTTTTCTCCCGCTACTGTGCTCGTCTCTCTGCGCATCATCCCTTGGCAGAAAAGAGCCGTATCACCTACACAGATCTCGACGGGCAAATGATCATCAGTAAAGGACGCGCCTATCACTGTTTCCGTCACAATATCGACAAACACATCCTCCTGCCAGGTCTCAAAATCGAGATTCTAGCCGAAACTGCCGATGAATCCCTCATTGTTGATCTGCTGCGTCATAATCCTGCGATCAATCTCGGCTACGACTACGCAGCCGTCATGAACAGACAGCCAGACATTGTCATGCGAGAACTTGGCGACGGAAAAGATATGGGGCAGGAGGTATGCCTCATACAGGACAAGACCGTCATCCTCACCGAAGCGGCGCGTACATTCCGTCAATTCCTCTTGGATTGGCTGAAAAAAACGAGAAAGGATCATATCATATGGTAACTGATGAACAGAACCATTCTATTGCTATGGGGGTCGCCCTCATGTGCCTTTACAATGGTTTCATAGGGGAGAAGTCGGTCACTCATGGGGCAACACCTCCTTCTGTGTTTTTTCCACAAAATTGAGGCTGCTACACGTTGGTTTCGTGCAACAGCCCCTTTCTCAATGCGTCAGTATTCCGCCTTCCAGACCATTTCCTCGACAGCGGCCTTTACATCCGCGACCGCGCGTCGGTTCAGTCCCTGCTTCACGGCACACTCCGCAACGGCAACAGCGACGGCGGCAGAGAACTCAATGAGGCGCGTAACGGGCGGAATGACGGCAGCGCCCTTTGCCTCGGGCGTAAGGAATGCGCCGAGTGAATGCGCCGCGGCCGAGATCATCTCATCGGTCACGAGCTTCGCATCGACCGCCATGCTGCCGAGGCCGAGTCCCGGATAGATAAGTGCGTTGTTCGCTTGTCCGATCTCGTAGGTCGTTCCTCGGTAGGAGACCGGATCACGCGGAACACCGGTCGCAACCAACGCACGCCCGTCCGACCAGCGAATGAGGTCCTCCGCTGTCGCCTCGGCAAGCTCTGTCGGATTGCTCAGCGGAAAAATGATCGGACGATCACACCACGATGCCATCGCTCGCATGATCGTCTCCGTGAACGCGCCCGGCATTGTCGACGTGCCGACAAGGATGGTCGGCTTTACCGCCATCACGGCGGCCGTAAGCGTCGTGAGCGAATCCGCATGGTCGAACTCGCTGCGTTTTCGCGCGAATGGCTTTTGCTCCGGCGTCAGGTCGCCCATGTCGTCAAAGAGGAGGCCCTGCTTGTCCACGAGGTAGAAATGCCCGCGCGCCTCCTCCTCGCTGAGCCCCTGCTCGACCATCTCGCGGCAAATACGGCTCGTGATGCCCGCGCCCGCCGTCCCCGCGCCGAAGCACATGTATCTCTGCTCCGTGAGCTTCTGCCCCGTGATCTTCATCGCGCCAAGGAGTCCTGCGAGCGTGATGATGCCCGTCCCCTGACAGTCGTCGTTGAAGACGGGATAGGTCTTCTGGTACCGGCGCAGAATCGACGCGGCGTTCGGCCGTCCAAAGTCCTCGAAGTGGAGATAGAGGCGTGGGAAAAGCCGCTCCGCCGTCTGCACAAAGGCATCGATGAAGTCGTCGTATGCCTTGCCCCGCACGCGTTCGTGACGATTGCCGAGGTAGAGCGGATCCTGCAGGAGGCTCTCGCGGTTCGTCCCGCAGTCGAGCATGACCGGCAGCACCGACGTGGGGTCAATTCCCGCTGCTGCGGTATAGACCATCAGCTTCCCGACGGCGATATCGGCACCGTCCGTCCCCCAGTCGCCGATGCCGAGAATGCCCTCTGCGTCCGTTGCAACGATGAGACGGATCTCCCGGTCGCCCGCCGCCTGCCGCAGCGTCGTCTCGACCGCCTCCGGGTGATCGATCGAGAGATATGCCGTCTCCTGCGGGTTGATAAACTGCTCGCTGTACTGTTCAATGCTCTCGGCGATCACGGGATCGTAGACAATCGGCATGAGCTCTGCAATATGCTGACGAAACACATAGTAGAACAGGCGGCGGTTGCGGTTGAACACGTCCATCAGGAAGCGGCGCTTCTCGAGCCCCGAGCTCTTGCGCTCCATCTGCTGATAGATGCGCTGCGCCTGCTCCGCAATCGTGTCAACATGCGGCGGCAGGAGGCCCGTAAGTCCAAACTGTGCGCGCTCGTCAGCACTGAACGCCGTCCCCTTGTTTTGAAACGGATCGCTCAACAGAGCATACCCTTTCTTGTCCATAATTTCCTCCTTTTCGTCAGCGAAACACTCTTGCATTCGGTATTCGAGAAAAGCCCTCCGATTTCCTGCTGTGCACAATTTATAATCTGCTGCCGCATACTGGACAGGCACATTCCTCATGCGTTACAATACGGGCAAAGGAGGAATCACCATGCAGATCGTATTTGAACCCGAACATTTCCGCAGCGCGGCCTATGACGGCGAAACACGCGTCGGCGTCGCAGAGCTTGAGGAGGCGCGCGGATGCTGGGTCATCACACATACCGAGGTTGACCCCGCCTACGGAGGGCAGGGCATCGCCCGCCGCCTCATCGAGGAAATCATCGCCGAGGCGCGCCATACAGGGAAGAAGATCGTCCCCGTCTGCTCCTATGCAGAGAAGATGATGCGCGGCAGGGAGGAATACACCGACGTGCTTGCAGACTGAGTGGAATCCGTTCGACAAAAAGGGACTGTTGCACGAAGTTTTCTAACTTCGTGCAACAGTCCCGCGAACTCACGGAAATTCACATCATTTGTATTGGCTGCTGTGTTTACACATTTAGAGACGAGCGGTAATCGCAGCCGTCAGACCAAAGATGATGCCCGGAGAATTGGCGATTACGAGCGGCCAGTCGCGCTGCTTTTTGAAAAACCCGTATCCAACCCACATCGTGCAGTTGATGAATGCGACGAACGGCTGAATCCAGTCTCCCTGATGACCGGACAGATTTCCAAGGATCTGCGGGATATAGGAAACGTACATACAAATGGACAGACCGGAGGCAATCACGCCGACGATGCTCATCTTTTTTTTGGCAGCCTCTTTGCCAAGCTGTACAGCCTTCTTTTCCAGATGCTCTACCTCAGCTTCTGTTTTTTAATACTTCTTCCATATTGTGTTCCCTCCAAAAAGATCAATGATCTTTCAACACCCGATATTGTAACACAAAATTTCTTGACTGATACCACATTCCCCAGTGTATACCGATATACTCAATGCTCCCTAGAACAATTCCCCCTCGGCGATACGCCCTAAGATTTCCTTCGACGGAATGAAGAAGAGCTGCCCCTTTTCCGCGGTCGAATATTCGAGTAGGCGGTCATCCTGCGTAAACATATTGGTGACCATCTGCCGTGTCACATTCCAATGGCGTGCGTAGCCGATGAAATAGGTGCCGCGCACCCCCTCGCCGGGATTCGCAAAGACGACGTTCATGCGCACGATCTTGTGCTCCTCACCATCGCGGTTGTCCTGCGAGATGATGTTGTGCGCACGCGGATCCTTCTCCCCGTCGGAGAGTTCAAGATCGCTGTATTTCCTCCGGCCGACATACTTCTCCTGCACCTCGGTCGGGAGTGCCCGCCACGCGTCGAGGTCGTGAATGTATTTCTGTGCAAAAGCATAGGAGCCGTTGATGAACTCCGGATCCTCCGCACCGATGATCGCCCACTCCTTTGCCTCCTCACCGACGGGATTCTCCGTTCCGTCAATGAAGTCAATGATTGCACGTCCCTCAAGATAGTGAAAGCCGTGTGTCTCATCTACCACGTCCACGACAGGACGAAGGAAGCTCATGATCTGATCGACGACGAGATAGCTTGTTGCCGCCTGACCCGCACGCACATGGAGAAAGAGATCGGCAGGTGTCGCAGGTGCCGTGTGGTGTTCGCCGTTTACCCCCTGGAAATCCTCGAGTTCCTTCGGCTTCTTTGCCGTTGGAAAGAGATATTCCCACGCACGGTTGCTGAACCCAAACGAAAGCTTCACCGTCTCCGGTGCGACGCGGATGTTCATCGAGCGCTGAATCGCCTCCATCCGATCTGCCATATCGGCGATGATCTCCCGCTCCTTCTCAATATCCTCGCGTTTCAGTGAGAGCATGACGAAAATGACGCTCTCACCTGCATCCTTGAACACATCCTGTGCCAGATTTGCATTGACCTCCATAGATCCCCCTCCTACTTCATAATAACATCTGCCTTGTGTTTGATTGTACGCTTTTTCTCCGTGCAGTACAAGAAAAATATCGACAAAAGAATGTGTTAGGGAAGAATTCTTATTAAAGAGTTCTTTTTTATCTGTCTTTTTCCTGTCCATCTTAATAAATTTTCATCGTTGTTCAGTTTATTCTCTTGATGGAGCAAATACACTGTACCAATCTAATGAGCGTCATCCTCCAACGCCACTCTCAATCCCACCCTTAAAAACAACAACAATCTGCCCGTCCTTCTTGACCACAATGTAATCGAGCAGTCCGCTCCACAAATCCTCGTCAAACTCAGCCTGCTCCTCGTTGATACCACATATCACTTGAATTATGGTCTCCAAGGTGTTTCTCTTACTCTCCCTCTCGGCAATTTGCTCGTCCAACTTCTCCAAATTCCCCTGCTTTTCCACATAGCGTGCACGAATCTCGTTTTCCTGTTTCAGATACGCATTCTGATCCTGTGCCACCCGTGCATTCTCGCGAATCAGCGTTTCAAGGTGTTCTGTCAAACCGCCGAGTTCCTGCTCTACTTTATCCCGTTCCTCCGTCAGCTCCTCCGTTTGGCAAACACTGTCAATCAGCTCCGTGAGTTCCGCAATCACGTTCTCTTTGACCTCTACCAAGGAGTTCAGTGCTTTGACGAAAATCCATTTGATTTCCTCTTCCGTCAGATGCCTCGTGCTGCACGGCTTTCCCTTTTGGGAATATTTCTTGTTGCAGCGGTAGATCACCCTGCGGTATTTGTCGGTCGAGTGCCATACCTTCGCTCCGTACCAACAGCCGCAGCAGCCGCATTTGATTTTGTTTGCGAAGATGCTCACACCGCTGTGCTTGCCGTTCTGCTCTCTGCGTTTTATCTCCGACTGCACAAAGTCGAATAAGTCCGGCGGGATAATCGCCTCGTGATGTTCCTCCACATAATACTGCGGAATCTCACCCGTATTCTTCCGTCTCGTCTTATCGAGGAAATCCACCGTATACTCCTTCTGGATCAGCGCATCGCCACGGTACTTCTCGTTCGTAAGGATTGACCGTACCGTGGAAATATACCACTTGTCCTTTCCCGACGGGGATTTGATACCGCGCTTCTCCAATTCCTTGGTGATGGCATAGAAGGATCGACCTCCAACGAATAGTTTGTAGATGAGCTTCACCACTTTCGCCTGCTCCTCGTTGATTTTGAAGTCCTTGTCATAGCCGAGAAAGGCACTGTAGCCCACACTGGTCTTACCCTCGGCGAACTGCTTGCGTTTGCCCCATGTGGTGTTCTCCGAGATGCTGCGACTTTCCTCCTGGGCCAGGCTGGACATAATCGTTATAAGGAGTTCCGTCTTACCCCTGATTTTGATACAATCTAACGATGCACCCCCTATACCCGATTAACGATGCACCCCCTTGCACCCCCTGCTTATCGTTAAGCGAATATCCGTCGCAAAGCCGCATAAATCAAGGCTTCTCGGCATAGCGAAAGGGGGTGCATTTGCACCCCCTAAGTAGAATTTTTTGCACACCCCTGTGCGAAAAACTGGACACGAGAATCGAAAATTTGGTCATGGGAATCTGGATATCGATCAGACCGTAACGGAGAGTTCAATGCACATAAAAGGTTTTATGTACGCTTCCACAGAGGAATAAATAGGAAAAGATTTTCTTTCCGTGCTTCTGCAAGTTCTTCACGCAAGCGACGATTCTTATGCATGGACTCCAAATCATTCTAGACAGTTGGACTCTTTGAGGCATTTTTCTGCATTCCTCGCTAAATTCTTTGCACCATTGCAGATGCTCCTTTTTAAATTCTATACCCTGCCGTCAGGCTTCGGTATATGCGTCCGTCTTCAATATGAATGCGAACGCTCCGTTGCTTGAACTTCTGTTTCATAAGTGTTGTTGTGACAAGAATCGAATCCCCTTTCACATAATGGCCTTTAGACCTTCCTGTTAAAATTTTAGTATATCACAACAGTAGCCCCACGCCACTCCTTGCCTCATACACATTGTCCGTCATCCCGAAGAGCACAGAGCACACCGTATCCAACATACCAACGAATTCGATCGGGTTGACCGTGCCATCACATTCGCCGCGAATATTGCGACAGCTGGCGGTAGATATCGCGTACAATTGCTACATCGCGAGTTGAAAGACAATACGGTACACCGTATGAAACCGTATGAATCACAGGAGGAATACACACATCGCCATATACATCGCACATCTCCTTCAATACGCCGAGCTATTCGAACGTCCTGCGCCCACCTTCTGCCGATATATCCAGCACATAGCCCATTTTACCTCGCCCCCTGCCCGTTGGAGCAGGAGCGCGAACCACATTCCCTAAAAGCCCGTATACCCCTGAGGAATACGGGTTTCCTCCTATAGTAGATCAGATCACGCATCGCCTTATTCTTTTTCTATCCATGATCCTATAAACGTCTCAACGCCATTAGTCACTCAGAAAAAGTCTTCTTTGGCTTTCGAGCGTCTTTCTTCTTTTTCAATGAAATTTGTTTATTTGCATCATCTATTGACATCTGAGCAGATTTAAGGAAGCTCTCAAGTTCTCGCTCCTCTATCTCCTCCACATCTTTCGACATCCCCCACTTGGCAGAAAACGTCTTCATAATCTCAATATATCGAGAAAAATCTTCAACTGTAAACGTATTCTTTTTCTCCTCAAACAAATCAAAGATTTTTTCTGCTATTGAAATAGAATATCTCTTGTTATTTTCTTCATGGTGATAATGTTTTAACAAGAGCCTCTGCGCCTCAGTGATATAATCAGACAGAATCTCTTTGGGGCTGAATTGATCTATGTTAGCTTTTGCCTGTTCCAGATAACATCTCGCTTCCACAGTTTCTATCTGAAAGGGTACGAAATTTTCTTTTTCCTTTGCACAATCATAGGCATTACCAATGCATTTCTTTGCCGTATTAAAGTCTCCGGCATCAATACATGCCGAACCATATTGCTCCCAATAAAACGGGTTGTCCCGGTAAAATTTAAACTTACGTACAGACTCATATAAATCTTTTATTGCACCAATCTTTTGCTTGTCCTCTTGTGTTTCCGTAAAAGAGCTATAATTTGCATGCGATATAATCGCCTTGAGCGCCTCTACATAACGAGGATTACTACGGCAGGAGCAATCAAGTGCCTCAATCGTCTTTTTCAAGACACAACACAAATCCCACACATCAACTACATGCTTTACCATATATTCGGCGATAATAGACGATTTTACAAAAACTTCTTCTGTTGTGTTATCACCACCAATCAGCTCCTTTAATATAGCTCTCTCTTCAATCTCAGTTTCTGCAGAATTGTCCACCTTGAGTAAGAAGAACAAATCATCTCGCGTTAATGACAATTTCCATGTTGAAATACACATCCCAAGAATAACGACTTCGCGGACGCTCTTCATTTCCGGACGCATAGCGGAAGCCATCAGCTTCTCCAGTCTATCCTTGATCTGTTGTGCTTCCAATAAATCCAATATAATGTCTGCCATGGAGGATTTACACTTTTCGGTAAATCTGTGATAAAGTGCTTCTTCAGAATATCCTTTTCGCAATTGTTCTCTGCAAAAAATTTCTGCCAATCCCCTACACTCCTCATCCTCCAATTTTTGCAGGGGTATCTCCAAAAGTTCCTTTTTCCGAAGATCTAATCTCTCCTTTATCTTCATGCGAACATGACTCGCTAGCGACATTCTCGTCGTCATCAAAAACGTTATATGTTGCATCGGCTGATGAGAAAAATATGATAATATATGCAGGGAGGAATAACAGTCTTCAATAATGACCAAGACATCGTCTTTTATTTGCGAAATGCGTTCGACTTCCCCTGCAATCCCTTCTGTCTCTCGCAAAAAGACAAAAACCTTGCAAAATGTATGCACTTCTCTTTTCAGCATTTCACAAAAGATTGTTTTTCCATTTCCCAAATCCGATGTTATTAAAAACACTTTATGTCTTTGCTCCTGATAACGTTGAACAAAATCCGTCACCTGTTTTCGATAAACAATGGATTCATATGGATTGCTTGAATGTCCATCATTGTGCAAAAAAATATTTTGCTTATATTTCCCGTAAACATAAAACTGATTATACTCTTCAAGTGTAGGTTTTTTTAGCGCCCGATTTGTTGACTTATACTCACAAAAAGAAAGAAACGGCTTCTCTGCCAATGGTGATGGACGGAATTTTTTTCTGCATTTTTCTATACGCTCCGCAAAACCTGGCAATCCTGGAGTATACAATGCGCCATATTTTTTCAATCTACTGACTGTCAGGTTCTTTTTCTCTATCCCATCATAAGAAATAATCGCAATTTTCTGCCTAAGTTTTGGAAGTGCAAAAATCCTATTGATATCTGCATCCCTCGTAGAGAAAGAATAACCTATAACAATAATTCTATCGGCAGCAAAGAAATCCTCCTTCATGTAATCAAACCAAGGGTTTCCTTGAAGTGTGTTTTCTGTATAGCTGCTATCCAAAAGCTTAAACTCATCTTTAATAGTTCGTGTAGAAAGCTTTTTTATATATCCATTTAAGTGCACACAGATATTCTTTTTAATATATTCCTGAATGGACGCAGACAAAACAATCGGCACTCTCTCATTCTCATTCCTTTTAGATGAGACCTCAACGACATCATCATAATTCGTTGTATAGATCCGTTTCCACGGGACGGATAAAATAACATTATGATAGTCCTTAACACAGGAAACGCAAAACAAGTCTTGCAAATCGTGAATCAGATTCTGTTTGCGACTTTCTTTTTCAGAGACGGATAACTCTTGTCGTTCTATATAATATTCGGTAATATCCGCCAGATTAGAACTTGCATACTCTTCATCACTCAGATCTTCACATTTTTTTGCAAAATAACGTTTCAGTTCCTCGCCGGTCAAAAATTTTTCTCCCCGCTTATTAACAGCGCCAACCGAAAAGCCAGATCCCAAAAACAATATACTGTTGCCACCCAGTGCTAAATCAATAACCTCATCCAATGGCATAAATATACCCTCCTATTTGCTTTATCTTATTTTTTAGGCTTTCAAACTCCAGTAAAATTGATACGCCCATCTGCATCACACACATCACTGTATGCGGATTTCATGCTAGAAGAGTCAACAATATCCTCCGAAGTATCTACATCTTTTGAGAATGCTTCCTTGAACTCATGTTCTTCAGCTTTTCGCCGCTTTTTCTTTGCCCACTGATAAGCAGCGTATTCCACTGGAAATACAAATTTAAATACATTCACATGCATCATCTCCTATACTTCTTAAGTTCATAAGACGGGAAAAACGCAATTTCAATATATTCACAAACAAGAAATGATGCCCACCTCATCCCTCATGTTCTCCAAAACAATCCGACAATCTTTGAATGAATTGATACAATGCTCCCATATCCAAGAATTTATTACGATAGGTCGATTTATAAGACAACACTCCAAAAGTAACCTCATGAAGAATAATCCCATCTTCACCATTCTTGCCACGCATTAGCTTTACCTCATGGTATTTTGTGCATTTTGTTCGCTGCCCATCAATAAGAATCCCTGCACCTGTAAAGAAAAGGGCTTTTTCTCCGTTGTCGATAATCATGTAGGTATGGCGTGCAACCAGTGATTCTATCTTCGAATGCCTGTCAAGGTAACGCGTAAACGCTTCATCCCCTTTATAAAAAACAGCCTTCTGTGCATTGGATTGAACGACACTCTCATCCATCTCTTTCTTCATATCGTCAATCAATGCCTTTTCAGCTCTCCTCCTCTTCTGAGCCTGTACTGCACCGCCACCGAATAAGTCAGGTGCAAACAGTTCGTGTTCCATACGAAGAACAACAGCAACAGCACACCCTGGATTGACAGCAATTTCCGGCAACTCAAGCTCCTGCTCCTTACAGAAACGATTCAATTTTGCCTCTCTCGCTGTGATAACAGCCATATCATCCCCATCAATACTCTTTGCGATCCTTCTATACAGCTCGATAATCGCAGGTTTTACAATGGCAGAAAAATTGACCTTTTGAAGTGAAATATATGCCCTTTCGCCAAAGGAGCCATTATCCATCGCCGTCTGTGCTTCACTGATACCTTTACGAACAAGACCGAGATTCTCCTCGATTTGATGAACCACTTGATCAACCTGAGCAGGAGCACGCAAACATTCGTCAATATCAAACGCGGCTTGGAAGAGGTCATTCAAGTTATCCAACATACCAAGTTCAAGTTCTACTTGATGCATACGCTCGGTATACCGTCGCCCCTTTCCTCGCCTCTCTTGGAATAGGCGGGAGACAGCAACACAACGCTGCATCTCGGACTGTCTTGTATCCCAGAAGAATTTCTCTGGATATACGCGCTCCTCATCAAAGACGGATGTCAGCTTATTCCAGCGAATCGAATACTTGCGCACCAAGTCAGCCAAAACACGCTGGTATTTTTTCTTTAATAGCAATCTTTGCCGATTCATAAAATCTGTTTCTGCCTCAGGTGCGGATTGACCGTTCATAGGCATGGGGTAAAGATACTGGGGATCAACACGCTGGAGGAGCACTTCATACCCTTTACGATCATGCATACGTACATACAGACCGCTCAAGAGTTGTCCATTGAGAACTTTATTGTAGTCCTCATTCACCAAGTTCCGAAGAATCTTAGCCGCCTGCTTTTCCTCGCCCATCCGCAAATACATGACTGCACAGAGTTCAAGGACATCGTTTGTATTTCCTGAAATACGAATTGCCCGCTGGAGCATATCAAGAACTTTATCCCGATAGGGTTCATAATTCCCAGTTCCGATAAGAATATCCACATGTTCCAGCAGACATGATGCCGCAATAGAATCTTCCCGCAAAACACGAACGCTTTCAAATCCCTGATATTTTTCAAAGTGTTCTAAGGCTTTTTTTCTGTAATCACAGCGAAGCTCATCACTGATAGGAATTGACCTGTTTTCTGCGATATAGTTTGCTGCATTTCCAAAGAAATACCAGAAGGGTGGATATGCGGTAAATTTCTCTTTTATGGAATCCAGCCGTTCATATTTCCTTATATCATCTGAATCCATTAATATCTTATTGTACTGATTGATTTGCCGCTCTGTCAAACGATACTCATCGGGGAAATCATAGGTGTCAGCCAGTCTCCACGCTGTATAGAACAGTTCCCGCCGCAGAGCATTGAATTGTTCCATCGCCGCACGCTGGAGCTTCCATTCCTCCTTTTCCCGCTGAAGCAGATATTCATTCTTGTTGCGACGATAATTCATATAACCGACACCGACCTGTGATACCAACGAAAACGCCATTGTATATGGATCTGTACCTGCGACAAAAACGCCAAAGTTGGGAACTGCTGACCAAACGGCATTCCGCATTTTCTCTTGGTATTCTCGCTCGATGAATTTTCGATCGCCTTCTTGAATTTTAAAATAGGTAATTACATCCAGTAACTGTCTGAGTATGTGGAGAAGCGCATCGTCCTTAGGGATTTTCTCAAGATCGAGGTTGTTTAGTATCGTTTCATATTCCTGTTCCAATACATTGAGATCATCATAGTCAATGATCTGCGACACAGACACCGTACACATATTCAGTGCATAGGCAGCCCGTAGTTTAGCATCATCTGTCTGAAGCATATTCATTTGTTCCTTTTTGCTGTTGGACAACGACTCCTTGTTGCTCATGATATACCATATACTCCCTTCATGAATTAGCCAGGACAATTATTTAAGCCCCATCGTCATAACAATTGGAACATGATCTGATACTGTTTTGAAGTAAGTTTCAAAATCATCGTTACAATATTTTCTAACAGCATCAATTTTCTTTACATAAATTCGAATACCAAAAAACCTATCAACATCATAAGAAAAATGATCATAATTATTTGCATACCCGCTAGCTCTATTCTGGTACTCGCCTACCTCTTCATCCGTTATATCATCGTCAAATTTCCTCTTCAGAGTAGTCTTTTCATACTGAACTGTCTTTATCTTCTTATTTCCCCATCGTTTGGCAATCTCAATATCCTCTACATAAAACCCCGATGTATTAAACGGTCTCTGAAGTTCAGCATTATAATCGCCAAGGATGATCGTATATGAAGGCATTCGCCCCTCTCCTTCCCACTGCTCCGTGGTTTTACTGCCATGATAGACACGATCTTCCACCTGCGGATATACTTCTTTGATAAGATTATCTAGTTCTCGCCGCCGCTGAACTTTATCCGTAAAATGCGTGTGTACACATAGCAAACGTATCTCAAAATATGGTCCGCCAAGACCTGCAGGGGTGAACCGCGCATAGTACGGCATACGCGTCATTAAATCTTTTCTTAGTCTGCATATGCGTGGCTTGAACGTCCGAATTGTACCGTCTTCCAATTTTGCCACGGGCAAGCGTAAACGCCTCTTCTTCCACAAAAAAGCATATCCCTCAGAGCGGGGATCATTTTCCGATTCGGCATCCGCCCATGCAAAGTCCCATTCCGATGCACCTAGTTCATATAGAAGAGCGCGTTTCCGTGCATTCTCCTCCCAAGAAAGCACTTTACCTTTACTTAAAACCTCCTGCAAAGCAACGACATCAAAATCTTCTTTTCGAATAATTTCCGCAATTTTTCGTAAATCTCTTGGATTATCTCTCCCCATAGCTTTTAGTCCAAGATTTTTCAGATTAAACGATCCGATGCGATAGCTCATTTTTCCCCTCGTTTCTACTTCACTACCCGCACCGCCCTCCCTAACTCCGCAACGCATATCGCCCCGTTCCCATACACCTCAGTGGTGATCAAATAGACGCTATTCTCCTCTTAAGAAGGGATGTGGGCGTGGATGGCTTCGACAGAGATGATGCGGCACAGTTCGCCTACATACACGAATTGGATACGTTTGCAGATTTCGCCGTCGCTAAACTCATCGCCGTGAGAAATGTGAAAACACTCCCTGGCGCTGCAAAGGAACAATGCGGTCAATACGAAAGATGGTCGGGGAGTCCTTTCCCCACCTCTATAAATGCAATGAGATAGAAATATTTCAAACTTCCCACATGAAGTCCTCTTTAATATATTACAAAATTTCTACATAACTTTTTAAAGCCCTGCTTCTTGATAGAAAATTTCAAACAATTTCTCCTAAATCTTTCTTCAAATTCTTACCTTCGTTCCATCCCGAAACACCACCGTCATGCCCTTGCCCACGGTCACGCACTCTACCATGCTCGCCCAAAGCTGGCTGCCGAACTCTGCCACAGGCACACTCTGTTCCTTGATGCACTTGATGAACACCGCCAATCGCTCGGACTGCGCTTCCTTGGCAGAGATGGTTTCCGTCACTTCGTCAAACCGAGCCTTGGCGGCATCATATCTCGCCACAAGCCCCTCGTAGTGCTTCTGATACTCCTCTTGATTCTGTGCAATGCGGGCGTTCTCACGGACAGCTTTCTCCATCATCTCCACCAACACCGCCAGTTCCTGCTGCAGCTTGGCTTTCTCCTCCGCAAGCACCGTCGTGTCACAGAGTACCTGTCGCACGAGCCGAGCATTCGCGATGATCTCATCCCGCTCCGTCACCAGCCGATTGAATGCTGTGACGAAGGCTTCCTTGATTTCATCCTCCGTCACATGGGGCGTCTGGCATTTCTGCCCGTCATACTTGCTGTTGCAGCGGTAAACGGTGCGCCTGTACTTATCTGTGGAATGCCAAACCTTGGCTCCAAAGTAACCGCCGCACGCACTGCATCGGATTTTCCCCGAGAAAATACTCACACCACTGTATCTCCCGCCCTCCCGTGTGCGTCGCTCCATCTCCCTCTGCACCATCTCGAACACGGCAGGGTCGATGATGGCGGGATGGCTCTGCTCCACGAAGTAGCTTGGCACTTGCCCGCAGTTCTTGACGGCTTTCTTGGTGAGAAAGTCCGGCGTGAAGGTCTTTTGAATCCTCGCACAGCCCGTGTACTTCTCGTTGGCGAGGACTCCCCGGATGGTCTTGGCGTTCCATTTCTCCTTGCCCGTGACCGTCAAGATATGTCGTACGGCCAGTTCCTTGGTAATTCGGCAAGCCGTCATACCCTCAAGGAAAAGCCGGAAGATG
Organism: Selenomonas sputigena; assembly: GCF_026015965.1. Lineage (NCBI taxonomy): Bacteria > Bacillati > Bacillota > Negativicutes > Selenomonadales > Selenomonadaceae > Selenomonas > Selenomonas sputigena. The sequence continues at coordinate 789,468 of NZ_CP110383.1, read as the reverse complement.
AGCCGCACGATCTTGGCCTGCTCCTCGTTGATAGCAAGATTTCCATCCTCGCCCTTGTCGTAGCCGAGAAAGCGCGAGTATCCGACGGAGAACTTGCCGTCTGCGAATCTCTTCCGCAAGCCCCATGTGACGTTCTCGGAAATGCTCCTCGCTTCCTCCTGCGATAGGCTAGAAAGAATCGTCAAGAGGATTTCGCCGCGAGCCTGAAATGTCCAGATGGACTCTTTTTCAAAATAGACTTCAACACCATGTTCCTTGAGTTTCCGTATGGTAGTGAGCGAATCAACCGTATTTCTTGCAAAACGCGACACGGATTTCGTGACAATCAGCTGGATTTTTCCATCCAGAGCATCCTGCACCATACGAGTAAATCCCTCGCGCTTTTTCATGGAGGTTCCCGTCACGCCTTCATCCGAATACATCCCAGCAAACTCCCAGTCTGAGCGGCTCTGGATGTAGTTGGTGTAATAATCCACTTGGGCGGCGTAGGAGGTTTTCTGATCTTCGTTGTCCGTGGAGACTCGTGCATACGCCGCCACTTTACGCTTTTCTGCACTCGCCAGCGGCACTTCCGAAAATCTATGGATGCTGGCCGGGATGACCGTCACACTTCGCATCGCGCTCACGTCCTTTCCATCGTCTGTATTCCGCTTGCCGCCGCATTTGAACAGCATCGAATATCTCCTGCGTCACTAGCGGCTCATGGTCGTTCTCGATAATTTCCTCCCGTCCGCTCTCGGAGAACTGCGCCTTGATTCGGCGAACGCCGAGGTAGAAGTCGTTGTCCAGCGTATAGGCAATCAGCTTGCGCGATATTTTCCCACGCATGCTGCCATAGCCGTCGGCTTCCAGCTTCCGTGAGATGTCGGTGATTTGCCAGCCGTCGAGATAGTATTGGAATATCAGCCGAACCGCCTCGGCTTCTTTGGGAACAAGCACATAACCGTTTTTGCTCCATCGGTAGCCGAAGGGCTTCTTGTGCGGGTCGGTGCACTTCTTTTCCGCTTGATTGAAGTAGTGGATTTTCGCCGTCTTGACCGTGCCATCGTAGAAGTGGAATTCCAACACGTCCGTATCGGTGGTGCGGATTTTCTCTACGGTCTTGGCAAACACATTCTCGTCAAATTCCGTCAGTCCCAGCACCTCGCAAGAAGCCTCCCGCAGCCGATAGCCACGGATGTTCCTCGCATCGCACGTCCGCTTGCGGATTTTGTCGTAGCAATACCAATGTTCCTGCAAGCCGTCATGTCCGTTGGTTCTGGTCGCTCCCTTGACGAAGTGTGCGCCGCATTTGCCGCAGATGATTTTCGCCGAGAAGCAGCTGGGCTTTACGATGCGATGCGCCGCCAGGTTGAAGTCGTAGCTGGCCTGGATTTTCTTTTGCACCTTCTCAAACGTCACCCTGTCGATGATGGCAGGGTGATTGTCCGTAATGTAGTAGCGCGGCAGCTGTCCCTTGTTCTCGATGATTCTGTGCGTCCGAGGATTTTCCGTGATGTAACGCTGCAGAAGAACATCTCCGGCATAGACCATGTTCCGCAAGGCGTAGCGAATGAACGGCACGGATGAAGCATGTCCGTGTTTCTGCAGCCAGCGGGATGTCTGACTAAGCGGAATACCCTTGAGGAAATTGTTGTAAATCACCCGGATGGCATCTGCTTCTTCCTCGCAGATGACGAAGGACTTGCCGTCCCATCGGTAGCCATAGGCGGCAGCGTGCCATTGCTCCCCACGCTCGAATTTCTTCTGAATCGACCACTTGGCATTGTCGGATTGGCTGCGGCTCTCCTCTTCCGCAAAGCCCGCCAAAATTCCGAGCATGAGTTCCCCGTCCGCCGAGAGCGACTGGATGTTCTCCTTCTCAAACCATACATCGATGCCGAGAGATTTTAAGTGCCGCACGGTTTCCAACAGGTCTACCGTGTTTCTGGCAAATCTTGAAATGCTCTTGCAGAGAACGATGTCGATTTTCCCGGCATCGCAGTCCTCGACCATTCGCTTGAATTCTGCCCGGCGGCGAATCCCGCCGCCGGAGATGCCGCTGTCGGCGTACACCCCGGCATAGATCCATTCGGGATTGTTCTGGATGAGATTGCTGTAATAACTGACCTGTGCCGAGAGTGAATGGTTCAGCCTGTCTGATTCCATTGAAACACGGGCATAAGCTGCCACTTTCTTTTTGGGCGTAAGTGTCGCCACGGTCGGCTCTATGCGTGTAATCTTCAATTGTATCACCCTTCACCATATATCCCTCAACTCGGGCAAGGAGTCAACGGTATTTCCGCATAGATCGAGCCAATCAGCGGCTTATATTTTTCGAGGAAGATTTGCTCGACCTTGGCGTACTCTTCTGAAGAGATCAGCCCCGCAGAACGCATACGGCGCACCATCCCCATCGTGGCTTGGTACATTTTTTCGCGCTGAAACGCTTCCTTCGTCATGGGCGATCACCTCCGAGTTCTGGTGCTCTTGCATCCGCCAAACCGCTCGGCGATATAGCACGCATGAGAGCAGTATTTCCTGTGGCTGTTGCCGTAAATCTCGAAGGTTCTGCCGCAATGACGACACACCAATGGATAGACAGCTTTTCGCTGCACGAGCTGCAGATGGCTGTTCCACCACTTCTGGCGGCAAGCATCGGAGCAGAACCGCCGTTTCTTCCTGCCGGGAATCTGCTCCATCGACTTGCCGCAGCATTCGCAACTCAAGCCAACATCCGCAGCCTGCGGCTTGACTGCCTCCGGCTTTGCTGCATTCATCCTGCGGCAAAAAGACTTCACGGTGTTCTCGGATAGGCCAATGCACTGCGCGATTTTCTTGTAGCCCTCGCCCTTCCCGCGAAGGTCTTTGATTTGCTTCTTTTGCTCTTCTGTCATGCTGCTGTCCCCCTTCTACTATTGAAAGGACAGAAAGTCGAATTTTTAGCGGATGTTTTCATGAAATCACCTCTATAAGAGAGCCACGGCAAAGGTGAAACTTCATGGATTTTGGGCAAAAAAATAAGCCCGGCAGGATTTTCCCCGCCGGGCTTCGTTCCTTTATCCGAGCATCTGTTTTTCCCGTATCTCCTTCATGGCTTCCTGCAGCTTCTTCGGTACGGGAAGCCCCATTCTCGCTGCGTGTCCTACAATTGAGATACCCTCGTTCGACAAGTAGAAGAAGATTACCGCCGAACGCAGGACGCAGCCGCTGCCGATGATGTGGACGTCGAGCACGTTCGCCACGCCGACGAGCAGAAAGATGGCGACTTTCCGCACGATGCCCTGAAAGCCGATCTCGCTCGACAGGTTCTTGTCCAATACGGCGCAGAGGACGCCCGTGATGTAATCTACGGCGATGAATACGACCAGTGCGTAGAGCAGATGGTCGAAGTCGCCGAGAAACTCGCCGACAAGCACACCGATGCATGTCGACCACCAACGAAGGTTCATAAGGTTTTCCATGATTTGCTGCCTCCTTGAATTGCATTTTTCAACGTCGTTTCCCACGTCTTTATATCCCGTACACGACGGAAGCGGAACGTGTCGCAATAACCCTTGACAAGTCTTTTCATCACGCCGTCTTTGCATAGGTACAATCCATCCTCGAAAGGACGCACTTCGTCCCACTCCTGCGGATAGGGTTCTTCCGGATTCTGATCCCAGCCTTTACTAATCGCCCATAGCTTCTGTATAGTCACATGATACACGCCGAGCAGATATGCCCCTTCGCCGATGCGAAGAATCGTAAAGCGCGTGCCAAGACGAAAGCACCCGGTGACGGCCTTGTCTCCTGCCGGCGTAAAAATAGTCAAGATGATACGCTCGGGACGGTTGAGCGCATTGGCGCCCGCTGGCTCATAACTGTTCCACATATAATAGTAGCCGTCGTGAATCGGGAACTTTTTCCCCCTCGCGCCCGTAAAATTTTCTATCTTCCGCAGAAATCCGTTTTTGTTATAGCGTGCATATTCATAGAACAACGGATGTGCCCCTTCAGCATCCACATAATACACGGTATTGGTCATTTCCCTGCCGGGTTTTCTGCCTTCATATCCGCCGTCTGTGGAGGCGTCAATTTCCAAATAGAAGCCCCAGTTCCCTTCGCAGTCTACATGTCCGCCTCCGGTAATGATGCTTGTGAAAGTGGCATTTTTCAACACCCCGTAATACGGTCTGAGATCATGCGAGGCGATTTCTTTCCCATTCTTTTCTACACGGACAGCGCCCAGAGCGCTCGGCCTTATCCCTAAATCACCCTCCACCCAGTAAACGCCCGTGAGCGTAAAAATGTTTCCGTAGGCATCCATATCCGCATCGAGGAGCTGCCTATTGTCTCGCGGATACGGATGCGGCAGAAGATATGCGGCATGCGCCCCCAGATAAAGAAGCCCTCGGTAACTGACCGATGGAAGTTTTGACAGCCATCGCAGTTCTCCTCGTTGGTAGATGCAATGCCATCCGCCAACGTATAGAGGAACGCCGCTTTCCCTTCTTTTACCGAGCACAGGCGCACTGCCGCCTGCGGATTCATGCCCGTAGATGCAGCGGCCGTCCGTCCACACCCAGTCGCCGCTGTGGACGCTCCGGTTTCCGATGACGGTGAGCCACTTCCCTTCGGCAAGTGCCTTCTTACCCGCCACAGTGCTCACTCTTGCCCTGTGCATATTCTCACGCTCCTAAGATGATTGCCGTGCCGCCTTTGGAAATTTGCACCCAGACGAGAGCGCCTTCTTCCGTGCTGCAGTCTACGACGGCTTTAAACGAATAGGAGCGCGATCCGATGCGGACTCTGCCGCCTTGAATCACGCCCCTCTGCGCCTTGCCTTCCTGTTTCTCTCGTGTATCTTTGACGCTTTTTCTGAGCGCGTCGGCTAGTCCTTGCACGCCGTTCATAATCAGTACCACCTCGTCATCTTTATGGTTTGCTTGAGGGAGCGCGGCGTAAGCTCGACGGCATTCGACTGCAGGAAATATTCTTTGCCCTCGAATTTTATGCGCTCGGTGAAATCAGCGATATGCCCGACATCCGGCACGCCGTCGCAAATGTTCGCAAACACTTCCAACGTGACGGTTTCCTGCGTCTTGCGGTTGAGCCAGAGAATCGCCTGCGTCAGTTCTTTGAGGACCGCTTCGCCCTTGACGGGAAATTCCGTATCAATCAGCGAGGTGAAGGGTGCATCATCGTCGTCGCCTGAGTAGCGTGAGCCTAGGCTGAGATTGGACTGCTCGACCGTGAAGCGGCTTGCCTTGCCGCCGGGCTTGCCCTGCGAGAGGGTGCTGCCCTCGAGATTGCCGTCAACGTAGACGGTCGTCGCGTACCAGCCGTAGCCCAGTGGCGCGTGGTAAGTGATTCGCTCCGTGCCGCGCTCGTTGTTCCAGTCCGTCCAGTCGTATTCCGTGTGCTTCTTCCCATCGTTGATGGGTTCTGTCGTGCGTTCCCATTCCTTGACGAGATACACATCACGCTCGGTTTCGGCGTAGGTGTATTCCGTGCGGCTAGTGGAGCCATCCTTATTGTGCGTCTGCTTGCTCGTCAGATATTCGCCATGGTAGGTGTATCGCGTCATGCCTTTCTCATTCGTTTCGCTTGTCAGAAAGCCGTTGTGGTAGGTGCGGCTCATTTCTTCCCAAGAGATCGTACCCGTAAAAGGAATCGGCTCGGTATCTTCCTCGTTGTAGGCGTTGCCTGCCGTCTCGGAAACGTGGCCGCTGTGCCACAGGGAGCGCACGAGGCGGCGCTCCACCGTTGGGCAACTGTGCGGCCAGTCCGTGATGTCGAGGACGGACGCTTCTCTGCCCCGTTGGACGATATGCAGCGTATCTTCGCGGATGAACACATTGACCTGCCGCTGCGGCAGTTTCGCCGTCCAGCCAAAAAGCGCAGAGATGAAGTCTTGGTATGTCATGCCGCTGTCCTCGAAGTTCTGTGACGGCGTAAAGTCATCGCACGCCCAATGGAGATGCAAGCCGAGCGCAGCGGCGATGGACTGCGCGTAATAAGAGGCTTGCGCTTCTTTTACGAAGATGCGAATGGCAGAGTAGAGCGTCGCGTCCTTGCTGTACGCGCCTTTCACCGTTTGGAGCAAGTCCCGTTGGAGTGTTTCTTCCACCAAAAATGAGAAGCGATAGTCCAAGATCTGACCGCGCACGGCATCGCCGATGGCAAGCGGCTGTGCTGTCTCCATCTGAAAATTGTCGGAAAGCGTCATCTCTCCGAGCGTGACAGCAAAGGAACGGATGCCATGGGTGCGAAAGTTGTCGGCGATCTGTGATACGGCACGCTTGCTTCGCTTGTTTCTTCTTCCATGCGATGACGTGACATATTCGAACACATGAGGAATGCGAAGCAAGGTGTCGAAGCGAACGCGCACTCGCGCCACGACAGTACGGCGCAAGGCGGCTTTGGCGACATTTCCCCTGCCGAGTCTGCGCTGCGTTTTCGCCGCCGCGCGATTCCCCATGCCTGGCGTGCGCTTGGTGTCGCAACAAACCGTCTCCCGCTTGACGACTTCGCGCCCTGTCGCCCCACGCACGATGCAGTAGTTCGGAGATAGCGTGCGGTAAGTATCACAGCGGATGCAGACATAAATGCCGCCTACGCATCTTCGCGTGGCGGCAGAAGCCGTATTTCTTTGTGCAACACGCCGCAAAAGTTTGGCGCTCGTCCAGTCGATGGCGGAGGAAGTGACCGTGCGCTTCGTATCTGCCATAATGCAGTTGGTGCTGCAAACCTGCCTTTGACTGTCTGCTCTTGCTTCAGCTGTTTCGGCAACTTGGCGCTTGGTATCTACACTCACCGTCTCCCTGTGCTTAGACGCGGGGATGATCGTGCCGTATAGTTGAGGACGCAGACATTCGATCCCCCTCGGAATCCATGTCATGTATATCTTCGGGGCGAGAACTTCCTTGCCCACAGGAATCCATGAAATCCAAAGCTGCGGTTTCAGCGAAGCGTCCATCCTATTCTCCTGCCTTCCAGCCGAACTTTCTCCCTGTCAATTCCGCCAAGCGCAAGGAAACAGCGCGGCTGTCCACGATGCCGCCCGGCGGCTGCTCTTTCAAGACATGCCTGCCGTATTCCGTAACGGTCTCGCCATTTTTCTCAAGCGCCGTAAGCGCACAAAGCCCTTCCGCTGTCCGGTATGCAGGATTGCCGACAAGTGCGATACCCGTCACTTGGGATTCTTCCCCATACGTCGCTGCAAGAGCCGCCGTGTCCACAGTCTGCAAAAGCATCTGACCGGGAGATGTCGCCGTATACATGCCATTGCCGGAATCCTCCATTGTCGTCTCAACCGTCATACTCGGCAGCAGGATGACCTGTTCCCTCGGATCGATTACGGTATCCGACAGGATGATATTGGAGAAAAGCCCATGTTTTGCAGTGCTCACAATTTCCAGCACCTTACTTTCTTTGAAAACGCCATCCCCATCGTATGAACGTGTACCAAGCTCTGCTCCGTTCACCATGAGGGTTACTGACCCTTCGCGAGTACCCGGTTTATACTTGACGTGAAAATAAAGCGTATTGACGTCATCCAGTTTGAGATGCGAGCTTTCCTTGAAGTCCAGATAATCCGTACTCCCTGTCGCGCTGACGATAGAACTCGAATGCAAGGTTCCGTTGACGTACCAATTGTCGTACCTTTTTGAAATCCTTGCGCCATGCCCCCCTGCGAGTGCAACCCTGACCTCGAAATTATCCTTGCCAGAATCACTTTCACGGTGCAGATACACGTCAAACTTGCCGTAAAGCTCCGTCGGTGCTTCGGTGAGCACGATGCCGCGCTTCTCCGCAGGCTGCCAGAAAGCCGTACCCGTCTTGCTGTATGCCGCGCCCTCCACCGACGTCCCCGTATCGGTGTCGAGCAGATTGGCATATCCCGGATTGATGTACTTGAACGCCATGCCATCGCCTCCTCAGACTTCTACGATCAGCCCTTCCGCCTGCACGTCAACCGTGGTGTCGTTCTTTGGGCTTTCATCCGACGTACTCGTCGCCTTGACCCAGAAGATGACGTTGCCTTCGCCGACGCTTTGCAGGGAGATCGTGTCTTTCCAATCAGCGGAAGCCAAGACCGTATCTGCCGTGTAGTTATTATCTTGAGCGGCTTTCCACTTGGCGGCGTTCGTGCCGACGAACTTGATCGTGACCGCACCTTCGGCCTTGTAGCCGGAATCGCAGCGCACAGCGCATTTGACGGCTTTCTCCTCTTCCTTCGCCGCATCCAGCAATACTGCAATAGGAGAAGTCTCCGTATCCGTGCTGGCTTCCGTGCCGTCTTTCATGCGGATCGTAGGATTGTTCATATAAATGTGCAGCTTGTTCGCCATAGTCATACCCTCCAAAATTCCAGTGTGAGTTTATACGCCTTAGAAAAGTGCGGCACATAAGCGTATGCTTTCATCGTCACGCGCATGTTGTGCCAAACATTTCCTGCCTCGTCCGTAACGTCCACTTTCTCGCGAGCGTCCCAGTATCTCTTGATTTTCTCCCAGTCACTTGCCAGCACTGTGGCAGTGCAGGAGATGCGGTCGCCTTGAGCGACGTGTCCGAAATCCTGCACGACCGCACCGCCGACGATTTCCACCATGCGCTGACGGTTGTCGGACAAGACCTGCCAATTCTCCGCTTCCAAAGTCCGCACATCACCAATTTGAAGATGTTGAACAGTCCCGCGCCCGACGTGAATACTGCCATAAGAGCCGCTGTCTTGGCATTGAGGATGGACATCCCCTCCGACAGGCTGTGAACTCCTCCCTTGGCAGCTGAAAAGCCCGCCGAAAGTTTCTGCCCCATCGCCTTTGCGCGGCTGCCCGTCGTCTTCATCTCGGCATTGAGCTTTCTAAGCTCTGCCTCTAATTGAGCAACTTGCCGTTGCTGCTTGAGGAGATTCATCTCGGCATAGCGCGTGCGTGCACCGTCCTTGTCCGCTTTCTGCACATCCTTGAGCACGTTGACGAGGATTTCTTCTTTCTTTCGTTGGATGTCCAGCTGACGGTTGATGGCTTCATACTTGACCTTGATCTTGTCAAGCTCCGTACCCGCACCGTCGAGTTTAGCGAGGTCGACATCCATCTTGAGTTTCAGCTGATTGCTCTTGCTGTTGAGCCTTGAAATCGTCTCGGACACCGTGCGCCCCGCCGTATCGAAGTCGAGCTGCAGGCGTGCGATGTCGAGTCCTAAGCTGATATACAGCTCGTCGATTTTCTGTCCTCTTGCCATTTACATCACATCGTCAATGAAAATTTTCTGCCCATCCTCCTTGATTTCAACCATCGCAATAAGCTGATCTAAGAGGAAGGCGATCTCATGAGCGTCGACCTCCTGCATCGTCCAGCCGTAGGAGGACTGCAGGCGCTCGTAGTAGCGCAGGATGTTCTGATACGGGGAAAGCTCTACGCCTTCCCCTCCTCGTCGTTTGGGAGTTTCACGAGTTTCTGGAAGGTCAGGGACTGAATCCAGCGGAAAAGTTCCCGTGTCAGCGGTACGATGTCCGCGATCTCGATGTTGTCGTCGATGGCTTCCTTTGTCACTTCCTCGCGGTCAAAGGCGAGCAGGATGAGGTTGATTTCCGCATCGAGGAACTCCTCGACGCTGAGGTTCTTCTTGTCCTCGTCGAAGAAGGCAAGAAATTTGCGCCACACCTTCATCTTGGGCGGTTTCGGCGCATACGTTTTGCCATAGAGCGTGATGGTTGGTGTTTCCACGTCGGCTCATCTCCTCTCAAACGCTTTCGTACCACTTCGTTCCGGTTTCGGCAATGAAGCCCGTCGCCTCCTCGTCGGCTTTCGCATACGACTGCCCGTCCGACAGGCGATAGATCGCCTTCGCCGAGATGGTCGGCGTATCGTACTTGATGTTCTCTTCCTTCGTGTTGCCCGATTCCGAAGGCTCGACAAATTGGACTTTGAAAAATTTTGTGAACCTCTTCTTGCCGTTCCTCTTGTCCGACTGGAACATGACGGCGAAATACGGCGGCACGTCGTCCTTGTTCGCTGTCATGACACCCTTGTCAATCTTGTGCCCGAAAAGATAGGCGACGTATTCCAAGGGGAGTGCCGACGTATCGAAGGTCAGGTCATACGAGGCGGTATTGGCCGCCGTATCTACGGACTGCCCGTCGGCAAAAAGTTCTGCCTGGCTCGTCTTGGGCTTGATGTCCACTTTTCGCAGAATTTTGCCCAGACTGATGGGCGGTTCATACGTCGCCGCGCCGTTCGGTACGTCCGTCAGCATCTTGGCGATATGAAGCTTTTCCACATTGATAAACTGCCCGCTCGTGAGATTGGCGGCAGGCGCGGTTACGGTTGGACTTGGCATTATGCTTCAACTCCTGTTCTGAAATCCATGATTTTTACAAAGACATGCTTTTCCGCCAGCTCCATCGACTGATAGCGGCGAAAACCGAGACTGTCCATGACCTTCCTCGCGGCATCCTCAATTTTTTCATACGCGCCGTCCTTCGTGAGAATGTGCAGTCGCACGGTCACGCGCCGCTCCATCTCCATGCCGTCCGCCGACAGCGCGGGAACGTCGGAGATGATGGAATACACGAGGACGAGATAGCTTCCTGCATCGGGGCTTCTGCCATGATAGATGCCGTTCCGATGGAGCAGTCTTGTAAGCGGCTTGTATCTCGCCAATGCTTGATAAACCTTGCTGGCTATGCTCATCTTCCTTCCCTCCGCAGTGCCGCCTTGACGGCTTCGACGATGTTCTTCTTGATGGCGTCCCGCTCGGCATCGAGTGCGGGATAGAGAAACGGCTTGTTGATCTTCGGGCTGAACTCGACGAGCTTGCCGTAAGCCGTACCGTCCTGTGCCGTGGCATCCGCAACGATGCGCCACGAGATACCGCCCCCGCGCTTGACGCAGTGGATGGAATCCCGGAGCGCACCCGGCACGACACGCTTGTCTCGTCCCCGATAGACGGGACAGCGGCTTTTCGCCTCCGTCTTAACGGCTTCTGCTCCTTCTGCCAGCGCCTTTTTCGCTACATTCATAGCGCCCTTGCCCATACTATTCAAAAGCTCGCGTGTTGAAATATAGTCACGGCTCATCTTCCACCAACTCCCTGCACTCAATCACGAGCCAACGCTTCCTGCCGTCCATGCCATAAGGCGGCGCTTTGATTGCCAAAGTCTTGTTTTCCCATTGGATGAAATCCGTATCTCGAATGTCTTCCCGATAGCGAACGACCACGCGATACTCGACTTCCTTGACCTGCTCGGCATACCCGTCCGAGATTTTTGCTGCAAACGGCAAGACCTTCGCCCAACAGATACAATATCTCTCGCGACTCTGCTCGACGAGATTGCCCGCCTCGTCGGGCGCATTTCTCGGGCGCAGCACCGTGATGCGGTGGCGCAGTTCGCCAATGTTGACGTACATCAAAAACTCTCTTTTCGCTCTCCGAAAAGCAACGCCCGAAGCGTCAGTGCGAGCTTCCGATGGTCAGCCTCCTCGCGATGCTCGTAGAGATACGCGACAGCATAGAGAATCGCCGTCCGTGCCGCTTCCTGCTTCTTGACTTCCTTCCACGACTTGGCACGCAGAATCGCCAGCGAAAGCTGCTCCGCCGTATCGGCAAAGGAGGTGAGTAGGCTGTCTTCGGCATCCGAATCGATGCGCAGATAACCCTTGATTTCTTCGAGCGATACAAGCATAGGAACGCATCTCCTTTCAGCATAGAAAAAGCCGCTGCACCCATTGATGTAGCGGCTTTTCCTTTTCCTTTTCCTCTTCCTCTTCTTTTGCCTTATCCCTTGATTTTCAGCAACTGCACGGCTTCTGCCAGAACAAGCTTGCCGTCGACGCGCTCCTTCATAAGGTACGCCACCATGCCGTTCCCCGCGAAAAGCTCCTTGAGTTCCTGCAAAGAGCGCGTGCCGCGATCGCCGATGTTGTAGTAGGCGTAGTCGCCGAAAGCAAGTGCGATCTTCCCTGCCGCAGCCGCAGGCATATATGCCGAGGTGTGGACGGGATAGCCGAGCAGACGGTCGGGTTCGCCCATCTGGTACGAGGGCTGCCACAGATATGCGCCGTTGTTGTCCTTGAGCTTGCGGATGCTTGCAAGCGTCTGGTCGTTGACGAGGAACGCCGCATTCTTGCGGTATGGACGCTTGAGGCTGTAGACGAAGGAAAGAAGCTCGTCCGCCTTGATGTCGGCTGCCGCCGTGGTGAGGGAAGTCTGCCCCGTAGCAAGAAGCCCCTTCGGCTTATGCACGCCGTTGCCATTGAGGAAGGCATCCTCTTCGGCATTGCCGAGCGCCTTGCCGAACTGCTCGATGAGGTAGCTTTCGAGTTTGAAGGCATTGTCATAGAGCAGCTCTTCCGTGACCTTGACCGCAACGTGCAGTTTGTGCGCATCGAGAACGATCTGGTCGAAGGTCGCATCGCCAAAGGTAAGAGGTGCGCCTTCCTCAATCCAAGATGCCGCAGGCTTCGTGGCCGCGATGTTGATCTTGTGCTTGCCGCTCGTCGTGATCGTCGTCGCAAGGGAACGCAGGACATTCTCCTCGCTGAGTACGTCGATAAGGCGCTTGTCGTACTCCTCCGGTACGAGATAGCCGCCGCTGGCGTCCGTACCTTCCTGCAGCACATTTTCAATCTGCCTGAAGTTCGTGCGCAGCGCCTTGAGCATCGTGGCACGGTAGGCGTCGCTCGCCCTGCCCGTCTGCTCTTTGCCCAAAGATGCGCCCGGCAGATTGGTGATTGCCACCGACGTCGGTTTTGCCATTTCCGCATCGAGAATCGCCTGCCGCTCCATGCGCTCGATGTCCTTGCCGAGCGCGAGAACCTCGCTTTCCATCTGCTCGTATGCTTTGGCATCCTCTGCCGAGAGGCTGCCTTCCTGCGTGTGTTCATCCAAGAACGTCTTTGCCTGCTCCCAGAGAGCCACACGCTTTTCACGTATTGCCAAAATCTTATCCATGTTATTTCCTCCCTCAGTGTGCAATAGAAAAGAGCCGCCTTTTCAGCGACTCCGCATCGACTTTGTTCATTTGCTTGCCCTGCCCGAATTTCGAGAGCAGCGAGTTTGTGACGGCGGCGCGAGAGAAGATCACCCCGTCTGCCGCATCACCTGCGGAATATTCCCGATCTTCATAGAGAATAGCATCGGCAAATCCCAGCTCCACTGCCTTCTTTGCATTCATCCACGTCTCGGCATCCATGAGCCGCGAAATCTTCGCTCGTGACATCCCCGTCTTGATTTCATAAGCATTGATGATGCTTTCCTTGACCTCGGCAAGCAGTGCGATGGCGCGTTCCATCTCCTGCACGTCACCGATGGAAATGGTCATAGGATTGTGGATCATTACCATGCCTACAGGAGATATTTCCACGGTCGAACCTGCCATCGCGATGACAGATGCCGCCGATGCCGCAAGGCCATCAATTCTGACGTTGACCTTGCCCGGATAGTCCATCAGCATGTTGTAGATTTGCGCCGCCGCAAAGCAGTCTCCGCCGGGCGAGTTAATCCAGAGAACGACATCTCCCTCTGCCGCATGAAGCTCCTCGCGAAATATTGCAGGCGTGACTTCATCGCCGAACCACGTCTCGTCAGAAATCTCACCGTCGAGAAGCAGCGTCCGCCTTTCTCCCTCGTTTCGTACCCAGTTCCAAAATTTACGTTTCACCGTCATTCCCTTCCTTCCAGTTGTTTGCAAACAATCCAGCATCCTTGAGTTTCGTCATGCTGCCGTTGATGAGATAGAGGTCGCCGCCTTCGTCACCCTCAATTGGATTGAGGTCTTCGAGGCTTCGGATGTCGTTCGCGGAGAGCCAGCCATTCTGCCTGCCGATGGCATACCCTTCCATGCGGCTCTTGTAATCTCCACGCAAAAGCCCGTCCACCTTGAAGCGGATGAAATACTCCTTCCTCTCCTTATCCGTAAGCAGGGCTTTCTGCAGCGACTGCTCCCAGCGCACCACCCACGGATTCAGCGTGTATTTGACGAACTCAAGGGACTGCTGCTCAATGTTGTTGAAGCTGGATTTTTCCAAGTCGCCGATCATGTGCGGCGGCACGCGATAGAGCCGCGCAATCTCGTCGATCTGGAACTTCCTCGTTTCAAGGAACTGCGCTTCTTCGGGCGGGATAGCAATTTGCTGATACTTGACGCCCTCTTCGAGCACAGCAATCCTGCCCGTATTCATCGTGCCGCCGTAAACGGCGTGCCAGCTCTCGCGCAGCTTCGACGGGTCTTTCAAAACACCCGGATGTTCCAAGACACCGCCCGGACGCGCACCGTTGCGGAAGAATGCCGCGCCGTATTCCTCCGTTGCAAGCGCAATGCCGATGGCGTTCTTCGCCATGGCGATGGGACTGTAACCGACAAGACCGTCGAAGCCGAGTCCAGGGATATGGAGCACATCCTCGCGCCGCAGAGTAATCTGCCGCTGTCCTTTGAGCTGCGGATTGGACTCGCTCATCGGTGTGTAAGTGTAAACGATTTCCCCAGATTCATCGCGTCCGACACTCATGCGATTGGGCAGAAGCGGGTACAGCCCCATCACGCGTCCTCGCCCATCACGCAAAATTTATGCGTAGGAATTTCCCCACAGAAGCAGGTGTATCATGGAAGTCTCTCGAAATATGAAAGAGGTCATCTCAGGGTTGGGCGCATCGTGGAGAAGAAAATAGAGCGGATGCTCCGGCACACGCTCTTTTCCGTTTCCGCGATACTCATACACATGAAGCGGCAATCCCGCGATAGACTCCGCAAGGATGCGGACACAGGCATACACCGCCATGGTCTGCATTGCCGTGAACTCGTTGACATTCTGCCCTGCAGCAGACTTACCGAACATGAATGGCCAACCGCCGAAGCGGCAGAGGTTTTGCGGCTTATCCCGTGAGCGGAAGAGTTTTGAGAAGAAGTTCATGCTATCAGCAACCTTTCGATTAGGACTAGGGAGAATAAAATGGCACATGGGAAAAACATCAATGTATTTCTTATGGACAACACACCAGTCGGACGCATAAAATGCACCTTATCCAACTGGACTGGCACAGTCTATAAAATTCCAAGAACAGCTCTTGAAAAGTGTACCGATCGTGACGATCTAAAACAAAGCGGTGTATATTTTCTCTTTGGCACATCTGACGAAACCGAAAAACCCCTCGCCTATATAGGACAGGCTGGCATTCGGAAAAATGAAAAAGGCATCCTCTATCGATTGTTTGAGCACAGGAAAAATGATTATTGGAACGAGGTGGTTGTCTTCACTACCTCAAACAACTCTTTCGGTCCTACTGAAATAAGCTTTCTTGAAAATAAGTTTTACAATCTTGCAATAGATGCTCATCGATACGAACTAAAAAATGAAAATGAACCAACACAGGGAAATATAACCGAGGAAAAAGAAAGCGAACTGGAAGAGTTTACCGAAAAAGCCTGTATAATCATGGGCGTATTAGGGCACAAGATTTTCGAGCCACTCTCAACGCCAATATCAGAAGGGACGTTATCACACTCTGCAGAAGAAACAACGGATGTGCTTTTCCGTCTATCAAGAAGAATACGGAAACTCGGTCAAACCATCGAGGCTAACGGCAAGCGTACGGCAGAAGGATTTGTCGTCTTACAGGGAAGCGATGTCTCCCCCGTGGAGGATGAAACAATATCTGCTGGAATAAGCAAGCGCAGAAGAAACGCCCGTATATCCAATGGCATTCTCTTGGAAGATATGCTTTTCTCCAGTCCATCTGCCGCTGCAAAATTTCTTATAGGACAATCTACGAATGGTTTGATGGCTTGGAAAACAGAAAGTGGAACAACCCTCAAAGAATACGAAAAAATGATGCTGAAATGAAAATTGCGATGTTTGCGACGCGAGTCAAATGTAAATCATCGAAACGGAGGAACCCAAAATGAAAAAAATCTTTTCTATCACGGCTTTGATCTTGGCTGTCACCGTTTTCTTGCCGACATACATCTGTGAGGCAAAAGATGTATGGGTAAGCCACTGGAACTCTGAAAACATTGATGTTTATGTAATGGATGATACGCTTAGAGGCGATACATCGGATACAGAAAGACATTTCAAAGTATCGACTAAGAACGTGCGAAACGGAGAATTGCTTGATATCGTCAACTGGACCTTTCTCAAATACAAAACCGATATGTGGAGATATGAAACAAGTACAATGGATGGAACGCATATGACGGTAGTCTTGCCCGGGAATCAGGTATTTAAATTTTGCATGAATGCTTTAGGATGGCCGTACACCGTTAAGGAACACTGGTGCTATTGATCCTCTAAACCTATCAAAAAGCGCACACTATTCCCACAATGAATCGCTCGATTGAGCGCTATGATGATATACCCACCGTATGCTATTCGAAGGATTTATGCGACGAACAGGAGCGCCGCCTTTTCGAGCGGCGCTCCTGTTGTTTCGGCTTAGAAGATTTCGATGCAGGAAAGATTCATGCCGTTGATTTCGGCGGTGAATTTCGCGCCCCGCGCGATCTCGTCGGCGGCTTTCAAAAGTTCCTCCGGCGTGGAGTTTCCGCCCATCTGGCAAATGCTGGCGTTGGCTTTGATATCTCGGAAAACCTTGCGAGCTTCCCAATCCGTCTTCTCGTAATCCGTTTCTTTGCGAATCTCGATGCGGATGCAGGTGTCGCGGTCGCTCGCGTTTGCCCAACCCATCGTGTTTTCCTGCATCGTGAATCCGTACTCGGCGGCCTTGCTCTCGATGATCTCGGCAATTTCCTTCTTCGTCATTTTCTTGTTTCTTCAGTTTTCCCTTTCGGCATGTGTATATTCCCGTACTATCCGAGAAATAGCAAGACCTTATGTGAGTATACAATCCCCTAAAACACCAAAATTCCTCGCTCATCATACACCGACGCAGATGCATCGTTGCCACAGCGAATCGCACGGTCGAGCGCCATAATCAGCGCGATCACGCCGTCAATTCTCTCGGTGGACTTCTCCTTGTCCGCCTTGATGTTCCCCGCTGGGTCTGTGCGGATGAAAATATTGTCTGCCATCCAGCGCAGGACGGGATGCCCGTCGTGCGCTATTTTCTTTTCCAGCGTCAGCTTCATCAACTCCTTCGTCGGCGGACTCATATCCTTGAATCCCTGCCCGAAAGGGACGACGGTGAAGCCCATCCCCTCAAGATTCTGCACCATCTGCACTGCGCCCCATCGGTCGAAGGCGATCTCGCGGATGTTGTACTTCTCGCCCAGTTTCTCAATAAACTTTTCGATGAAGCCATAATGCACGACATTGCCCTCGGTCGTCTGCAGGAAGCCTTGTTTCTGCCATACGTCGTAAGGCACATGATCGCGCCGCACACGCAGGTCGATGTTCTCCTCGGGAATCCAGAAATACGGAAGCACGGCAAAAGACTCATCTTCATCCGTCGGAGGAAATACAAGCACGAATGCTGTGACATCCGTCGTCGACGAGAGGTCAAGACCGCCGTAGCAGACGCGCCCCTTCAAGGCTTCGGCATCCACAGGCATAGCGCACGCATCCCACTTATCCATCGGCATCCAGCGCACGGACTGCTTGACCCATTGGTTCAGGCGAAGCTGACGGAAACTGTTCTCCTCAGCGGGGTTCTGCCGTGCAGAGTCACAAGCCGCCTGTACCTTGTCGATGCCGACCGTGATGCCGAGCGACGGATTCGACCGCTTCCATACCTCGGGATCTGTCCAGTCCTCGTCCTCCTTCGCTCCATAGATGACAGGATAGAAGGTCGGATCAATCTTTCGCCCTTCGAGAATGTCCTTCGCTTTCTGGTGCGTCTCGTAGCAGATAGACTGCGTATCCGTTCCTGCCGTCGTGATAAGGAAGTAAAGCGGCTGCATTCGCGCATCGCCGGAGCCTTTCGTCATAACGTCAAAGAGCTTGCGATTTGGCTGTGTGTGCAATTCGTCGAACACGACACCGTGGATATTGAATCCGTGCTTTGAATAGGCCTCCGCCGAAAGCACCTGATAGAAGCTGTTCGTCGGCAGATACACCATGCGCTTCTGTGAGGCGAGGAGTTTCACTCGCTTGCCGAGCGCAGGGCACATGCGCACCATATCGGCGGCGACCTCGAACACGATGCTCGCCTGCTGACGGTCGGCGGCGCAGCCATAGACTTCGGCGCGCTCTTCCCCATCGCCGCAGCAAAGGAGCAGTGCAACGGCGGCTGCAAGCTCTGATTTTCCTTGCTTCTTGGGAATCTCAACATACGCCGTGTTGAACTGCCGATAGCCGTTCGGCTTCAAGATACCGAAGAGATCGCGGATGATGCGCTCCTGCCAATCGATGAGTTCGAACGGCTTTCCCGCCCATGTTCCCTTCGTGTGGCACAGACACTCGATAAAGCCCACAGCGTAGTCCGCAGCGGCTTTGTCATACTTGGAGCTTTTTGCCATGAACTTTGTCGGCTTGTAGTCCGTCAGTTTCCGCAGTTCATCACCCCCAACGCAAAAGGAGATGCCCGAAAGCATCTCCTCAAACTATATTTCCGTCTCATCTTTTCGCCTTGCGCCCCCACTCCCATGTGTATCCGTAGGCTTCTTCGAGAATCTTCCTGTCGAAGCCGAAGCGACAGTAAGCTCTGTGGAGAATGTCGAAGTACTCCATGGGGGGAATGCCGAGCTTCCTCTCCTCGTGCATGATGTACGCCATGCCGCGCGTCGTGCCGCAGGGCTTTCCGTCGGCATCGGTTTTCACGACTTGAATCGTGCGCTTGTAGTAGAACGTCGGAAATCCCTCGTAGCGGTCAAGCCGCTCCTCGTCCATCTTCGTGATGCGCCAGAGCAGGATCGGCACGTTCTGCCCTTTCTCGCGTTCGATGGTCGCATACGCCCCGGTTTTGCTTCCCTTGAACATCAGCCGCCAGTTCTCTAAACGCCCCGTTCCCAGAAGTTCCGCTTCTGGGCAGCGATGCTGCATCTGCTCCAAGTCCATGTTGGAGCCGTAGGCGATGTACATCTTCGTTTTCATCTTCCTCATCCTTTCCGCTTCCGAAGGAACATCCCTTCTACTGCCCGAAGCCCGCCTGTTGGCGGGCGGGGCTGGCTTCGGCTCTTATGCCGAAGGGGTGCTCCTGCCGAAGCGGAAAGCGGCGTCGCCTGCAAGGTTCTTCGTGAGAATATCCCTTGCCGTGGCAAATTCCCAGCCGATGAAGCCGAGGCGCATCAGCCAGGTTCGCATCGCGAATTTGGGGTTTTCCCTCTGCGGTTCTTTGGGGCTTGCGGTCTTGAGGTTTTTCGCCGCTTCGGAAAGGGCAAGGCAAAGCTGGATGTAGCTCTTGAGTTCGCCTGCGTGGAGGCCGCCCCTGCGCTCTGCCGTGGGGTTCGCGAATTGGAAGAGGCGGAATTCGATGGTGCCTTTGGTGAAGGTCGCGTGGAGGTTCAGGCAATGGTATCTTGATCCGTTGTAGCGGTGCTCTCTGCCCTCTCTTGCGCTGTTTCCTTCGTACCAGATGTCCGCGAGTTTTTCCATCGTCTGGGGCTTTTCCTTGTTGAGGCGGTCGAGGAAGGTGCGGTTCACCGTGCGGCAGTAGCGTCCGAGTCGGCTCTGGTCGATGCGCATGGCGGCGATCAGGAAGCTTTCGTGGCTTGCCATCAGGTTGGCGAGGTTTCTGAGTGTCTGCGCCGTGTGGCTGCCCTTGCCGATGTGGATGTGTACGCCGCACATGTGGGCGGGGTTGCTCTTCGCTCTCGCGTGGCGCAGTCTCCGCAGGAGTTCCTGCAGGCGCTCGATGTCCTCGTAGTGCAGGATGGGCGTGACCAGTTCGGTCTGCTCAGTGCTGCTTGCGGCTTCGATGCTGACGTCGCGCTGGAATTTCCACTCGCGTCCCTGGTCGTCCCATGCGCTCCAAGTGCAGTAGCCGTTGCACCTTGCCGTGTCTTTGAAGTCTCCCGTTCCGAAGAAGTCTGCCGCGATTGCCGCTGCGTCCCTGCGGCTGATGCCGTACATCTCGACTTCCACGCCGATAGTCTGCTTCTTCATGTTCTCGATCTGCCTTGCCGTCGCTGCCTTCATTTTTGAAATCCCCTTTCTTTGCTTGCCCTGTTTTCTGTTTTCATGTACATATATGCCTCTAAAAGACACATATAGCAAGCGAATATTCGTGTATACTTGGGGATTTTCAAGAGATTTTTTCGACAATTTCTCGGCGTATCTTCCGTTTGGCAGAACAATGTGACAATTAAACTTGCAATCTTCCCGGTTTTTGTACTCATGCAATGACTGTTTACATACATCACACAATGAGGTACAATGGATTCTCTAGCGTGAAAGGATGTGGAAATATGCCCGGAATTGGCGTTGCCGCGAATGTGATTGCTGTTGTGCTTGGCGGCCTCCTTGGACTTGGGTGCGGGCGCTTCCTTGCGGAGCGATTCCACCAGACCATCATGCGAGCCTGTGCGCTCGCCGTGATCTTCCTTGGACTCGGCGGAGTACTCAGCAAAATGCTCGTGATCGACACAGACGGCCGGATTTCCTTCATCGGTATCGACATGATGCTCGCCGCCCTCATCGGCGGAGCGATCATCGGCGAGATCCTCAACATCGAGGATTGCATGACTTCTTTCGGCGCATGGCTGAAACGCATCTCAGGCAGCACGGGCGACACGCATTTCATCAACGGCTTTGTCTCCGCCTCGCTCACTATCTGCGTCGGCGCGATGTCGGTCATCGGTGCAGTGAACGACCGCCTGCTCGCCGATCCCTCTGTCCTCTTTGCGAAAAGCGTCCTCGACGGCATTGTCATCCTCCTGCTCACGGCGACGCTCGGAAAGGGCTGCATCTTCTCCGCGCTCTCCGTCGGCATCTTCGAAGGTGCGGTCTTCCTCGCGGCGGGTGTGATCGAGCCGTTCATGACGAACGCCGCGCTCCATAATCTCAGCTATGTGGGCAACATCCTCATTTTCGCCGTCGGTACGAATCTCATGACCCTCCCCTACATCCGCGTCGCGAACTTCCTCCCCGCACTCGTGATCGCGGTCGTATGGGGCGTAATGTAGCTCCTCCTCTGCCCCGAATACTATTCTGGAACTATGTATTATAAAGGTCAGGAGGAGCGGCTGTCATTTATCAGTGCTTCCTTAGATGTGCGCCATGCACCAAGCCATCGCGTGGCCGCCGTCCTCGAAAAGCTCAGTGGCGGCTTCGACAAGGTTCAGGCGGCATTCGATGTCCGCGAATCCCGTTTCCGCAGGCGTTTCGACCATCTCGTAGACCGCTGCGTGGAAGCCCCGAAACTCGCGCCCGACCACGAGAACCTGTTCGCCATACCGCAGTACCGCACCGCATGTTGAAAAGCGCATTTCTTCGAGCTTTTCCATCGTGCCTTCCTTCGGCCATCTTGCTTCTGCGTTTTTCATTTTCTTTTTCTCGCTTTCTGTGTGGCATTATTTTCTTCGTTCATGTGTATATATGCCTCAAAGCGAGGATGATAGCAAGTCATATTTCCGTGAAAGTCCGGCACAGGATGGAAGATTTTCAAGGCGGCTCCTCTCCCGTCAGAATGAAGTGTACGTACGCTTCTCGATGCTCCTCGATGAAGCAGACCAGTTCGTAGAAGCCGCTCTCGAATGCCATGCGCTGGACGGCAGGAACGTCGAACATATTCACGCTCCCGGTATCGCGAATGGTCATAATCTGGCGAAAAATCACATCGCTCATGGATTGCTTCCTCCTCTCACGATGCGGAAGGAATCGACATCCGGGATGAGATTCAGCGTGGAGCCTGTTTGCCAATGCACGAGAATCTGCCCCGCGTCGTCTACGCCCTGCACTTCACCCAAGGTTCTAGGCGGCGGGGCTTGCGCGTCCTCCATCGAGATAAGCTCCACCGTCGTTCCTGCCGGGTACATTCGCCGAAGCGCGGCGATCTGCTCCCTACTCGGAAACTTCATGGCTTGCCACCTCCCTTCGATGCCCACATTTGAAGGCACTGCTGCCTGTGAGGTTCTGCAGCAAAATCCTGCGGCTCGTCTTGTAATCATCGCCGATCATGCCAAGGCGCAGGAGGAAGCAGCGGAAGGCGTACTTCTCGTTCTCCACGGCCTTCTCTTTTGCCACGGCGCGTTTCTGCTTCTGCGCCATTTCGCAGAGCTTGCTGATGAAATCCGTGTAGGCGCGTACCGTATCTTCGGCGATCTTCCCATGAAACCATGCGAATTTGATCGTCTCTTCGGTCAGCGTGTACGTCGCCTTCTCAATGTTGAACGCTTTTTGAATCAGCTTCCCTTTGCTGGCAAGGAGCGCGTCCAGATTCTTCAGCGCCGTTTCCGTGAAAGAGCTGCGCGGGAGGCTGATGGTGAGGCTGTTCTCGTCATCGGTCGTTGCCTCTTCCTCGGATTCTGCCATCGCCACCTCGAATGGATCTTCCTCCGCGACAAAGCCCACCTCTCGAAGTGCCGTGCGCACGCGCTCGACTTCCGCTTCATCCGCATCGTCGGCAAAGCAGAGGCATCCGTCTCGCGTGATTTCGAACGCTCCCACCCTGTAGGAAAATGATGGTGCGCCGCAATAGGAAGCCGTCACGCCGAGCGCCTTGCCGACTACTTCGACCAACTTCTTCCGCTGCTCTTTCGTGATGCTGTAATGAATCTTCATGGTGCATTCCTCCCTTGAAATAGTTTCACTACATACATCCCTCAAAAGCAGAAATATAGCAAGCGGTTTATGCCCGATTCGTGGTATTTTGCACCGCCGTCATGCGGTCGAGCATATTGCCCGCAAGCCAGAGTGCCCCCTGCACCACGCCCGGCAGGAACACGCAGTCTCGGAAGCGGCACCAGCCCGTTTCCTTCTCGGCGCTTTCCTTCAGAGCGGCGATGTAGGCAGATGCGATTTCCTTCGCTGTGGGAAGCCCCTTCTCCTTGACCCAGAGTACTGCCGCCTCTTTCGCTTCTTTTCGCACGAAGTCCACCGCATGAACCTTCAGCTCGCTTTGCAGCATTTTCCAATCCACCATCTAAAAAACCTCCTGTTCGTAATCCGTTACGCCGCGTGCGATGGCACGGGCAAATTCATCCTGTTTGTCGCGCAGAAGCTGTGCATCCTGTTCGTTGTCGATAAAGGCAAGCTCCACCAAGACCGCTGTCGCGCCCGTGTTGTTCAGAACATACAAGCCGTTGACGCCGGGCTTCGCGCCTTTGCTGCCGCGATCTGCCGTGCCGAGCACATCGACGATCTGATGGCGAATGCAATCGGCAAGCATTTCTCCGTATGCGCTTCGGTGGTAATACCAGACTTCCGTGCCTCGCGCATTCCCGTTGCAGGCATTGCAGTGGATGGAGATGAAAAGGTCGGCTTCGCTCTCGTTGGAGGCATCGACGACTTCCTCCAAACTGTCCGATTGGAGATTTCCCACGACCTCCACACCTGCGGCAGTGAGATAGCCCGCCACCAAATCTGCGACATTCTTTGCAATGTCGCATTCCCTAATCCCCCAGCCGCAGGCTCCGGGATCCGGCTCTCCGTTTGGGGCGTGTCCTGGATTCAAAAATACACGCATCACTCTTCCTCCTTTGATTTCGCTACATTCACATACGGAATACGCTCTCCATCGCGCTCCAAATACACATCTTCTGGCACTCCATCTTTGCTCTGAATGTATCTTTCCACCGCTACATCCACGAACTTCGGCTCAAGCTCCACGCCGTAGCAGATGCGCCCCAACTGCTCACAGGCGATGAGCGTCGATGCCGAGCCGAGGAAACCGTCGAGCACGATGCCGTTTGTCTGCGTACACTGCTTGATGAGATATGCCAGAAGCGGCACGGGCTTCGAGGACGGATGACCGCAGCCGTCCTTTTTCGAGTCCTTGATGCGGTCGAAAGAAAAGACTGTCGTCTGCTTCTGGTCGCCGTACCACTTATGCTTGCCATCCTTGCGCCAGCCCCAGATGATGGGTTCGTGGATGTACTTCCAGTCCGTACGCGTGAGTACGAGGCGATCCTTCTTCCACACAAGTCCCGCACCAACTTTAAAGCCCGCATCTTCATAAGCGTCATGAAAGATGCAGGCTTTTGCCGTTGCGTAGAATACGTAGATGGAAGCATCCACTGCCATCGCGGAGTGGAATGCCGTGAAGGCAGATTTGAGAAATTCGTAGGCGTCCTTGTCATTCAAATCGTCGTTCTTGATTTTCCCCGACGTGCTTTCGAGCTTCACCATATACGGCGGGTCCGTGCAGACGAGGTTGACCTTCTCGTTGCCGAGCAGACGCTCATAGCTTTCGAGTTTTGTCGAATCTCCGCAGAGGACGCGATGCTTTCCCAGATGCCAAAGGTCGCCCGGTTGAGTGACACAAGGTTTCTGCAATTCGGCATCCACATCAAAATCGTCCTCCTGCGCTTCGTCGTCCGTTGAGAGCAAATCGGCAATCTCCGCTTCGTCGAAGCCGGTGAGAGATACATCGAAGTCCATGCCCTGCAAGGCTTCCATCTCGATGCGTAGCATTTCCTCGTCCCATCCCGCATCGAGCGCGAAGCGGTTATCCGCGAGGATGTAGGCTTTCTTCTGCGCTTCGGTCAGATGCTCGGCAAAGACACAAGGTACGCTCTCCATACCCTCCGCCTTGGCAGCAGCAACACGTCCGTGCCCTGCGAGGATGCCATAGTCCTTGTCGATGATGACGGGATTGATGAAGCCGAACTCGCGCAGACTGCCGCGCAGCTTGTTGATCTGCTCCTGCGAATGTGTCCGTGCGTTGTTGGCATAGGGCACGAGTTTGTCGATGGGTACGAGCTTCATCTCAGATGTTGTTTTATCCAATCTTTAACCTCCTTCTTGATCGAGCAGGATTTTTTACGGCTATTGCCGAATCAATTTGTGTAGATTACTCTCGGGAAAGGATTGATATGAGATGCTAAACAGAGCGGTCAGCCAATGTATCTGTTTTCTCTCCATCCTCATCTGTATACCGGCAATTTCATATGCCATAGAAGCCCCTCCAATCAACCGACCAAGTGCTCGTGTTATCTTCAAAGCACAACTATGTTCCATCAACAATCGCTTCCCCACGCTTTCTTTTGTTCGCATAGGATTAGGTGAGCATATAAACTTGGTAGATGCAGAATATCTTCTTGGAAAAGCAGTAAACTCATCCGGGCCTATTCAAGTGGGAAGAACTCGCGTTGAACAGATTATGTTCAATTACGGTACGATCACGACAATAGACAATCATATAAGTACTATCAAAGTGTATCCCCGAATAGTCAATGGAAAAAATGAAAGCCCAGATATCGAAAACTTTGCTGCAATCGGTTGGCCAGAATCCAAAGTAAAAGAATCATGCGGAAATCCGAACACGATAATTCAAAATGAACCATCCGTGAAAACCTTTGTTTATACCAATACAGTAAACTATGTTCTGCTGGACATAGATAACGATACAAGAAAGGTTATATCCTATGAGATTGGATTCGAACAATCAAAGTAGAATCTTTTAGCTACCAGAAAAGAGGAACTAAACCATGAAAAAGATGATATTCTCTCTACTCAGCATTTTTTTGCTTTCTGTCATGACAGCATATGCCAGCCCCTACGAAGGCTATGATATTACCAATAAAGAACGGATATACAAAAACACAACGGGGACAATCCCGGCATTTCCAAAACAAGGCGACAAGATACAAGATAACTATATGTACGGGGACATGAATTATCCTCTCGTAGGGCTTACTGAATACGGAACTATTTTTTTGGATAAGACGAGCTGTAAGTATGAGCTCTCAGATGGTGTGGCAATTATTTCCTGTCTGGTCTATTATGGCTCGGGTGGTGCCGATGGCCATGGAAATGCTGCTAAGCATTCTCCGGAGGTCATGCGCTTCAGCACATATAAGACAGATAAAAGAGTCATAAGGTTCTTGAGTGCTGTTTCCCCCAATACCGGAAGAAATTCTACCGAAACTACCTACAAAAACGATAATGGATTTTTAAATGGACTGTTCTGGTATTGTGCAGGAGTACTTGACCTGAGCCAAGATCTCGATTAACCGTAGCACAAACCAAGAAGCGCTATCTACGGATTGGTGCTTCTTTTATTTCCTCGATCGGAGCAGCTGCTCCATTCGGTCTTCCTGCGGCGAGCCGCTGAACGTCGTCGTGCAGTTCTGCTTCACGATGTCGAAAATCTCGTACCAGAGCAAGTTGGACTGCTTCTGGAATGCCTGCCCCATCTGAACGAAGGGGCTTGCAATCGCGCCGCCTGTCGTCGGATGCTTGCCGATAAGCCCGTATTGGCTCACAGCTTCCTCGCATTGGATGAAACGGGCGAAGGCCTGCGCGTAACTTTCGAGCAAGCGTGGATTCACCAATCGCTCGCATCCTCGCTCCTTGAGCCACAGCCATGTTTCGCGGAAAATATCATCCGCGCCGAGCGGCTTACCGTTTCGTTGCCGTGCCGACAGGTACTCGCTCGGATTCGGCATATCTGCACCGAAAAGCTCTGCTGCATCTGCAAGGTCTGCTCCGTCCAGTTCCATCATGGGAAGCTCCATGATGTTTGCCGCCCTGCCGCCTGCAATCTTGTCCACCAGAGCGTCGGGCTTGTCTCCCGCACGGATGCGCCTGCCGCCTCGGTGCGTGCCGTCCTTCGCCATCGTTTCACCTCGTTTCTTTAATACCCCGTTTGAACTGGTCTTTTTTCGCGCGTGATCCATCGCCGGTCCAGCAATGGCGCGGTTTTGGAGATTTTACCTCCCCCCGGGGGCTAAACTAGACTTTTCACGCGAAATGATGTATAATTTAGTTGCTCCAGGGAGTCCAACAATACTTGCAACAAACTCTAAAGATAATGCCTGACATGGAGCACTTAGGTTCATTATCTATCAAAGGAGTGTTGCCTATGGTATCTAACATTTCAACAACAGTGTCTTTTATCACCATGTTGATTTCAACGTATACGGGTATTGACGGACTCAGCCTAGACTTTTATGACCGTAGCATTTCGCTACGGTCTATTTTTTTCACATCTTCTATGATGAATCCGCTCATGACACGACACGCAGAGCGACATGAGATTGCTCTCGTCATGCGTGCCGCCATCGCCGAGCGGCTTGATGTGATGCACGAGCGTCGCCGCCACAAAGCGTCCGTGCGCTCTGCACATCTCGCACAGCGGTTCTCGCATCAAATGACGGTCGCGAATCCTACGCCACGCACTGCCGTACCGCTCATGCTGTCTGTAGCCACGAGTGAATCGTTCGTAGTGCCGCTGCATCGGCTTCTCGTGCTTCTCGCAGTAGCCGCTCTTCTTGTCTGTTAGATTCGGGCAGCCTGTTATGCGGCACGGGCGTTTCGGTTTCCTCGGCATCTCGCACCTCCAACAAAAAAGCCACCGACGGGATTTCTCCCTCGATGGCTTCTTCCTATTCTTGCTGATTCTATCATATCAAAATCAACCTAGTGAACGCAATATGAACCTTTGTGAACTCTTGTGCAGTCTAGTGCATTTCCCTGTCCTTTTTCAAAAATTTTTCTACATCTTCCAGCGCCTTGCCGTGAATCTTATGCACCCATCGCACGCTGACATTCAGTTCGGCTGCGATTTCCTCCCACGATTTAAAGCTGTGGTAGCGTCGCTCAAGAACGGCGCAGGCTTTTGCGTCCTCGACCTGCCAGATTGTATTCATAATCTCAAGTTTCAGAGTCACCAGACGGTCGATGTCCGCATTGATTTCCGCTTCTGTGTCCGCGAGCCGCACAATGATGCTTTCCATCTTCTGATTGTTCGGACTCGGACTCTTCGGCATATTGCTGATGACCGCGCTAACGTTCGTTGCCATATCATGCAGCTACGCCACATAGGCAAGCTTGTCATTGATGCGCTGGTCGATATTCCGCGCCTGCGCCAAGTACTCTTTTGCCGTCATTCAGACTCCTCCTCCAGCTTTTCGAGCAGAAGCTCGCCGTCCAAAGCCGTCAGCTGACCGAACCATGCGGAACGGAAGAACCGCTCTGTTTCCCTGCGCATCTTGAGCGCCATGACATCTCCGGCCTCCTTGGCGAGTTTCACCCTCGCCCGTCGATAATCTTTCACCGCCTGCTCGATGACGGCGTTCGCCAGATTCTCGTATGACCGTATCATCTGCTTTTCACCTCCGCTTTTACGGCGTCAATCAGAGCCGCCTGCGTCTTGTCCTTGTGTTCGAGTGCTTCCATAACCTTCTCATCCATCGTCCCAGCAGCAACGATGTGATGAATAACCACCGTATCCTTCTGCCCCTGCCGATAAAGACGCGCATTTGTCTGTTGATAAAGCTCTAAGCTCCATGTCAATCCAAACCAGACGAGAGTTGAACCGCCAAACTGAAGATTGAGCCCGTGCCCCGCACTTGCAGGATGGATGACGCCAAGGAGAATTTCTCCCGCATTCCACGCTTCGATATCCTCACTCGACCGAATTTCACGCACAGACAGGCGCGATTGGATGCGCTCAAGATCGTGCTTGTACCAATAGACGATGAGGACAGACTTCCCATTCGCACTTTCTGCCAAATCTTCCAGAGCATCAAGCTTTCGGTCGTGGAGTCGGATGACTTTCCTACCATCCGCATAGACTGCTCCATTCGCCATCTGAAGCAGCTTGTTGGAGAGCGCTGCTGCGCTGACAGCGTCAATCTCTTCGTTTTCGACTGCGATGACCATATCTCGTTTCATATCGTCATAGAGTTTTCGTTCACGCGCATCCAGGGCGACAGGCACGATATTCGATATGAGAGCCGGCATTTTAAGATATTCTATGGCGCGCATGGAAACGGTGATATCTTCGATGCGTCGATAGATGGCATCTTCCGCGCCTTCACGCAGCTTGTAGCTGAACACCATCTGCTGATTCCGTTTGTCTGGAAGGAAATAAGCATCGCGGTAATGGGAGATGAATCTTCCAAGTCGTTTTCCCATGTCCAGAATCCGAAACTCTGCCCAGAGATCCATGAGACCGTTCGCCGATGGCGTGCCCGTCAATCCAACGATGCGTTTGACTGACGGACGCAGTTTCATAAGCGCACGAAACCGTTTTGCCTGATAAGATTTAAACGAGGAAAGCTCGTCGATGACGATCATGTCGAAGTCCATGGGCATATTGCTCTCTTCGATCAGCCACTTCACATTCTCACGGTTGATGATGTAAACCTCGGCATGTTTCAGCAAAGCCGCCGTGCGTTCCTTTGCCGTCCCCATAACCACGGAAGCGCGGATGTTTTTCGTATGCTCCCATTTTGCGATCTCCGACGGCCATGTATCCCGCGCCACACGCAGCGGGGCGATGACGAGCACCTTGCCGATTTCGAAGAAATCATGCAGCAGTTCTTCGAGTGCCGTAAGCGTGACGACCGTTTTGCCAAGCCCACAGTCCAGAAATATCGCCGCTTCTTTGTGTGAGAGAATGAATTCCTTGACATACGTCTGATAGAAATGCGGTTCATAACGCATCAAGAATCCCTCCGATCTGTTCCTTTCCGTCAACCACGAACACTTTGAAACCAAGTGCACGCAGTTTGTCGATACACCGTACCTGCAAAGGGCGCGGACTTTTGCCGAACGCCTTGAGTTCCATGAAGCACATCTTCCCGCCCGGCATGAGCACAAGCCGATCCGGCACGCCCACATATCCCGGAGATATGAACTTCAGTGCAAGTCCGCCGTGCGATTCTATGTACGTTTTAGTGAATGTTTCCAAATCACGCTCTCGCATTGATATTCCTCGCTTCCATAGGTGCATAGTGACAGTAGTGACAGTTGCCGCCTATATCTTTATATATATAAATATTTTTAACTTTTCTTTCTTCCTGACTTTTCTTTTTTCCCTATATATAAAAGATAAAAGAACTGTCACTGCTATCACTCACGCTTCGTAATCCCAATACTGACAAGACTTTGCGCCAGTGACAGTTTTTCGCTTTTCCTGTCACCGGACGATCACTGCTGTCACAAAAAATCATCCTCAGGCTCATTGTAATGCGTCGTGTATTCACGAAGCGCATCTTCCGTCAAAATCAAATCCTTATAAACGCTGCCGTAACTTCGCCGAACGGTCATGGCGCTGAAATCTGTACGGTAATACCGAGCCAGCGTGGCTCTAAACTCCCGCGCCGTCTTGGCGTAGCCGTTGTTGTTGTCCCTGCACCAAACCTGATAAATGCGGTAGACTTTCCCTGTTGTGACCTCGCCGCATTTTGCTCCCTCGGGGCGCTTCATCATGCATTCCGCATGGAAAGCAAGCACCGAATTATTCTCGACCATGTATGCTTCCCTTGCTTTTATGACGGATTGCGGTTCCGTAAAGCGGTAGCCGTTTTGAATGACCATCTGCAGAGCATGGACGGCCTTACGGACGATTCCCTCGCGCTCTGCATAAAGCTTTTCGCCGAGATGCCTGTCCTGCTTTTCCAGAGGGATGGCATTCTTGCAATGCACCTGCATGATGCGTTCGTGAACCCACTGCCCGTCGTCACCGCCAAACCTCGGCAGCTGATTCATGCAGAACCAGAACAGCCCATTGAAGGTGAACTCGAATCCGTTCTGCCCCTTGAATTCTGCAAAGATACTGTCCCCACCCGTGCATTTCTTGAAGGTCTTGAGTTCATCTACGGTGATAAAGCTCATGTCCGAACTTCCTGCAAGCCGCATACCGTAAATCAGCCCCGTGCCGAATCGCGCCTCGATCTCGCGAAGGTCGATGCCAATGTAATTTCCTCGCCCGAGCAGCTGCTCCACCAGACATTTGAGCCGGGATTTTCCCGTATCTCCTGCACCGTACATAAAGAGCGCCTTCTTCATGCGCCATCCCTTGACGTTGGAAAGACACGCACCGATGAATTCGAGCAGCAGACGCTCAATTTCCGCATCCCCGTCCGTAAGCGTATGCATGAAAGCGTCGAATGCAGGCGTTGCAGTTTCTTCGTCCGACCATGCGCACGGAATCTGTATGGTGGAGAGAAGATCGGGCGCGTGTTCCGTCAACTCCATCGCGGCGAGGTGCAGAATGCCGTTTTGAAAGTTGATGATGTCCTCGTCTGCATTGAGGTCAGAGTCTTTGATGTAGTTCAAATCCGTTGTGAGGATGCGGAAAGCCTCGTCCACTTTCCGCATCTCGATAAGTTCTGCATCGTAGGACGCAATGCAGTTCTTGATGAGTCCCTTGAGCATATCATCCGCATAGAGACGGTACACGCCGCCTTCATAAACGTAGCGCAGAACGCCATGCCGTGCGCTGTCGCGGACAAAGATGTAATGTAGATTCTTACGGATGTAGTCCGCCAGCGCCGGGCAACTGATGAAGGGGATTCCTTTTGCGTTGAAACGAATGAATTTCGGATGCTCCATCGCTGATGCATGGAACACGCCGTGACAGGCTTCAATTCCCGTACGAATGGTCGCCGCTCGATAATCCTCACGCTCCCATTTTTGCCGATAAAGGGCAGACTGGCGAAAAACGGCATCAATCAGCGCCGCATCATCTCCCGTCCGAAAAGCGATCAAGGCACAGAGTGCTGCATCCGCTTCCGACGCGCTACTGTACTCCGTGATGTCACCGCGATCGAAGAGCCGCTCGAACTTTCCGCCGTTTTTCGCTTTTCGCAGAGAGCAGACAATGTCGAAAACGGCGCGGTCACCATCCTCCTTCGATATCCAGTTCACGGGCTTCTTTCGCAGCATATCCTTCCGCAACGTGGTAAGCACGGCTTCCGTCCCGTCGGCGAACGGCACGTCATGCACAACATCGCCCGTAAATACGGCAAATCGGTTGGTCAGCCCTCCGATGTAAAGTTCCATGCCATTATGCGGATTCTTGACATAGAACTTCGGATCGAGCTTTTCCTCGCCCTTCTCGTTTTTCTTCTTCGGAATGCGGTCATAGTCACAGCAGCCGTAAAGATGGATGCCGTTTCCGCTGACCGATTTTTCGGCATAAGTTTCATGCCTGCGGATCTGCAGCTGCACCATAGCATCAGCCGCATCCCTGTGGTCAATGTCGAGGAAGTACATCCCTTTCGGGATAATGAACCCCACTCCGGCATAGGATGATTCCTCAGCCGCCCGCCGCGCTTCCTCGAATGTCACCCAACTTGCCCGATAGGCATGATTCACACCCGTGATGCCGCCGCCCGCAGCACAAGGTTTCTTCTTTCGCTTGCCGTCTTTTTCGATGTACTTCCAGCAAATCCAGATTTTCTTTTCCTTGAGGTTGGCGATGGTCATTCCCATACGACCTCCTCACATTTCGTGCTGAAGCAGCGAATCGGCAGACGCAAGACTCGCGCCTTGTCAATCTCACACTGCATCCCCTCGGTAATCTCCGCGCCGAACGCCCAAAGTTCGCGGCATTTGCGCAGGAGAACGAAGTTCATGCGCATCGCAAGCGCACGATCCTTTTTCTCTGAAAGAAACTGCGGAAAAAGAAGATGCGGCGCAAGCGGAATGCAGCCCTTCCGCACGGCGAAGCGGCAATACTCCCGTGCTCGTCGAATATTGACGGACGGATTGCTTCGGTACGCCGAACAAACATAGATGAGCGGCAAATAGGCGTTCTCGCAGTTTTCGATGTTCCTCATCGCCTCGCCCGCCGTCGGATCCGGATAATGCGCCTCATTGAAATATAGCATGACGTCACGCTCCCTGTTCACATGATGGTTTTTAGCATAAAACCCCAAAGAAATCCTCAGACCGATTGGCTAGGTTTCTGTAAGGGCACCGCACAATATCCACAAAGTGGGCGTTTGTGCGTGCAGTTCACTCAGCTTCTAAAAACTTCCTGCAGCACATCGACATGATAGGTGTTCACCATGCCATACTTGGCATCATATTCTTTGCCGATGTGGTAGCCTTGCTTTCTGGACATCTTCGAAGCTTTGCGCCCAAGAGATGCTGCAATTTCCCGGCTCACGCCCCGAACCCCCGTGAGATTGGCATAGCCGATGATTGTATAATGCTGCTGGTCGATGGTCATCTGCTTGGATTCGACCTCCATAAGCCGCGCATCCACCTTGTCAAGACGAGCATTTGCAGCCTTGATCGCCTTCGCCTGCTCTACGAGTCTCTGAACAGTATGCAGAAGAACCTCCTCCGGCATCATGTTCTTGACGGGATTGAAGTAGCTTTCTTCCAACTCCTCAAAGACATCCCATGCACGATTCGTCCCCAGCATTTTGCAGTGACGCGCCGCTCCCCGCTTCGTCCAGAGATAAATCGCAGAGGCGAACTTGCTCACAGGCAATCCGATATTTTCGGACTGCCTCTTGAAGTCCTTCAATTCCGTGCCCTCAAGGCGGAAGTAGTGCGTGCCTTCCTGAAAGCGGTCTTCGTTGTTCTTGAAATTGTCACTGATGTTCCGACCTTCACAACCATACGCCTCCGCAAGCTGCTCCGTGGTCATCACCCGCACTGCATCATGCTCCAAAACCTGCAAATCATTCATAAGCGATTCCCTCCAATACATGGTCAATTCGTGATGATGGGGAACGTTCATCCCCCTCTCAAAAGAGGGCGGACAGAAAGAGGCATATTGGTCACCACGTGCAGGAAATTTTATTTATCTAAGCGAATACATCAAACAACGAAAGGGTGAAACAGATGGTACGGCCAATCATCACGGATACTGTATTTCTCGCGCAGCCATCGGAAAAAGCGGCAAAAGCTGACCTTTCCCTTGCGAACGATCTGCTTGATACCCTCAAGGCGCATGTCGGACACTGCGTAGGCCTTGCCGCCAACATGATCGGAGCGCGGAAACGCATCATAGCTATATGCATAGGAAAATCCCATGTCGTGATGCTGAATCCGGAAATTACAAAAACATCCGCCAAGCAATATGAAACAGAAGAAGGCTGTCTTTCCCTCCTTGGACAGCGAAAAGCGATACGGTATGAGTGGATTGAAGTCACTTACCGCAACATGAAATTTCACAAACAGAAAGATACATTCTCCGGCTTTACGGCACAGATCATCCAGCACGAGATTGACCACTGCAACGGGATATTGATATGAATAAGGAGTGATGAGAAATGAAATGCTTGAAAAAGGTTCTGCTTCTTTTTTCGCTGCTCACTTTTCTCTGCTCATATGCATCTGCGAGTGTGGGCACCGGCACTGACAGGGCTGTTAATTATGAAATGCACTATCCTATTGTGTACACGGAAAATGCTGTCGCTCAAAATAAAATCAATTCGGATTTATATAGATATATTGAGAAGTTCCGAATCGACTATCGAAACGGAGAATTTATCGATGGAAAATTTACATATGAACTCCGATTCGAGAATGCTGACTATGTTTCTTTAATCCTTCATGATTACCGTTGGAGGGGAGGAGTACATGGGCATACTATACATACTGGTCTCGTATACAACAAACACTCAGGTGAAAAAGTCCCTTTGCGATATTTTATCCACTTAGTTAATGAAGATTTCAGTACACTTTTCGATTTTCCACTCTACAACGAGAAGAATAAATTCCTCAACATAAAATCAAGGGTGCCTTACCGAGAATGCGATCATACCATCCCGGACGACTATTTCTTGTCTGGAAACGGTACAGTTTCACTGATTTTTCAAGAGTATCAAAGGGCTGCCTTTTTTGAAGGCATGACTTACACGCCCATTGAGCCTAAATGGATTGATTACTTCAATCGGAAAAATCCATGAAAGCCCCCATGTGTTCGGACTGTATGTATATGCAGTCCGAACACTTTTTAGTCTTTCCGATAAAAATCACACTCATATCCGTCAGCTTTCAGCGGCAGTTCTCTCGCCCATGGTGGATTCTCCGCCATGATGGAGCATATTTCTTCGACCGATGAGATGCCTTTCGGCACTTCAAGCACGATTTCATCATGGACATGCATCACGATGGAGAAACCTTCTTTCCGCAGTCGCTTCATTGCAAAGACGAGCAGATCGCGTGCCGTCGCCTGCGTGATGTTTTCCACAAGTTTGCCTCCGAACGTCTCGATACGCTCCCACTTTCTCCCAATCCCAAGACCTTCATAGGTGACGGACTCCCCTCCAAACCGATTCTTGCCCATGCGCGGCTTTGCATATGCCAAATTCCTGCCGCTTGGCAGCCGGATGAACAGGATGCCGCTCTTCCATGCACAGCGAATGCCGTGCGTTTCCACAGGTGTGCGATGCCGCACGCAATTTTTGACAGCGCGATCCACATCCCACCAGAACCGCACAATATGAGGATTCGACGTGCGCCACAAATCCACAAGCGGTTGAAGTTCCTCTTCCTTCATGCCGGATTCGACTGCGCCCATGGCAATGAGCGCGCCGACAGAGCCGCCGTAGCCACAGCTCAAAACCGCCTGCTTTCCTTTCTGACGAAGTTCCGCATTCTCACCATGCTTTTCCACCTTGCAGTGAAACATGCGCGATGCCGTTTCGCAGTAAATATCTCCGTTCTTTCTGAACACGTCCAGCACCCATTGTTCGCCTGCAAGCCATGCAAGCACCCTCGCTTCGATTGCAGAGTAGTCCGCGACGATGAAACGCGTACCAGGACGCGGAACAAAAGCCGTGCGAATCAGCTGTGAAAGCACATCTGCCGTACTGTCATAGAGCATATCCAAAAGGTCGAACGAACCGTCTTTCACGAGCGTGCGAACCTCTGTCAAAGGCGCGATATTATTCTTCGGCAGATTTTGCAGCTGGATGAGCCGCCCTGCGAATCTCCCCGTTCGGTTTGCTCCATAAAATTGAAACAGGCCGCGGGCACGATGATCTGCGCACATGACCGACTCCATCGCCATGTATTTCCTGACGCTTATCTTGGCGAGTCTCTGCCGAAGTTCCAATACTTCCCGCACATCTCCCGTCGCCGCCTTGAGCATCTCCGCCACTTCGCTCTTTGCCAGAGATTCCGTTTGTATCCCCTTCCCGCGCAGCCAGTCCATAAGCTGCAGCGGAGAGTTTGGATTTTCAAGCCCTGTAAGGATTTTCGCCCTCGCAAGACAGAGCGACTTGCTGCGCTCGTCGCAGCGAATTGCCTGCACTGCAAATTCCGCATCTACAGCAATGCCACGGTCGTTGATTTCCTGGTCTATGACGTAGTTTTCCCACTCGCTCTCCGGCACAGGAAACTTCTTCAATCTTTCCTGAATCGCCATTTCCGTTTCCACATCGCGTTTATTGTATGCTTTGAACATCTCCCACTTCTCCGAAGCATCCGCAGGCAGATTGCACGTCCTGCCGCCGTTGCTTTTTGTCGCTTTACAAGGTGTGCAGAAATAGCGGACAAGGTCCTTGCCCTCTTCCATCTTCTGTCGTTCAAGACGCAGCACAGCTCCCACATCCTTGAGGGATAAGGGCAGGCCAAGCGTCGCCGCCCAAACCATGGAGCATCGCCATGCGTTCGGCCGCAGTCTGACGCCAAGGTATCGCGACAAGCACACACGCTCAAACATGGCATTGAATGCCCATTTGATGACACGATCATCCGTCAATGCCGCAAGAATCTCTGCCGGAATCGTTTCCCCATTTGCCAAATCCACGACATGCACCGTTCCGCCGTCTGCGGCATAACCGAACAGCAGGACTTCAAAATCTTCCGATGCCGCATACTTGTAAACGCCTGCTTTGGCGAGCAGCACACTGGAAAATGTTTCGATATCTATACTGATGGATTTCATATTCGCCCTCCCATAAAACAGGCAGCGGCTCTCACCGCTGCCCATCCCTATAGACTTAGTTGAGGAAGTCCTCTTCATCGTCGTCGACACTTGCAAAATCCGCAGCGGCGGTCGTGCGGCCGCCGAGCGGTTCGCCATCCTCAAGTTTCTGAATGTTCCCCAAGCCGCAGGCGATTCCCTTGTTCCCGTTGCTGTTAAACGCATACAGCGTGATGCTCACACGCGCATAGCAGCCGGAATACACCTCATCGCGATCCAGAATCGGCTGCACCTTGCGGTCGACAATCTGCGGAGCCGTCCGGGAGTTTGCGTTGATGAAATAGGCGTCCTTGTAGTTTTCGTCCTCAGGACGTTCGACGTCACCATCGCGCAGCGGCAGCTTGATCAACGCCTTGTTCGGCTTTTTGCCGCCGAACTTGCCGATTCCCGCCTCGATGGCGGCATCCACCGCCGCCTGAATCGCTCCGATGGTCGTCATGTCCGACTTCGGAATGATGAGACTGACGGAGTATTTCTCCTCACCGCCATTGATGGATGCCGGCTCCCATACGTTCGCATAGGAAAGGCGAACCTTGCCCGTGATAACCTTCGTGTTAAGGTTTTTCATAGCCATGTTAATTTCCCTCCATAATATCTGTAAATTCGGCCTGTGCATTACCTGCCTGAATTGCCGGACGTTTATCTGAAAGTGGCACGAGCGCCGGCTTTCCGGGCGGTTTTACAACAAGATTGCCAAGAATCTCCATGAACGCTTTCTTTCCCATCAGCTTTTCCATTTGTGTCAGCGTAATGAGCTTCTTATCGAAGATGTCCGTATAGCCTGCGGCTTCCGCCGCTCTTGCAGCAGAACTTTCATCTTTGTACTTGCGAACAGAGCGCCCCTCCACGACCTTGAAGCCCTTCCATCGCTTGCCATGATTGACTGCCGCATCTGTCGCATAGGCGAGAATAGCGTTCGCCCACTTGATAAGGTCGGGGATTTCACTGAGGACTTCCTCGATTTCCTCGTCCGTAATGAGCGGCGGAAGCTTGAATTCCTCTCTTGCCATGCGCAGCTTTGCCTCCGCACGCGCCCGGCAGCGAGCGGAGGCACGGCAAAACGTGCACCACACACCTGCGCAGAATTCTCCCTCTCCTGCATAGGCGAGCCTTGCCTTTTCTGCAAGCTCATCTTTTGCCCATCGCAGAAGTTCGTCTTTCGTGAGCGACCATGTGCATACATTCTCCCTGCGCGGTTGGAAGATGCTCATGGAAACGGTTCGGATATCATAGACTCCGTCGAGCAGTTCCAATGCGCCGAGCGCGTAAAGCATCATCTGTGGATTGCGCTCCGCTTCCACGAGCACGCCCATGCCGTACTTGAAGTCGATGACGCAGAGCGTATCTCCTCCGACGATGATGCAGTCCGCCGTCCCGAAAGCTTCCGGCACATAGCGCGTAAGGTCAAGACGCTGCTCGACAAGCGTCATCGGCGAGGGGATTTTCCGCATCTGTTCCTGCACGAATGCGACATAATCATCCGAGCAGCGCTCCATCTCTTCATCCTCGAAATCCGAATGCGGCCGCTTGCTGCGCAGATGCAGAAGCTTGCGCAGCTTATGCTCGCAGAGCGCGTGCGCCGCCGTCCCTTCGGCGGCAGCCTTGCTTGCAGCAGAGGGAAACTCTCCCTCAAGCCGCGCGGACGGCGGGCAGTTCATCCACCGAAGTGCTGCCGACGGCGGCAGCAGTGCATGTGCCCCCATCAGAGCGCCTCCGCTTCTTCGCGCATCGCAGCGTAATTTTCGTCCGGGATATCGCTCAAGCGTTCCGCGCCATACTTCGTAATCAGCGCCTTGACCGCCTCCCGCTTTCCCGCCGCACTCTTGCGCACGAGAACGGCACGCACCTCTTCGAGTCCTACGCTTTTTGCAGGCTCGCTGCTGTGCGGCATCGCCTTTTCCAGCGCATCGGCTGCATCACACAGCACCTTGGGCAAGTCTTTCAAATCAACCATTAGAATCAGTTCCTTTCAGCAAAATCTTCTTTGCGGCATTTCTAGCAATCAGACTGATTGCCATCAGCACGGCTGCGATTTCTTTCTTTCGCATCACTTGTTCCCCCCTTTCACTAGAGGGCGGACAGAAACCGGCGAAATGGTCACCACATTCCCAATTTTTTTCGGAGAAGGGCGAAAAGTTTTTCTTTTTTCTTACGAATACTCATCTTAGACTTGTAGCCGAGAGCTTTTGCGATGGTGCGCTCGGATTCTCCTGCTTTGATTCGTTCAAGCAAATCCCGCTCTGCAGGAGTAAGCTCCTCCATCGCTTCAGCCAGCTGCTCCAACATGATCTTTTCAATGCAGGAATCCTCCAGATTGACGGAAAGCCGTTCGTCATCCTCCATAAAGTTGATGGAGGATTCTAAAAATACAGGCTGTGTGCAATGTTCGCAGTCATGGTCACAGGCATTTTCCCAATCCTTATAAATGCAAAGGCTCTTCGCCCGTATCTCCTGCTTCTGCTCGCGCCATGTCGTACGCATATACTCGCGATACACATCCTCCGTCACCGGAATCATCACGACTCTTACCCGACGATTGCCAACCATACGCCATTTGACCGTCTTTCGATCAATGTCGAAATCCCGAATCATTTGGGAATCGACTTCCAGCGGAATGAAATAGTCTTTGATGGTGTCGCTCATAGTTTTGCCTTCCTTTCGTTCTTGCCGAACGGCGGGATGCAAAACTACGCATGGGCTTCTATCCGAAAATGGGCGTAAAGAAGCACGGTGGGAGCATAGAGCTACTGACAAGCTCGTTACCTGTCAGCATCCCTATCCGCATCCCGCCGTCCTATGGCCATCTTGGACAACAGATTGACTACTTAGGGAAACCGAATTTGATTTTTCCTATCACCTCCTTAGAAATCTTTCTACATAGAAGCGCATACATATGAAATGCCCTTGTGCTCACTAAGGCTTCGCTATTATTCTTCTAAATAAAAAACGACAGCGAGATACCGATAACTGGTCGGTACCCGCACTGTCGTCTGGCGCTCTCGCGGATAAATATTTATTTCTCGTAACAATGAGAGATGTTCATCGTCTTGTCGGCATTCGCTGTGATTCTCGTAACGCAATGCTGACGACGAATCTCAATAAGTCTATCATCCTTACTCTTGTCAAAGACACGCTTTTTGTCCAAATTCCGCACCTCTTCCATTCCTTCGCCGACTTTCCGAAACACTCTCATAGAATTCCTCCCCCAATGTAGA
Source organism: Selenomonas sputigena (assembly GCF_026015965.1). NCBI lineage: Bacteria > Bacillati > Bacillota > Negativicutes > Selenomonadales > Selenomonadaceae > Selenomonas > Selenomonas sputigena. Next base: position 749,608 of record NZ_CP110383.1, on the reverse strand, counting down.
TTTTTATTGACAAATGCCTACTATTTGTGGTAGGCTGTGGTCAAATAAAAACTCGCGCTTTCTATTGCACGAGCTTGACCATCAATCATTCAACCATTACATATTACCACTATTTGTGGTCATTGTCAACATTATTATCACACTTATCGAAAGGAGGCTATCATGGGTTTAAAACTGGGCGCTTACATCAAAGATGAACGGCGAAACAAAAAGATTTCTGCCAAAAACCTCAGCACCAGGACAGGAATATCCAAATCTTACATCGACTATATTGAGTCTGGTGCGCGAGAACCGCAAGTGGATATGCTTGCAAAGATCGCGGTTGTCTTGGATGTCCCCTTGGAAACAATGGTCAATATTCAAAAAAGGGAGCAAATAGAATCCGCTATCACGAAACTTAAGGTCAGTGATGTGAAAGCCAACGACGATGAAATTCGCGCTGTAGCAAGGACGGCAAACAGCAGTCAGTTCATCGATGCGGCCGCTCTTGCCAAAACGCAGGCTGCTTTCCGCGCTACGGAAGACGATAGCACCATTGCCGATTTCGTACAAAATCCCAAGCTAAAAGCCATCGTCAAAGCTGGAGCCACTTTGACGGACGAAGACTTGGAGAAGGTAAAGAAAGTCATGGAGTCGCTTTATCCTGATGCCTTTTCCAAGCAGCAGTGAACGTGCACTGCGTATTTTCTGCAGCGCTCATCAATTCCTCCGTGAGCATGATATCCGTTGGCTCCCGGTGAATCCGGAGGATATCATCAACCAGCACCACAATTGGGAGCTCAAGTACGTCCATCAACTTGCCCACGAAATTGGTGAAAACGAGCAGCATGTCCTAGACCACGTCATGCGCAGTCAAGACGGGCTGTCAATGTACGATGTAAAGGCAAACAAGTATAGAATCCTCATCAATGCTGCCGATACTATACCTCCTGGCCGGCTGCTTTGGACGAAGCTACATGAGATTGGGCATATATACTTGGGACATCTGCGAGACAACCATCTGACAAAAATCGTCAAATCAGAGCTTCCGCTGGAACTGTACGATCAGCTGGAATTTGAAGCAGATATGTTCGCCGGGGAGGTGCTGGCCTCAAAGTGGCTGATGCGCAGTCTCGATGTGTATGACGAAAAAGCCATCACTATGATCTGCGGCATTTCTGATAAGGCGGCGCAGAACAGATATGTCAAGGCCACGGAGGATTATCAATTTATCCCAACCAATGTCATTCTGACACAGGAGCGATTTGCCGATTACTGCAAGGAAATCACGGTCTGCATGGACAAGGATGATATATTGATGCCAGAGTTTATCTCGCAAAATCAACCACGTCCCAAGTATATCAAACCCAAGGCAAGATTTCTGCGGCATCCCGACGAATGCCCCTACTGTGGCGGACGGCACAGCAGCAGTGCGAACTACTGCCCTTACTGCGGCACGGTTCTGAAGCCATCACCAAAGAACTCAGAAAACAAACCATGCGGCAATCGTCAAAAATGTGATACTGTTTTCTGCGAACAGTGCGGCGCGATGGTTTTCCGTATCAGGCAGGGCTTCTGCTTTGAACAATGTGAACTCTAATGAAGCGTAAACTATGTATATAAGTTAGGAGGAAGGCGTTGATTACGGGCGAACTCAAAAACAAAATCGACAGCATCTGGAATGATATGTACTCTTACGGGCTGGCGAATCCTTTGACCGTCATTGAGCAGCTTACGTATCTTTTTTTCATTAAGTCTTTAGATGATGTTGAAACAGATAATGAAAAGAATGACGCTCTCTTGGGCATTGCGAACGGCAGACGAATATTCCCCCAAAACGACGAAGGACAAGCCATGCGGTGGCATATCTTCCGAGACAAAAAGGCCGAGGAGATACACGAAATACTGGGGACGAAGGTGTTTCCCTTCATTAAAACCTTGAAAGGAGAACCAAATCCTAGGGAAAAAGACAGCCGCAAGAGCGCCTATGCCCGCTATATGCAGGACGCCACCTTCGCCCTGCCGAATCCTCTCATCACAGAAAAAGTCGTCACCGCCATTGATGAACTTCCGTTGAAAGACAAAGACCTCAAGGGCGATCTCTACGAATATATGATCGGCAGAATCCAGACTGCCGGGCGCATCGGACAATTCCGCACGCCGCGCCACATTATCCGGATGATGGTGCGCATGATGAAGCCGACGCTAAAGGATTTTATCATAGATCCGGCCTGCGGCACAGGCGGCTTCCTCGTGGGAGCCGGAAATTTCATCAAGGAGCATTATGATTCTCAGCTACGTACCAACCGGAAAATTCGTGACCATTTTCAAGATGAAATGTTCACAGGCTACGACACCGACCAAACCATGCTCCGAATCACGGCCATGAACACCATCCTTCACGGCATGGACAATGCGAATATTCGTTTCAACGATTCCCTGTCGAAAAACAACACCGACGCAGATCAATACACTCTCATCCTCGCCAATCCCCCGTTTAAGGGATCGCTGGACAACAATACCGTAGCGGCCAATCTCATATCGAAAGTTGATACGAAGAAAACAGAGCTGCTTTTTGTGGCGCTTTTCCTGCGATTGCTTGACGCAGGAGGCCGTTGCGCTTGCATCGTCCCGGATGGAGTCCTCTTCGGATCGTCCAGGGCACATAAGGATTTACGGAAAGAACTGGTTGACAACAACAAACTCTCAGCGGTCATCTCCATGCCATCTGGCGTTTTCAAGCCTTATTCCGGGGTATCAACAGCCATCCTCATTTTCACCAAGACAGGTTCCGGCGGTACGGATGACGTTTGGTTCTATGACATGAAATCCGACGGATATTCGCTCGACGATAAGCGAGATGATTTAGGAACAGGCGGCGACATCAATGATATCGTAACGCGTTTTGAAAATCTTGATGCCGAAAAAAGCCGCAGCCGCACCGACCAGAGTTTTATGGTGTCGGCGGAGGAAATCCGGCAAAACGGTTATGACCTGTCCATCAATAAATACAAGAAGATTGAGTATACGCCTCTGGAGTATCCACCTGTTGCGGAGATTATGCAGGACATTCGAGGACTTTATCACAAATTGGACGATGTTCTGACACGGCTGGAGGAGCGACTATGAAACTCAATGAAATTGCTACCATAACGATGGGACAGTCCCCAGATTCTGCATCTTATAATATTGTGCGCGAAGGTATTCCTTTTTTTCAGGGAAATGCCGATTTTGGAAAAGCACATCCAAATGTAAGAGTTTGGTGTTCATCCCCTAAAAAATATGCCCATAAAGACGATATTCTAATTTCTGTACGTGCTCCTATCGGCGCATTAAATGTTGCAGATCAAGAATGTTGCATAGGGCGAGGTTTAGCGGCAATACAGGTTGTTTCATTAAAATGCCTGAAAGATTATATATTTTATTTCTTGAGTAGTCGTGTGCCTGAACTAAATGCAAAAGGAACAGGGAGTACATTCAAAGCTATTTCAAAAGGCATACTTGAGAATATTGAAATCCCGTTGATTTCTTTAGAAGAACAGCGAGAGATTGTGAAAAATCTGGAGGACATAGACCAAGCGATTGAGATGTGCAATCTTCTGACGGAAAAGACTGAGGATCTCGTCAAATCACGGCTTGTCGCTGACTTTGAGGAGGTGGCGGCATGAGCCTGTCAACATTGGCGGATGCGTGTAGCTCGATGTCATCAAATATCGCCCAAAAAGATTTAGTGGGTCACAAAGGACAATATCCCATCTATGGGGCAAGTGGACTCATTGGGTTTGTAAATTTTTATAAGCAGGAGCAGCAATATATAGCCGTGGTCAAAGACGGAGCTGGCATCGGGCGTGTGTTTTCTTTGCCACCGTATTCCTCGGTTATAGGCACAATGCAATATCTGCTACCCAAAGATAGCATTGATGTCAATTACCTCTATTATGCAGTACAATTCATGCATCTTGAAAAATACTACACTGGATCCACGATTCCACACATTTATTTTAAAGACTACAAGCATGAGCCGCTTAACATCCCATCCAGAGATAAACAGCAAGAAATCTCAAGCATATTGATCCTAGTCGATAAAGCGATAGACACACTCCACGCACAAATAGCCCATCTTGAAGAGCTCGTAAAGTCACGGTTTGTAGAGATGTTCGGTGATCCTGTGACGAATCCGAAGGGGTGGGAAATTGCGCCGTTATCGGATATGGGGGACTGCAAAAACGGCATGAATTTTCATAAGGGGGAAAACGGTGTTGAATTACATTGTCTAGGCGTCGGAGATTTTCAAAATTTATCTATTATTGATGATACATCAACACTTCCGATCGTTTCACTCAATGATAAGCCTTCTAAAGAATATCTATTACAGAATGAAGATATTGTCTTCGTTCGCTCAAATGGCAATAAAAATCTGGTGGGACGTTGTTTGGCTGTTTATCCCAACGAGATACCAACTGTGTTCAGTGGTTTTTGCATACGCTTTCGACTTGCCGATAAAGAGCGGTTGACTATTAGTTATCTGTTGCAGGTTCTCAAACACGAATCAATGCGACATAGAATGACTGGCAGAGGTGCCAACATACAGAATCTCAATCAACAAATTCTGTCAGGATTATATGTTCCACTTCCTCCCCTCGACCTACAAAACGAATTTGCCGCCTTTGTCGAACAGGCCGACAAATCGAAATTGGTAATCCAAGAACTCTTAAAAAAGCACGAATTACTGAAAGAAGCCCTACTGCAAAAGTATTTTGGTTGATTAAATCTGTGGCGTCAGTGGTCGGTAGAAAGAGGTAATTCAATATGAAAGAGCATCTGATGACCGAAATCATGCAAGGAATGCTCCCTTTTTTAGATAACGCCCAAATGGCACACCTTCAAACGGTGTTGACACGATGCTTGATCGACAAAGAAATCATTGATTGCCCGAGGACAAGCGATCCTATGGACACGGTGACCAACGACGAACTGATTGCCACGTTTATCGCTGCCAAGAAGGTGGAAGGATGCAGTGAAAAAACTATCCGCTACTATCAGACCACTCTCCGCAAGGTGTTGGATAGCCTCGAAAATCACGTCACCCATATCACCACAGATGATTTACGGAAATATCTGTCAGACTATCAAGAGAAGCATCAGTGCAGCAAGGCGAATATCGATAATATCCGGCGCATTCTCTCTAGTTTTTTTGCCTGGCTGGAGGAAGAGAACTACATCCTTAAAAGTCCGGTGCGTCGCATCCACAAAATCAAGACGGCTAAAGTTGTCAAAGAAACTTACACGGACGAGGCTTTGGAGCAAATGCGGGATAATTGCACCAATATCCGAGATTTAGCTATGATTGATCTCCTGGCTTCCACGGGAATGCGTGTTGGTGAATTGGTAAGGCTCAATCGCGCTGATATCGACTTCGAAAGCCGGGAGTGCGTCGTATTGGGGAAAGGCAGCAAAGAGCGTCCCGTGTACTTCGATGCACGAACGAAAATTCACTTAAAAAATTATCTGGACAGCCGCTCGGACGATGACCCGGCTCTCTTCGTCTCTCTTTTGAACCCCCATCATCGTTTGCAAATCAGCGGCGTAGAGATTCGCCTCCGAAATATGGGGCGTATGCTGGGAATCCCAAAGGTACATCCGCATAAGTTCCGCCGTACCCTAGCCACGAAAGCCATCGATAAAGGTATGCCCATCGAGCAAGTTCAGCAGCTCTTAGGTCATAGCAAAATTGACACCACGATGGAATATGCTATGGTCGATCAAAACAATGTGAAAATCTCGCATCGCAGGTACATCGCATAGGTTTCAAATCACGGTTTATAGAGTTGTTCGGTGACCCTGTGACGAATCCGAAGGGGTGGAAAATGGGTTTCCTTAGTGAATGTTTACAAAAAATCGAAAGCGGAAAGAGTTTTATATGTGATAGCAACGAACGGCAAGGAACATCCCCTGGGCTACTCAAATTAAGTGCTGCAACTTATGGCGTATACAACCCTCAAGAAAATAAAGCTCTTCATTCAGATGCTGATTTTGTAAAACAAGCAGAGATTCATGCGGGAGATTTATTATTTACGAGAAAAAATACACCTGACCTTGTCGGAATGTGTGCTTATGTTTGGCAAACTCCCGAAAATTTGATGATGCCAGACTTGATTTTTCGATTGATTCCTAACAAAAACATTCATCCGATCTTTCTATGGAAGCTAATCAATCACGATGTATTCCGTCCGAAAATCAAAAAACTGGCTACGGGTTCAGCGCAATCTATGTCAAACATATCGCAAGAAAGACTAAAATCCCTTGTTGTATTTGTCCCTCCCCTCGACCTACAAAACGAATTTGCCGCCTTTGTCGAACAGGCCGACAAATCGAAATTTGCTGTTTTGATGCATCGACAAATCTCGCTAAAAACCGCCCTGCTATCAGCAATGTTTTCATCGTATACAAATTCGGACAGACGGATTTGCAAAAGTTTACATCGAAGGAGCGTAGAACATGACGAACTTTGACTTTTTGAAGAAGGAAACGCAATTTGCAGCCTTTGCCGAGGCCTGCATTGAGGCAGAAAAGTCTATCTCTGTAAGCCCTGCACTCTCTGCTCTTGGTGTCCGAAAAAGTGCGGAACTTGCCGTAAAATGGCTCTATTCCGTAGATGATACTTTGCGTCTCCCCTACAAGGATAATTTCTCAGCCCTCGTATATAACCCATCCTTCACAGACTCTGTCGATAATAAAATCCTAAATTGCCTTCGCTTCATCATTAAACTTGGAAATTTCTCTGCACACACGAATAAGCAAGTTACATATAAAGAAGCCATCCTTGCTCTGGCAAACCTGTTTGAATTTGTCCAGTTCATCGACTACTGCTACGGCAAATCCTATACGGAACGTGCCTTTGATGAATCCATTTTAGCTGCTGACAAAAATCAGTCCATTTCAAATAAAGAGTGGGAAACTCTCAAGGATGAACTTTCCCAAAAGACCAAAGAGCGTGAATCCTTGGCAAAAGAAATGTTCAACCTCAAAGCAGAACTTGCCGAACTTCGCAAAAAGAATGAAGTGACACATACATTTGCAGTATCCGCTGCCGCCGCCAAGACCGAAGCGGACACCCGCCGCACCATCATCGACGTTGACCTCAAGGAGATGGGCTGGACATTTGGCGAGGACTGCCTCACAGAGGTTTCTGTTAGTGGCATGCCTTCCACCGCCGGAGGAGGACGGGTCGACTATGTCCTTTACGGCAACAATCACAAACCTTTAGCCGTAGTGGAAGCTAAAAAAACGGGGATTGATGCCGAGGTAGGCAGAGAGCAAGCCCGACTCTATGCCGATTGTTTGGAGCAAATGACGGGGCAGCGCCCGCTGATCTTTTATACCAACGGTTATACCACATGGTTTTGGGACGACACGAACTATGCCCCCCGCAAGGTTTATTCCGTATTCGCCAAGAGGGATATGGAACGCATCATGAATCGCCGAAATCAAAAAAAGCCATTCCGTCAACTCGCGATCAATGACGACATCAGCAATCGCCCCTATCAGAAAATTGCCATCCAGAGGGCTTGCAATGAATATGGCAACAACAAGCGAAAGGTTCTGTGGGTAATGGCTACCGGATCTGGCAAGACTCGGACAGTTATTTCGCTCATCGACGTACTCTTGGCGCACAACTATATAACCAATATTCTTTTTCTCGCCGACCGTATAGATTTGGTGCGGCAGGCGAAAAAGGCATTCACCATGCATATGCCAAATCTCTCCACCTGCAATCTTTTAGAGCGTGGCGATGACAAGCCCACCGATCGGGCGATTTTCTCTACCTACCCCACCATCATGAACGCCATTGATGACATGAAAACTGCAGACGGGCAAAAGCTTTTCACGCCCGCCCATTTCGACCTCATCGTCATCGACGAGGCACACCGCAGCATTTTCAAAAAATATCGCGCCATTTTCGAGTATTTTGACGCCTTGTTGATAGGTCTTACAGCTACTCCCAAAACGGACGTCGATCACAACACCTATGATTTTTTCGATTTGGAAAACGATATGCCAACCTTTGCCTATGAATATGAAGAGGCTCTGGCAAACAAGTATCTTGCAGATTACCACTGCATTGAAAAACTCTACAGCATTCCCACCGAGGGCATAAGCTATGATAAATTATCGCCAGAGGACAGGGAACGCTATGAGGATGCCTTTGACGAGGATGATGATATGCCAGAATTTATTTCTTCCTCAGAGATGGATCGTGTGTATTTCAATGCGAACACCACTCAGCGAGTCCTTACGGAGATAATGTTAAAGGGGATAAAGGTGGACGGCGGCGACAAGCTAGGCAAGACCATCATCTTCGCCAAAAATCACAACCATGCCGATTTTATCAAGAAGCAGTTTGATAAACTCTACCCCGAGTACAAGGGACGTTTTGCACGAGTGATCGACAACAAGGAAAAGTATCGTAAAAAGCTATTGGAGGATTTTGAAGACAAAGACAAGTTCCCGCAAATCGCCATCTCCGTAGACATGCTGGATACAGGCATAGATGTGCCGGAAATTCTCAATTTAGTGTTTTATAAGCCCGTATTCTCAAAAGCCAAGTTCTGGCAAATGTTTGGGCGCGGCACAAGGCTCTGCGCAGATTTATTCGGCCCTGGCGAAGACAAAAAAGAATTCTATATCTTCGATTACATGGGAAACTGCACCTATTTTGCCAACAACCCCAAAGGAAAAGAAGTCGATGGAGTGACATCCCTCTCTGAACTCACCTTCAGTTTGAAGGTGAAGATGATGAAGGAACTGCAGGCAATAGAATACCAACAGTCCGATCTAATAGGCTACCGAAAGGAACTGGTAAGTGAAGCTGTGGAAGCCATTTCTGCCTTAAATTCGCTACAATTCCAAGTTCGCCAAAACCTTGAATATGTGGAGAAATTTTCTAGCATAAAAGCATTTGAGTGCTTGGAAGTAATATCTTCAGAGGAACTCGTGCACAACATCGCCCCGCTGATTCCTGCCGTGAACGAGGATGAATCAGCAAAACGACTGGATGTAATCATGTATCGCATGATGCTTTCTAGGGCGCAGCACGATGATAAAGCATTTGACGGATATAGCAAGAAAATCCGTCTGATTGCCGTGAAACTCTCTCAAAAAGCCACCATACCAGACGTGATTAAGGCCAAGGATACGCTGACGGCGATCTCGACCGAAGAATTTTGGCCAAACGCCAGCATTATAAAGATCGAGAGTATTCGCAAGGAACTGCGAGGACTCATGCAGTATCTGAAGAAAGAAATGAAGCTGAAAGAAATCAATATCACGGATGCCGTTATCTTTGAACGCGAAGGGGAACGACTAGGAACGGGCAACACATTAGACGATTACTACGAACGCGCCTCCCGCTATGTGAAGGAAAATGAAAACACCCCCGTTCTCGTAAAACTGAAGAATAATCTTCCTCTTGATGACAGCGACATCTCTATCTTAGAAGAAATCTTTTGGCACGAAGTTGGCAGCCAGGAAGAGTATCGAAAAATGCTCCCGGAAGAAACGCAGGATATGCCTTTAGGAAAATTCGTCCGAAGCCTTACAGGACTCACACAGGAAGCAGCGCAAAAAGCCTTCTCTGCATTTCTTGACGAAAGCGTATATAGCGAAGAGCAAATCGGTCTCGTAAAGTGCATCATGGATTGGTTGGTACAAAACGGCACAATGGATCGACAAGACCTCAGCGACAGTGAAAACCTTGGCGGTCTTTCCATAGGCGAAGTTTTCGAGCCAAACATGATTAAAAACATCCTCGCCGTCATCGATGGCATCAACACCAATGCTGCACCTAAGGCAGCCTAGCATGTACGGAGCAAAAATCATGCAAAAACATCGATTGACAAGGTGTCCAGAAAAAGGTATGTATTTCCGACTCCCAGCCACTCAGGCAGAAAGGCTATGCCATGAAAGAGAACACATGCAACGAAAATCTCCAACTTTTTGAAAATCAACCTATCCGCACCGCTTGGAGCGAAGATGAAGAGGCGTGGTATTTCTCCATCGTTGATGTGATAGGCGTGCTGACAGAAAGCAAGAATCCAACAGCGTATTGGCGAAAACTAAAACAACGACTCAAAGAAGAGGGAAATGAAACCGTGACAAATTGTCACGGTTTGCGATTGAAAGCCGCTGATGGCAAACGCCGCCTTACGGATGTCGCCAACACTGAGCAGCTTCTCCGCCTTATCCAGTCCATTCCATCAAAAAAGGCCGAGCCGCTCAAGCTCTGGCTGGCACAGGTGGGACGAGAACGCATTGACGAAACCCTTGACCCAGAACTTATCGCCGAGCGACTGGTATCTACCTACGAGCATAAAGGCTACACACGGGAATGGATCAACCAGCGGCTCATGGCGATCAGCGCCCGCAAAGAACTCACCGACGAATGGAAAGAGCGCGGCGTCAAACAAGGAAAGGAGTACGCCATTTTAACCGATGAACTCACTCGCGCATGGAGCGGAATGACCACCCGTCAGTACAAAAATCTGAAAGGGCTCAAAAAAGAGAGTCTGCGCGACAACATGAGCACCACGGAACTGGTGCTGAATATGCTGGCAGAAACCGCGACCAGGGAATTTTCCGCTGCCGAGCAGCCGCAAGGTTTTTCTCAAAGTATTTCCGTAGCCAAGCGGGGCGGCAAAGTAGCCGGAAATGCTCGGAGAGCCATCGAAAGTGAAACAAGGAAACCGAGCATCACGAGTAAGAATGCCTCGGAGCTTAATCATGTGGTTACGCAGATGATTGAGGTGAGCGCAGATGCAGCAATATCGGAAAATGATGTGAAGGACAACGAATAGATTGCAAACTTTCAGGACATATGTTCAGCCGCCACGCCAAAGGGCACAGTTTCCTTTTGCGCCCGATTCTGGCGATGGTACATCATAGCGTCACGCTGTACATATGTCCTCACGCCTTACAGAAACCTGCATTCACCTCGTTCTTACATTTTAACGATAGAATACCCTGAAACGATAGCTTTTTCTATCGTTTCAGGGTATTCTATCGAACCGACTATTTTCGTCTCCCACTCTAGATTCCATCTATGCTGCCTTGCCCGAATAACCTGTAAAACCTCCGAATTCCAGTGATTTCAAGGCACTTCTGCGCCATTTCAGGTGTATCATTCTCGCGGTGCTTTTGTCGTAAAGCGTCCACTTCTTCGTGAGGCTGGGCTTGATGTCCCCAATGCCAATCAAGCGGGCAATAATGCGGGAGACTTCGCTAGGGGTATAAAACTGGCCCTTGCTCTTGCCGGACTCTTGGGCGAACTTCATCATGAAATATTCGTAGGCGTCACCGATGATGTCATCGCCGCTGGCGCGATTGCTCTTGAATTCAATGGCAGGATTTTCGAATATGGCGATCAGTCCGGACACCTTGTCCACCAGTTCCTTGCCCGTACCAAGTTCGTCCGGGTTATTGAAATTGACGTCCGGCAGAGCGCCGGAAAGATGGTTGTCCTCCAAGAACTTCTGGAGGATTTTATCCACCGTCTCCGCCACATTAGGTGTGTATTTTGCCTCAATGAGTTCATCGAAGGACGCGCCTTGGTTTACCGTAAAATCGGCGCGCCGCTCCCCTTTGTATCGGTCGGACACATATTTGAAAAACAGCAGCACAAGAACATAATCCTTATAGCGGGCAGGCTCCACGCCTCCCCGAAGTTTATTGCAAGCCTCCCATAGGAGCGAATACAATTCTGATTTTTTCACAGCCATAACCCTCTTAAATCTCCATTTCTATCTTTTATCTTTGTTTCCACAAGAGATCAGCCTACAGCCAAATATCCTGATTCGATTTCCCGCTGTACGGCTTCCTTTATATTTGTTTTCGTAATTTTTAGCCTGCCATTGCTGGACAGCTTTACCAATTTGGTAAAACCTTCCTCCTGTTCCATCCTCGCAATAACGCTGGAATAGCCGCCCTTGTCGTTCGTAGAATGCGGAAGCGGCCCTGCCAGTATCAGTCGATACGCGCTGTTGTACTGAAGATCGCCAAACCTATACCGCTTGAACTCGTCATAACCAAGGTGAAGTTCCACCCTATCCTTGGAAACACCTTGGCTGGTTATGGATTTGACAATATCGTTTTCCCTAGCGGCAGCTTCTCCGAATACGATAATTTTGCCATGCGAGAGAGAATCGTCCCAATCACTCGCTGGTTGCCGGATTGCCAAATCCCCCAGACCGATTTGCCGCAAATAGTCGTCCAGTTGGTGATTCTTCCAAGCGAATTCCATTTGCTGATAGATTTTGTCCTGCACCTCATCCACCAATCCGGCAAAATCATTTTCAGACAGCAAAGTCAATGCACCTCCTCTATGAGGGAGGCAATTTTACCCTCCAATTCACGCTCTTGTCGTTTCAGCGAGGCAATGTGACGGCGGAGCGATGTATATTTCTCCGCAAGCTCTGCCTGTTCCTCGATAGGTAGCATAGGGATGAGAATCTTTTGCAAGTCCTTAATGGAAAGCGTTGTAATAGAACAGCCTTTTGATAGAAATTCTATTTGCTTGATACCCTCCCGACTTTTTAGGTAGCAAAGCACATAGATGGAGTTTACACGGTTCTCGTCAAGTTTCATAAAATACATATTGCCGTTGGCTAGAACCTTCTTCCCCTTCAAATCGGGAATGATGGCGACCTTTATCGGCGCACTGCGAGATATGACCAGACTTCCTGTCGTTACACAGTACTTGTCCCATGCTTCCGGTATGTCTGTCAAGTATGGCAGAGGCGTGCGGATGGCATCATCCTCGACGTCCTTAAGCATGAGATATTGAAATTCTGTTTCTTCCTTGGTGGAAAGCGCCTCCAGCTTTGCCGCCGGCACAAGCTGCCCTCGTTCTAACGAAATAAGTAAATTCCCCAAGGGTACACCATTTTCAACCTTGATACGAGCAGACGCCATATAATCCACGGGGCTTAGACCATATTCCCGCTCGGCAATCTCCTCGTGGGATACCGTGCGGCTGTAGTCCGTCACTTCGCTCACTCGCCGCAAAACTTCATCCAGGTTTTCCTGCGTCATTTCGCTGGTGAAACGCTCTTTTACTCTGCAATCTCTTGCATCCACCATCTTTACGCTGGTATTGCCATGACTAAACACCAACAAGTCACACAGAATATTGGTCGCAGGAAGAATCCCTTGAGGCAAAGCAATAACTGACTCCAAACGTCCGCTTTTCACAAGTCTACGACGCATTTCCTGCTCGCCCTTAGAGGCTCGGAACAACAGGCTGTCGTAGGTCAATATGACCGTTCTCCCGCCGTCTTTTTGTCTGGTAAGAGCAGACAGCACAAATGCCCAATCCATACGCCGGGTTCTGGGAATGCTTTCATAAACAAGGGCGAGGCCGGTATCTTGTGGCCGCCATTTTTCTATGCCATAATCATCTTTCATGCCAAAGGGCGGGTCAGCGAATACTTTATCCGCATTGAGTTCAGCAGTCACGCTGTTGCCTTGACGAATAAAAAGCGCATCGCCCAAGAACAACGCCCTTATTTTGCTTACAATGGCAGCCTCGGTGGAAATTTCCGTTCCATAATACTTTGCAGCTTCTGTGTGCAGATAGGCATCAAGGATAAACCCTGCCGTCCCCGAGCAGTAGTCGAGCACCGTTTCCCCCGCGCCAATACAGAGCAATTCCCTCGCTATATATGCAAATGGCTTCGGTGTATCGGACAACCCGCTTCGCTTTCCATCATTTTTAGCATACCACGAGAAATCATTCACAATCACGGCAAGCAGTTCCTTCGAACTCCATTCATCAGCAAATGCGATGATTTCACGGAAACAGTTTCCTAATACATTACGAAGCTTTATCTTTACAGAATCATCTTCTACCAACCACTCTGTCAAATTCCTCAAGGTCTCTTTATTATCGTCTGGAACAGACTTCTTCCAATATGCCAATAACGCAAAAGACACGAAATCCGCCAAATCAGGCACGAATTTTGCTCGAAGCAGATTCATGCCATCCCGCGCCACATCCTTGTTGGGCATGTCTTTCAAGGCAAGCAGTTCTTCTTTAGAAAGCAACATGAACGGCGCTTGACTTGATGTTTCGAGAGCCACAGGCAACCCCTCCCATAAATGATTATATATAACTATATGACATAATCAAATTATAGTATAACGTTGCGCAGCCGTCAATAGTTATATATAACTTTTTCAAGAAATTCACTATCTATCGAGTGTTTCCTTCATTCAAGTTGGCTCTTCTTCCTTCCCATAAATACCTATATTAATATTTGTTTTCGACAATTGGGTTCTCTATTCCTGCTTAAGATTTATGCCTATGACAGAACGTCCATAACTGGCATACGTTTTTGAAGACCGTTATTTAAGCAAAATGTCAATGGCTGATTCTCGACAAGGGTGTCAAAAATCCGAGTCGTAAAAATGCTCGTGAAGCCAGTTCCCGTAAGCCTTCATGAACTCTGATATTTTTCCTTTCGAGTGTGCCATAGGGGTGTCAAACACTTTGACACCCCTGCCAGTTGGTCAATCTTCCATCGAGCGAAAAATCGCTGAACATCGTCAAAAATCAACGAGCTTCCAGACAGAGAAATCTCTGAAATCCCTTGTATACTGCGGTTTCACGACGTATGGCAGCGATAGCCTTTGTATCATTTTCACGCATTGGACATCTCCGTCCTCAGACATGGAATCAATGTTCTCGCGCTCGAAACGGACGGCGATCCCCTTCTCTTTCAAGCGTCGGACGGTATGAAGGCAATCTACAGTGTCGCAGGCAAAGCAGCTGATGCTTTTGACGAGCACCAAATCGATCTTCCCGGTGTTGCAGTCCGCAATCAGCCGCTTGAACTCCGTCCGATGCGCGGTACTTGTGCCTGTGATTCCTTCATCTGCGTAAACACCTGCGTACTCCCATGCGGGATTCTTCTGGATGAGGGGGCTGTAATAACTGACCTGCGCCGCAAGAGAGTGGTGAAGCGTATCCACAGAAACGCGGGCATATGTGGCTACACGTATTTTCGGGCGCATGACAGGAACGCTGCGTTCAACTCTTCGTATTTTCATCTCATCTGCTCCTTTCCATGCTCATATTCCCGTACTATCCGCACAATAGCGAGCCAATATCTGAAAATAGAAGCCCGATGACGGGGCGATATTTCTCACGCATTTTCGCTTCAAAGGCAATATACTCGTTCTCTGACAAAAGTTCGCTCTGCAGCATTTTCCATGAAGCACGCATCACCATCTGATACGTCACTTCCCCAAGTCCTTCTTCCTTGCTCATTTCAACATCTCCCTTCATGGAACAGCAGACAAAACCGGCACTTTTGGCCACCTTCGGAGGCATAAAAATAACCCGACGATCATTCGCCGGGCGTTGAGGTTAAACTAATTATTGATTTTTAAGACTATGCACCATGTCCTGTAATTTCTTCGGTACAGGAAGCCCCATCCTCGCTGCGTGTCCTACAATTGAGATTCCTTCATTCGAGATGAAGAGAAATGCCTGATTGCGTATTCGCGTTCATGTATCCACATTACTCCATGCAGATGACAATCTTTCCCTGCACCTTATGGCCATCAAGGTCAATCAGCGCCTGCCTGATGTCGTCGAAACGATATATCGCTCCGGTGAGCGGCTTTAAGTTATACTTGTCTATAAAACTGAAAATGTCCCTCAAATCATCATCCGTTGGATCATTCGAGTGAAATCCGGTCAGATATACGCCATTTGGTATGTGATTCAGCGACGAAAAGCTCTGGAATGCAAATACATTTCCAAGAACGCCGGTATAACAAATGATGCCGCCGGGTTCTACCGACCGCATCGTATCAAATAATGTTTTGCAGCCGATCAGTTCCAGTGCCTTCGTTGCTCCGCAAATCTTGTCGGCGATCTCTCCATCGTCAAGGACAGATTCATCCGCACCGCCTTCCTGAAGCAAATGCAGGTGTTTGTCCCGGTGTGTGGTTGCGATGATTTTACAGCCAAGTGCCTTGGCCAGCTGCATCGCGGCATACCCCAGAGCGCAGCTTGCGCCGCGGATCAGAAGCGTGTCATCACGCCTCAGCTGCAGACGCTGCATCAGCGATCCCCATGCGGTATAGTAGGTTTCTGGAACAGCGCCCATCTCGACCCAGCTCATTTCCGTATCGACCGGAAACACATGTTGTCGCGGCAAAAGTGCATATTCGGCATAGCTGCCGTCAAAGCTTCTCCCCATGCCGCCCATAAGGGCGACCACCTTTTGCCCAACGCTCAGATCTGTATCGGACGCATCCTCGATCACGCCTACGCATTCAATGCCGGGGATGACGGGTTTCTTGATATAATCCCGCAGGATTTCATGTTCCCAGATAATCTGCTCCGAATGGTTCAGTCCAAATGCCTTGATCTTTACAAGAACCCAACCATGTTTGCCTGCAGGAACAGCGACCTCTGAAAACGTGATATTTTCTGCTGTTGTCGGCTTATCGATCACAATCGCTCTCATTGTTTTCATGTGGCATATCCTTCTTATCTTGAGTTTTTATTGAAACAGTATTCCGTTTTCATCTGCCCAGCACTGCGGATCTTCGGCATAAAAGCTACCGCTTGTCCCCTTTGCCACGGCAGGGCAGCCCCTGCACCATGCAAGCAGTTTGCATCGCGCACATTTACCAAACCGCTCGTATTCTCGATAACTTTCCATGCTTGTCACCCATACATCAGCAAGACGGTCTTCAAAACCATTTCCGACCTTGCTGTCTGCTACTCTGCGACAAGCGTAGATATCGCCGGAAGGAAGAATGGTGATATGACAGTTTCCACAGTTGCAGCCGCCATAGATCATACCGGTCTTCGCGTTTGGGGGAATCTTAAATGCCCCTGTCTCGTATTCATACAACGTCCATAGGTGATCCTTTTTGTTGAAGTAGGTATCGCACCCCTGCTCTGCATATTCTTTGAACTTCTGATCGCAGACAGCAAGCAGATCCCGATATTCCTGCGCTGTCATGGACACATCCAGATCATCGCCGCTCGGAACGTATCTGGAAAAGGCAAATACATTCACCCCCGCCAACGCGACCGCATCAATGATGCCTGATACTTCCATACGATTCGTTTTGGATACCGTGGTCATGATGACGCTCCGTATGCCCGCTTTGTTGAGACAGGCAATCTTTTCTAAGGTACAGTCATAAGAGCCTGGCTTCCTGAACCAATCGTGCGTTTCCCTGAGTCCATCAAGAGAAAGCTGGTACTTCTCACAGCCATACCATTTCAACTCCCGACAAATCTGGTCATTCAGATGAAACGGATTGCCGAGAATCGTGAACTTGATCGCATGATCGTGAATCAGTTTAAGCAGTTTCCAGAAATCAGGATGCAGGATCGGATCACCGCCCGTAATATAAAAATAGGGCGTTCTTCCATATACTTCGCAGAAATCAAGGCAGTTGTAGAAGGTGCTTTCCATCTGCTTCCATGTCATGGAAAGAATACAGGTATGGTCGCCGGCGGAATAAATATAGCAGTGCTTGCACCTCTGGTCACATGCATCTGTTATGTGCCATTGAAAGGAAAAGTATGGTTTCATGATCTTTCACCGTTGTCCGTTTCAACTGTATCATCTGCGCAGCTGTTTTCTTTCAAAAAGAATCCTCCAACCCTGATAAAGCTGGAGGATTCCCGTTCTGCTCAAACAAGAAAGGTTTTTATCCCAATCTTATTTGTCACCTGCGCCGCAGGAAGACCCGCAAGCCGACGGCTTCTCTTGTGGCTTGTCGCCGGCACCGCAGGCTGCAGGGGCTTCTGCAGGCTTGTCATCAGCACCGCAGGCAGCAGGTTCCTCATTGGGCTTGTCACCTGCACCGCAGGCTGCTCCGCAGCCGCTGGCAGTCTTGTCTTCCGTCCATCCGGAAAGGTTTGATAACGCCATGATCGTCCTCCTTATCGACATCCAGCAGGCATCATTGCCTCCTGGGATTTCGATTATATTCAAGGATGTAACCTTCCGCAAGTACGCACAATTTTGTAACCTGCGTTACCTCAAAGTAAGTATAACGAAAGAAACTCTTCTATAACAGAGTGGCAGGTTATTGAAATTTTGCGGCTGTTACATTATATATAGTATGTAACATTTCATTTTAAGTGCTGCATATATAATGTGAGGAGATGGTTTGTCATGCCAAAAAAGAAGATCTTCCGGAATGCGATGTCGCAACGACAGTCAGCATGATTGGAAGCAAGTGGAAGCTTCTTATTATCAGGAATCTCATCTTGCGTCCTTGGCGTTTTAACGAATTGCAAAGAGCTCTGGGGGGAGCAGCCAGAAGGTACTGACGGACAGTCTTCGACAGATGGAGGCTGACGGCATCATCACGCGCACCGTTTACCCTGAAGTGCCGCCGCGTGTGGAATATGCACTCTCTTCATTGGGCGAATCCCTAAATCCCATCATTGCAGCTATGAAACAATGGGGGTGCAGATATAAAGAGCTTGCAGAATAAAAATATGCTTCACACAAACTTCAACGCCCGACGATTATCCGCTGGGCATTGAAGTTGTTATGTACCCTCCTGATTTTTAATGCTGTGCATCATGTCCTGCAATTTCTGCGGAACGGGAAGCCCCATTCGTACTGCGTTCTCGATGATGGAGATTCGCTCATTCGAGATGTAGAAGAAGATCACGTCGGAGCGCAGGAGGCAGCTGCTGCCGATGAAGTGTGTATCCAGCACGTTTGCCACGCCGACAAGGGTGAAGATGCAAACTTTCTTGCAGATTCCCTTGAAGTCGCTGGCACTCGACAGTTTCTTTTCCACAATCGCACGGAGAACTCCCATAACATAATCCGTTGCCACAAACATAACAAGGGCATAGAGCAGATCGCCGAAACTGCCGAGGAACGCCCCAACCACGATGCCGATGCCCGCTACATAGAGGCGTATTGTTAAAATCTGATCCATCATCAAAAACCTCCTGCTTTTTCCATTTCCCCAGATGATTCATCCTGCGCAGACGACGGTTCAGGCATCCTCCACCAACTCCCTGCATTCCAGAACAAGCCATCGTTTCTTTCCGCCAAGCGGATACGGTGGCGCAATCGGTGTGAGCATTTTGTCCCCCAACGGATACGATCCGTCACTCGTACATCCGCACGGTAACGAGAATGACTACGCGATAATCCACCTCCTGCACCTTCTCCGCATACCCGTCGGAGATTTTCGCCGCAAAGGGCAGAACAATCGCCCATGCCTTTGCAATCTCCTACATGGACTGCGCGAGTATATTTCCCTCATCATCTGTATCCGTGACGGGACGTAGGATAGAAATTCGGTGACGCAGTTCGCTCATGGACACTCTCACCTAACATACTGTTGCCCTCGAACAGTTCCTTGATTTCCTGCAGGGCGCGGATGCCGTGATCCCCGATGTTATAGTAGGAGTAATCGCCGAATGCGATGACGGTCTTGCCCGCTGCGATAGCGGGCATATATGCTGAGGAATACACGGGATGGCCGAGCAGCCGGTCGGGTTCGCCCATCTGGTACGAGGGCTACCACAGATAGGCGCCATTGTTGTCCTTAAGTTGCGGATACTTGCAAGCGTCTAGTCGTTGCCAAGAAATGCCGCATTCTTGCGGTAGGACGCTTGAGCGTGTAGACGAAGGAAAGAGGCTCGTCCGCCTTGATGTCTGCCGCCGCTGGGTGAGGGAAATCTGCCCCGTAGCAATAAGCCCCTGCGGCTTGTGCACACCGTCGCCGTTGAGGATTGAGGTCCTCAAGACTTCGGATGTCGTTCGTGGAGAGCCAACCGTTCTGTCTGCCGATAGCGTACCCTTCCATGCGGCTCTTGTAGTCCCCGCGCAAAAGCCCGTCCACCTTGAAGCGAATGAAATATTCCTCTCGCTCCTTATCCGTAAGCAAGGCTTTCTGCAGTGACTGCTCCCAGCGCACGACTCACGGATTCAGCGTGTACTTGACGAACTCCAAGGATTGCTGCTCGATATTGTTGAAGCTCGATTTCTCCAAGTCGCCGATCATATGCGGCGGCACGCGATAGAGCCGCGCAATCTCATCGATCTGGAACTTCCTCGTCTCAAGGAACTGCGCTTCTTCTGGCGGTATGGCAATCTGCTGATACTTGACGCCCTCTTCGAGAACGGCGATTCTGCCCGTATTCATCGCACCGCCGTAGACGGCGTGCCAGCTTTCGCGCAGCTTCGACGGGTCTTTCAATACGCCCGGATACTCCAAGACACCACCTGGACACGCACCATGTCGGAAAATGCCGCGCCGTATTCCTCCGTCGCCAGAGCGATGCCGACGGTATTCTTTGCCATAGCAATGGGTGAATAGCCCACAAGACCGTCGAAGCCTAGTCCTGGAATATGCAACACATCCTCACGCCGCAAACGAATCTGTCCTTTGTCCTTGAAGTTCGGATTCTCCTCCGCACTTCTGGTGTAAGTGTAGTAGATTCCCCCTGTGCGGCTGTCGCGGCTAACTTCCATCTTGTCTGGAAGCAGAGGATAAAGTCCGAGAACCTTGCCGGTATGATCTCAGCTGATGTGGCACAAGTACTCGGTGCTCCTACAGAAACAAGGAATCTATCTCCTTATGTGAATACCTATGGTTGGTATTATCGTAGCCTAGGCATCGCAGTCACATTCGACGCGAATACGGTTGACCGCATCATCCTTATGAGGGGGAGTTCTGCTTCGCTTGACCGCTCAGGACTAAACTGCGAAAACACTCCGTATGAATTTGCACAGGCTTATCATCTGAAAAGCATCCCGAAAATCGATTATGATGACCGCTATTCAAGCGGCGGATGCTATGCCATCGGCGGTGAAGAGTATCTTTCCTTCGGCAGTCGAATGAACCATATCATGTTGAGCAAATATTGGAATTGAACAGAACAATAGAATATCCAAGAACAAATTATGTAATAAGCAGGAGCACCGCCTTTCCGAGCGGCGCTCCTTTTTTCGGCTCAGAAGGTTTCGATGCAGGAAAGCTCCATGCCGTTGATTTCGGCGGTGAATTTCGCACCTCGCGCAATCTCGTCGGCGGCTTTCAAAAGTTCCTCCGGCGTGGGATGTCCGCCCATCTGGCAAATTCTGGCGTTGGCTTCGATGTCTCGGAAAACCTTGCGGTCTTCCCAATCCGTCTTCTCGTAATCCGTCTCTTTGCGAATCTCGATGCGGATGCAGGTGTCGCGGTCGCGCTCGTTTGCCCAGCCCATCGTGTTTTCCTGCATCGTGAATCCGTACTCGACGGCCTTGCTCTCGATAATCTCGGCGATTTGTCCCCGCCGTCGTGATGAGGAAGTAGAGCGGTTGCATTCGCGCATCGCCCGAGCCTTTCGTCATAACGTCAAAGAGCTTGCGATTCGGCTACGTGTGAAGTTCGTCAAACACAACGCCGTGGATGTTGAATCCGTGCTTTGAATAGGCCTCTGCTGAGAGCACCTGATAGAAACTATTCGTCGGCAGATACACCACGCGCTTCTGGCACACTCTTCATCCCCTCCGCCTTGGCAGCGGCAACGCGCCCGTGACCTGCGAGGATGCCGCAGTTCTTGTCAATGATGACGGGATTGATGAAGTCGAATTCGCGCAGACTGCCGCGCAGACAGGTACTCACTCGGATTCGGCATATCTGCACCGAAAAGCTCTGCGGCATCTGCAAGGTCTGCTCCGTCCAATTCCGTCATGGGGAATTCCATGAACCGTTCTTTTTTTGCGCGTGACCCATCGTCGGTCCGACAATAGCGCACTTTTGGAGATTTTACCGCCCCCGGGGGATGCCAAAACACAGCTTGCATCTGCTTCACTTTCGCATTACAATAAATGAAAGGAGGAATCGTATCATGACCAAAACTGCCACCATCAACATGCGCATCGAGCCTACGGTGAAAGCCCAAGCAGAGGATGTCTTTTCCAGCTTCGGCATATCCATCACCGATGCCATCAACATCTTTCTGCACGCATCCATAATGGAGGGCGGCTTTCCCTTCCAGCCGAAGCTGCCGCGCTACAATAAAGAGACGCTACTAGCCATCGATGAAGCGCGCGCCATTATGGACGGGAAAATCGAGGCAAAACGCTATCGTTCCCTAAGTGCACTTTTAAAAGACTTAGGTGAGGAGGACGGCGATGCTTGAACTCGTAACTACCACGCAATTTCGCAAGGACTTGAAACGTCTGCGAAAACGCGGGGCGAATATGAAAAAGCTGGACGATGTCCTGCAAACACTCTGCGCAGAAGAACCCTTGTCTGAAAAGCATCGCGATCACGCGCTTGTCGGTGATTACATCGGGTTTCGTGAATGCCATGTCGCTCCCGATTGGCTGCTCGTCTATGCTATCGACAAGGGACAGCTTATCCTAGCCGCTTCCCGCACAGGTTCACACTCTGATCTCTTCTAGCCGATTCTTTTTGAGTCGGCTTTTATCTTTCTCGGCTTCTCCGATGAATTTTCTCGTGACAGCTAATGAGAGCGACATGAGATTGCTCTCGTCATGCGTGCCGCCATCGCCGAGCGGCTTGATGTGATGCACGAGCGTCGCCGCCACGAACAGATAAAAGAATCATAAGGTTCTTGAGTGCTGTTTCCCCCAATACCGGAAGAAATTCTACCGAAACTACCTAAAAAAACGATAATGGATTTTTAAATGGACGGTTCTGGTATTGTGCAGGAGTACTTGACCTGAGCCAAGATCTCGATTAACCGTAGCGCAAAACAAGAAGCACTATCTATGGATTGGTGCTTCTTTTACTTCCTCGATCGGAGCAGTTGCTCCATTCGGTCTTCTTGCGACGAGCCGCTGAACGTCGTCGTGCAGTTCTGCTTCACGATATCGAAAATCTCGTACCAAAGCAGGTTAGACTGCTTCTGGAATGCCTGCCCCATCTGAACGAAGGGGCTTGCAATCGCACCGCCTGTCGCGTCGTATGCTTGCCAATGAGCCCGTATTGACTCACAGCTTCCTCGCATTGGATGAAGCGGGCGAAGGCCTGCGCGTAACTTTCGAGGAGTCGTGGATTCACCAGACGCTCACAGCCGCGCTCCTTGGGCCACAGCCATGTTTCGCGGAAAATCTCGTCCGCGACGAGAGGCTTGCCGTTCCTTTGCCGAGCAGACAGATACTCACTCGGATTCGGCATATCTGCACCGAAAAGCTCTGCGGCATCTGCAAGGTCTGCTTCGTCCAATTCCGTCATGGGGAATTCTATGAACCGTTCTTTTTTTGCGCGTGACCCATCGCTGGTCCAGCAATGGCGCGCTTTTGGAGATTTGACTGCTCCTCCCCAGTCATGAGTAAGAATTTCGCTTTACATCGTAAACCAAACAAGCTATACTATTTCTAAAAGAAAGGAGTGTGATCACCATGTCAACTGTCCCTACTCAAATAAGAATTGACCGAGATATAAAGGAACAGGCCGGGATTTTGTTTTCCGGGTTGGGCTTGGATATGTCCGGTGCCGTTAACATGTTTCTGCATCAGTGCGTTCTTCGTGGAGGCATCCCTTTTTCTGTCGAAATGCCCCATTATAAGCAAAGCACTTTGGCCGCTATGGACGAAGCAAGAAAAATCTCCCGCGACCCGAACGTCCCCAGCTACGACAATATGGATGAGCTAAAGAGGGCCTTGGAAGAATGACTTATCGCATCAAATTCACCAGCGCCTATAAGAAAAGTTACAAGCGTGCAAAAAAACGCGGCTTGAAACTCAAACTATTAGATGATGTTGTCGATAAATTGCGGCAGGGACACAAGCTGGATGCCAAATACCGTGACCACGAACTCCACGGAAATTGGGCGGGGTTTCGCGAGTGTCATGTTCAACCTGATTGGTTGTTGGTGTACCTCGTTGAAAATGACATCCTAACCTTGACCCTTGTCGAAACTGGAACTCATGCAGATATATTCGATGAATAAGCTGTTCATTTAGGACGGCTTTTTTCTTTGGTGAATTTTCTCGTGACAGCTAATGCAGAGCGACATGAGATTGCTCTCGTCATGCGTGCCGCCATCGCCAAGCGGCTTGATGTGATGCACGAGTGTCGCCGCCACAAAGCGTCCGTGCTCTTTGCACATCTCGCATAACGGTTCTCGTGCCAGATGCCTGTCACGAATCTTTCGCCACACACTGCCGTACCGCTCGTGCTGTCTGTAGCCGCGAGCAAAACGTTCGTAGTACCTCTGCATCGGTTTCTCATGCTTCTCGCAGTAGCCGCTCTTGCTGCCCGTCAAATTGGGACAGCCACCGTAGCGACATGGGCGTTTCGGTTTCCTCGGCATCGCTTCCCCTTCATCAAAAAAGCCACCGACGGGATTTCTCCCTCGATGGCTTCTTCCTACTCTTACTGATTCTATCATATCAAAATCAACCCAGTGACATCAAGAGGACATCGACTGCCATTTAGTGACATTCTATGCCCGAATCGAAAAATTTTTCAATCCTTCTCCGTGTAGCCGAACATCCACAATCAAAAGACGATGAACGCAGGCGGCACGCTTTCCCTTGCAACGACAGGAAGCCTTACGCAAACGGCTGTGGGAGAAATCTCCGGAAAAAGCCTCGCCATTCATACGGCAGATATAGAAAATCGCGGCCTCATGCAAGCCGACGAAGGAGCCGCTATCACCGCCTCGAATCTCAAGAACAACGCCACGGGCAGAATCTACGGCAATACGATCCATGTGCAGGCTTCGCACATCCAAAACGAAAAGAATGCCGACCTCAAGGGCGCGGTCATTGCAAGCGAAGCAGATGCGGGAAAGAACCGCCTCTCGACAGGGACGTTCTCTTTCAGCGACCTTAAAAACGAAGCTTCCATGCCATCAAATACAATCGTCACGGACATAAAAGATACTATGACAAGGAAGCGACCTACCACAATGGGAGATACTATCAATACGATGCAAAAAAAGACCTTGATGTAGAAATCCATCAACCACAAAAAGGCATGATTGTCTGGGTCGATGACGGGGACGGCTCTAGCATGGGATGGGACTGCGAAATCACCTAGGAGGGTCAAGATCCAGACGACTTCAGGAGACTACAAGGCAACTATGCATATCTGGGCATCGGAAAGGACGGGAAGCCGATCTTTTTCGAGTCGAACGAGACCCTAAGCGAAGAACTGCACCTAAAACCAACGCAGGAACTCTCCATCCCCTTCCATGGCAGACGACGCGGGCATATGGATTACTTCGCAGAATGTCTCATGCAAAGCGGCATAGATGCAGGTGAAGAACTCCTCGATGCTGGAATGCATCCATGGAAATTCTTCATGGAAATTCGAGGTCTTGCAGATGAAATAGCAAAAAAGACGGCATTAGCGGCACAAATTCCTCCGGCACTCCTAAGTGAACTCTTTTCCGATCTAGATGACTTCAATAATGTGGATTCCAAAGAACAAGCCGCAAAGTTGGGAAAGACAACAGGAAAACTCCTCATCTTCTTGGCTCCAGGCGGCGCAGCAGCCAAAGGCATAAACCTCAGCAAGTATCCCAGATTGCTGAAGCTGTTTAACAAAGCAGAAGCGCGTGGGACAAACAAAGATGCTTCTCATTCCCTTGCTTCGGATTCCAAGCCCCAAACCAATAATATTCCTGCCTATGTAAGAGACAGACGTATACCTTTAGATTCAGAGACTGTATTGCGAAATCCAAAATATCGTTTTACAGGAAGAACTCGAGACCATGTAAAGATATATAAAAAAGGAGATCGTTATTATTATCGAGATACGAAACATTTCGGTAAAAGTGCTCATTTGGAGGTTTTTGATAAACGAGGAAAGCATTTGGGAGAAGCCGATCCTCAAACTGGAGAAATTAGACCGGGAACCGCAGATTCTACGAAGAAATTGGAGATGTGAAGAAATATGATTGTATCGAATTTGGGAAAACGTATTATGCGAGGAAAAGAAGTATGCCTCATAGAAAATATGAACGATATGATTGTGGTCAATGACGGACATAAAGGAATCACTGTTTACGATGAAAATTTAAAAACAATATATTCTATGGAGATTATGCACGGCTTGATGATAGAAACTTGCTACAAAAATACGGATACAAGAGAATTTCTGTTGTTTTGTAGGGAGAATAATCGATTTATACACATCGACCTTCTAAAGCAGATGTATAAGATCATAAAAATTCCAACAGTATACCGGGAAGTAATTTATTCCATGTGTTATCATTGGAGAAAGGACAAAGTATATATCGGTGATTATAGTGAACAGTTCTTTTGTGTGGATATATCCCGCGCCGTCATTGAGCAGATCTCCAAGAAAGATATGAAATCTATCGACAAAGGATTTTATCGGGATTATCTCCTTTACCAGAAGGCAATAAGATATGATTATCAAAAAAACATTACATATGCCGATTTTTCCAAACGTGTTTTGGGATATACTGATATGAATCAAAACTATATAGTAGAGAGGATCAATTCGCCGATTAAATATAATCTGGGAAGAATAAATGAAACAGCAGAGGTGCCATCGTGGAAACAGATACACTTTATTGAAATTATTAGAGACTTGCTTATTTTAGTTAGCGAGGAGTGCGTCTACCTCTTCTATAAAGGAGAGTGTGGGAAGCTATCTATTTCTAAATATATGAGTTTTTCGTATGCTGTAGGAACCCTTCGTGGAGATATGTATTGTTTGTTTATCCTAGCCTGCTCAAAACGAATAAGCTCGAACTCTGATGATATAATATATAAATTAGGTGTTCCCATATAGTGTTTTATTTTCCGCTATGAGCGCATCTGGACGAACGCTTCCGCGCACAGAGAATCATCAAAACATGCGCTGTAAGGAAAAATTAGAGTCGAAAAATCTTGGGAAACAACACATTATCATGTTTGAAAAATAACATATCGGCAATATGCGTCGCGTTGGGTTTCCTTTTATTTTACTCAAACTTCGCACATCAAAAATATTTTACATCCCTAAAGTATTGGCTCTATGCCAATGAAAACACCTACTTTATGCACATTATACCCCGACGAAGATCGCCGCAAAAGACGCCCTACAGATCGAAAGAGGCAAGGATACAAACATCCTTGGCAGCACAGTGCAGGGCAATAAGGTCACGGCCAAGATCGGCGGCAATCTCAACATCGAGACCTTGCAGGAAAAAGAAACCTACGAGGAGAAGAACACATCGGCAGGCTTCGATCTCTCGTGGGATATTCGCGCGGGAAAATTCTCCAAGCCCACGTTCGGCCTTTCAGCGAACCGAGGAATGATCGACTCCCACTATAGAAGCGTCAGAGGCCAGTCCGGTATCTTCGCTGGAAAAGGCAGCTTCGACATCTACGTCGAAAAGAACACCGACCTCAAGGGCGCGGTCATTGCAAGCGAAGTGGATGCGGGAAAGAACCGCCTCAGCACGGGAACGTTCTCTTTCAGCGATTTGGAGAACGGTGCGAACTACAGCGCAAAGAGCATAGGCGCCGAGTATCACCACTACGGCAGCTATGACAAGATGAGCCACCAAGAGAAGAACAAGGTCTATAACACCATAGGCCTCTCCCCCAGCCTTTCCATGCCTGCCAAGGGCGATGCGAACAGCACGACAACTTCTGCCGTTGCACCGGGAACAATCGACATTCGCAAGAATCCCACGCAGGACATCTCTGCCCTCAATCGTGATACAAACAACGCTCTGAACGAACTCGGGCGCATCTTTGACAAGCAAAAGATTGAAGAGCAACAGGAGCTTGCCAAGACCTTCGGCGAAGAAGCCTTCCGCCTCGCCCATAACCTCCCCGACGACTGCAGCGGCAGAAAAGTCGCCGTCCATGCCATCATCGGCGGCATCATGAGCCAGATTACGGGAGCAGGCTTTGCTTCTGGTGCGATAGG
The DNA here is from genome assembly GCF_026015965.1 of Selenomonas sputigena. Classification (NCBI taxonomy): domain Bacteria; kingdom Bacillati; phylum Bacillota; class Negativicutes; order Selenomonadales; family Selenomonadaceae; genus Selenomonas; species Selenomonas sputigena. Next base: position 721,711 of record NZ_CP110383.1, on the reverse strand, counting down.
TGCAGGAGTCAACGAGGCGATCATCGGCGAGATCAAGAAGATCAAGGATCCCGCCACCGCACAGATCGTCAGCGCGATTGTAGGGGCTGCAGCAGCTAAGGCGGTCAGAGGGAATGCTGGTTCTGGTGCAAGTGCGGCGGCGAGCGGGACGAAGAATAACCTCTACGAGAAAATTCCTGAGATAAGGCAACAGCTAGAAGAACAACTGATAACCGAAGAATACGAATCCCAGCGGGAAAACGAGTATATCCCGCTGTACAGAGAAAAAACCGGACAAAAAGTTGCCGTTACCATAGATCGAGACGGCAATATCTACGATTTAGATATTGAGGCCAACAGCGGGAACAACACAAAAAGGATTCATTTGCCGCATCCCTTGTCGGAATATAACACTCCCTTCTAGGTTGAGATCTATGCTTGGCGCGAGGATCCCGTAGAAAAAACCGGGCTAGTAAACACATACAAACGAGGGGAACATTTAGGGGAATTCGATATTGATATGAATCAAACAAAACCTCCAGATAAATCAGGTAAACATAATTTACGAAAGAGTTGAAACGATTGCGAAAAGACATAATACAATGTATAGAAGCATTCTACGGAAAACCAAATCATGGGCGATTTATGCAGCTATGCAGAAAAAATTTGAAATTCAAAAAAGAATTTTATGATCTCTTGAACAGCAGCGTTGCATATTCGGACTCTCTGGAAGATGGGATGTCTTCTGTCGTAAGGGCTTTTTGTGTAACTTTTCATGAAAAGAAGCGAGGAGATTTTCATATCCAGTATGATGCGCAATTATTCATATGTAAACTCATTCCTGTTGTTACCATTCGATATGGTTTTAATGTTATGGTGCCCAAGGAAGGAAAAAAATATGCTTGTTATGAGCTGAGCGGCGTTTCATCTAATCCATATTGCAAGGAACAAAAAGATTTCCATGAAAGGGCAACAAATTATTTTTCAAAGGAAGGCTACCGCATGATTTATGATTCAGAGGCAGAGGAATATGCCGTTGGTGTCGGGTGGTTTAACAGCATTATACCAAATAAGAAATACGGTTGCGTGGGGGAGTTTCTATTTACAGATTTTCTCTATGATTGGGAGGCACATGAAGATGCCGATGAGTGAGCCGCATCTTATGGACAACTTCGAACGTGCGGAATTCCTAGAAAAGTTGTCGGCCCATATCATGAGGGTTTATGCCGACAAGGAGGATACGCTGTATAGGCAATTATGCAGCAGGGATTTAAATATTGACGATACTTTGCTGGCCATATTCTCAAAATGGGGTAACTGGCAGGAAGAAGCTCACGAAAGCACCTACCCATCGAAAAATTGGCAGATCTGGTATTCTGCTATTGAAACGAGCAGTTTCTATGCTTGTTTTAAATCCCGTCTCAGTATTTCAAAAATTTGTCCGGTATTTCGCATAGTGCATAATTTTTCCATAAAAAATTATGATGAAAATGGTTTGGAGGATATGATAGAAGGGCGTTGCGGCTTGGATTATGATACTGCCGAGCATATACACGCGATTTCTCTGCATATAGATGCAGAATTATATTTGAATCAAAGAGGCTATACAAAAATACCAGCCGGGCAGGAATATATAGCTGCTTATACAGCGGAGAACAATGAAGCCCAATTTACAATCAAAGATCTTCTATTTACAAACAAATATCATCTTTGGAAAAAGCATGTTCTACAGCACAATAATATACACCAAGATAAGTAAATATTGACATCTCGTCATCCCCATGCCCATGCAAGATGAAGGAACGGGCAAGATGCTCTTAAAATCTTGTCAAAGGCTCTTAATTTCAACGGTAAACTTCCAAAGTAAAAGAGGTGTCTTTCATGATGGAAAATGAAAAATGGGTGGAAGTCAATCCAGGAATGATCCCGCCAGGAGATTATTCTATGCGTCTACAAACTGGTGATTTTGAAAATTTAATAGTCTTTCTGAAGAGTATTTCACATGAAATATCTTTAGATTTTCTCGGAGATATTTCATTTCATTGTGTTGATGAAGCCAACTGGCTTTTTTATCCTTATGAAGATAGAGAATTTGAGTATTATCGCCGAAAACAATTTGATAACGTACTTTATAGAATATGTAATGGAAAATATGATTCATTTACTAAAAAATATATGGGAGATTTATTCGAATATGAAAAACCTTTACATTATATAATAATCTCATTAAATTTCTTTGTTGAGGTTATTACTAAATCAGATATAAATGTCACAGTAAAAAGTCTCGAAACTGGAGAATGCAAACAATATATGGTAGAAAGAATTCAAATTTGATCGACTCCCACTATAGAAGCGCCAGAGGCCAGTCCGGCATCTTCGCAGGCAAAGGCGGCTTCGACATCTACGTCGAAAAGAACACTGACCTCAAGGGCGCGGTCATTGCAAGCGAAGCGGATAAGGAAAAGAATCGCTTCAGCACGGGGACGTTCTCGTTCAGCGACTTGGAGAACAGCGCAGACTACAGCTCGAAGAGCATTGGCGCGGAGTATCACCACTACGGCAGCTATGACAAGATGAGCCAGAAGAAGAAGAACAAGGTCTACAACACCATAGGCCTCTCCCCCAACCTCTCCATGCCTGCCAAAGGCGATGCAAACAGCACGACCAGTTCTGCTGTAGCGCAGGGAACCATCGACATTCGCGAGAATCCTACGCAGAATATCTCTGCCTTGAACCGCGACACAACGAACACGCTGAATGAGCTGGGCAGAATCTTTGACAAGCAAACAATTGAAGAGCAACAGGAACTTGCCAAGGCTTTCGGCGAAGAAGCCTTCCGTCTTGCCCATAACCTCCTCGACGACGGCAGCGGCAGAAAAGTCGCCGTCCACGCCATCATCGGCGGCATCATGAGCCAGATCACAGGTGCTGGCTTTGCTTCTGGCGCCATCGGTGCAGGCGTAAACGAGGCGATCATCGGCGAGATCAAGAAGATCAAGGATCCCGGCACGGCACAGATCGTCAGCGCTATTGTAGGTGCTGCAGCAGCTAAGGCGGTCGGCGGCAATGCCGGTGCTGGTGCGACTGCTGCGGCAAGCGGGACGAAGAACAATAATGCGGCTGTTGCGATTCCTGAAATGGCTTTAACAGCATTGGTTTTCGCGATGGGATATGTTCTTATAACGGATGAAAAAGGAAACCAATCCATAAGCAATACGATTGACGGAATACCTAAGGCCATCGCCGAATACTCTGAGGATATCGGTGCATGGCTAGATACAAATGGTGACACAATAGGTTCTGAAATATAAGATTTTATTGTTTGGGCTAAAAGTGGCTTTGAACTAAAACGAATGCCTAAAGATAAAATTGATGAATTAGGTGGCGAAGATTTTACGCGAGAAGTAAAAAAACAGACAGGAAAATCGAAATCCGACTTATATTGGAATCCAAAAACAGGTGAAGTTTATAGTGTTCCCAAAAAAGGCGGTGAACCTAAGCATGTTGCAGATGTGGAACCTAGAAAATAAACAGAGTTATTTATAAGGAGTGTACCATAAATGCATCCAATAGAAACCGGAAATTGCAAGCAAATTATTACAGAATGCAAACCTGTACTACCTCTACTCTTATTAAGATATGAAAGTATTGCCACACACTATACAGAAGAACCCATTTTTATTTATGATAATCAAGATGAACCTTATGAGCAAATTTTTAGACTCCGAGAATTTATTCCCAATAAAAAAATCTCATCTTTCATGATTTATGCAAAAGAAAGGAAAATATCTTATCAACAGGATATTTTCATTCGCCATGCGTATTGGGATAAGAAATATGACCAACAATATATCAAAGAAAAAGATGCTTTAAGGAAACAATATTTACTAACGGCAATGCCTTCTCTCTATGGACGAACACTTCGTATTAACTTCGGAAATAATCATTTCACAAAGGTTATACACACACTTCAAGAGATTCAATTACATATCAAAAAGAATCTTGTTTTCCACGAAGCCAAACAACAACAACAACAACAATGGAACGATATAGAGATATATGTATTGTTTGATTGGGGTAAATACTGCAGAGTATGGGATCGTTCACAAGAGAACACCCATTTTCAAAACCGACTAAATTCATTAAAATATACCATAAAACAAATATTAAAAACCACCTCAGACGATCATGAACCCCTAGAAAAAATAACATTGGATCAATCCTTTCCCCTATCTCTCTTTCGAGATTTGATTTGTGGAATTCATAAAAATTAAACAACATCTTTATTGCCAAAATCATTCGATAAACGGTGATACACTAACTCCTTTCAATTAATACCGTATTGTTAGGATCATGAAAAACATAGAGCTGCTCGCTGGAGAAAACAGCAACCGCACGACGAGCGAGAACGAAGCAAGCTCCGCCGGCATCGGCGTCTCCTTTAGCCCACAAGGACTCTCAGGACTCAGTCTAAGTGCAAGCAAAGCACAGGGAAACAGCAAGGAAAATGCCTCGACCTATACCCCGACGGAGATCGCTGCGAAAGACACCCTGCAGATCAAAAGCGGCAAGGATACGAACATCCTCGGCAGCACAGTGCAGGGCAATAAGGTCACGGCAAAGATCGGCGGCAATCTCAACATCGAGACCTTGCAGGAAAAAGAAACCTACGAGGAGAAGAACACATCGGCAGGCTTCGATCTCTCGTGGGATATTCGCGCGGGAAAATTCTCCAAGCCCACGTTCGGCCTTTCGGCGGGCAGGGGAACGATCGACTCCCACTATAGAAGCGCCAGAGGCCAGTCCGGCATCTTCGCTGGAAAAGGCGGCTTCGACATCTACGTCGAAAAGAACACCAACCTCAAGGGCGCGGTCATCGCAAGCGAAGCGGAGGCGGGAAAGAACCGCCTCTCGACAGGGACGTTCTCTTTCAGCGATTTGAAGAACGGTGCGGACTACAGTTCAAAGAGCATAGGCGCCGAGTATCACCACTACGGCAGCTATGAAAAGATGAGCCGACAAGCGAAGAACAAGGTCTATAACACCATAGGCCTCTCCCCCAGCCTTTCCATGCCTGCCAAGGGCGATGCGAATAGCACGACAACTTCTGCCGTTGCACCGGGAACAATCGACATTCGCAAGAATCCCACGCAGGACATCTCTGCCCTCAGTCGTGATACGAACAACGCTTTGAATGAGCTTGGACGCATCTTTGACAAGCAAAAAATTGAAGAGCAACAGGAACTTGCCAAAGCCTTCGGCGAAGAAGCTTTCCGCCTTGCCCATAACCTCCCCGACGACGGCAGCGGCAGAAAAGTTGCCGTCCACGCCATCATCGGCGGCATCATGAGCCAGATCACAGGCGCAGGGTTTGCTTCTGGCGCCATTGGCGCAGGCGTAAACGAGGCGATCATCGGCGAGATCAAGAAGATCAAGGATCCCGGCACCGCACAGATCGTCAGTGCGATTGTAGGAGCTGCGGCGGCTAAGGCGATCGGTGGGAATGCGGGTTCTGGTGCGACTTCGGCAACTAGTGGGACGAAGAACAATCATGCGGCAGCGGCTGCTGCAGTTGCCGCTGCCGTTTCATCACAGTCGCCCAGAATTGTTCAACTCTTAGAGGAAGCATTACCTCGAATAAGCTATGCTATTGTTTTTTCCAGCGGAGTACAGTATATCCAAAATACAGATACAAAAGAAGCTCTAGCCAAAATAGAGGAAAACGGACATTGCATACTTGAGAGAGCAGATTCGGCACTAGAAGCTGTTTTGCAAAAACTTGGAATATCCTATTCCACTTCATCGTCGACAGACAATACTAGGCATTACATCTTAGATTCAACGACAGTGACTCCTTGGGATACTCCCGGATACCCGTTTATGCTTCATCCCTACATACCAGACTCTAACCGAGAAACCTATACAGATCCTTTGTCCATTTTCAGAGAGGAATGGACAAAGGATCTCCCGAATGACAACATATTCTTCACGAGAAAGTCTGAAAAGGAGAAATCGACGGATCTGCCATCATGGGCGAAAGGATTACGCCCGAACCCCGGAGAAAGCGGAAAGGAATTTGCCAAAAGAGTTATGGATGAGCGCTGTGGCGAAGGGAATTATGACAGAGGGCCAGGTAGCGATTATAACAGATTAAAGAAATGGGGGGATCGCGGTGGAAAAAACAAATAAGCCGGCTGTCGTCTATATGCTGCTGCATGTTTATGATCTGGCCAGATACAACATAGAAGCAAAAAAAATCGGAATCTACAGCAGCCGCAAAAATGCGCAGGATGAAGCAGCAAGATACTTTAAGCTGGGAGGCTTCCGGGATTATCCGTATTCTTGTTTTCACGTGATTGAATACGAAATCGATGCTTGTTACTGGCAGGAAGGCTTCATCGCCCGCATGACCCCGCAGAACATCTCCTGCGATATCCCCCTTTGGGCAAGCGAGGAACAGATGTGCAAAGGGGAGCGTCCCAAGCAGTTTCTCAAGAGAATCTTGGCAAAGCACGGGAAATCCGAAAAACCGAAAAGCAGATTCTTCTCTGAAGAATCCGGAGCCTTGGTACGATATGCCAAAATTATTCTGGAAGCAAAGGAGTGACGAGTATGGAATACTGTTATGAATTGGGACATTACTATGAAAATGAACGCGGCATTGATATCTTCAAGATGCTCGGCATTTTTTCAACAAGAGAAAAAGCTGAACGAGCACTGATCATGTACAGCAAAAAGCCCGGCTTTCGAGACTACCCGATGGACTGTTTCTACATCGACAAGTGTCGCGTAGATGTCGGAGGTTGGGACACAGGCTTTATCCAAGATGACGACGACTTCGATGAATAAAGCTACGACCCAAGAAGTTCGAGGTGAATCCATTTGATCCCAAACAAACTCCCATCCGCCCTCCTGCTCGCAGCAGCCATCCTCCCCTTATCCGTCTCTCCCGCCCAAGCTGCTCCGCTCTCGCAGCAGGAGCAGCTCGACCAGTCGCGGGCGCAGGAGGCTGCACGGCAGGAGCGGCTGCAGTTCCCGAAACAAAAGGCGGAACTCTATCTCGGCCTCAATGTCGGCGCCGTCTATGGCTACGGCGCCGATCTCTACAACGGGCATGTGCTCGCAGGCGCAACGCTCGGCGTTCGCGGAACGGTCAACGATATTTCCTACGATGTTTTCGCTGCCGCGTCCATAGAAAAACCCGAAGTATTCCACACGCCGGACGCGACCTGCGGCTTCTCCCTCGGGTGGAGGTTTTAATGGCTATATTGCAGAAAGTAGTAAACCAATCTACGGATGTTGTATAAAGCATGTATCGTCAATCAAACGAAACTTTTGAAGCTGAAACGGTGATTTGTCATCCTACATCATCCGTATTCTCGTTTTCCGTCAAACGCAACCTTAGCTGCTCTATCAAAATTGGCAGTTCTTCAAAAACAACATCTGAGATAATGTTCCAATTTGTTCCATCATAATCATGTACAAGGCGATGTCGTAAACCTGCTATCATTGCCCATGGAATTTCACCATGTTTGACTTTATACGCTGCAGACAGATTATGACAATGCTCACCCATATTATATAGCGGCGTTGTGACAAGCCACTGCAACGGCAACTGTGTCAGTAACGCCTCTTTTTTAATGCGGTTTTCTAGAATATATTCCTGCAAGCGAACGGCATAGTCATATATCTTCTCAACCCTTTGTCGATCTGAATACTTCATGCCACCAAAACCTTTTCTTTCATGATCCTCTTATAAAAATTGCTGTCCGGATTGACTTCGCCGATTTCAAAAACATCCACTTTTTTCTTCAGAACTTCTCGTAGATCCTCTGCCAAAGCAAAAATCATCGTTCGTTTAAACTTTTCTCCACCAAAAACCAAAAAATCCAAATCGCTATTTTCGTCCGCTTCACCTCTCGCATACGAACCGAATAAATAAATTTCTTTCACACGATATTTATCAGCAAGCGGTTTTACCATCGCAACGATATGTTCCATTGTAAATACAGGATTTTGCATCACAGTCCCTCCCATTCACTCATTGTAATTATATCATATGCTCTGCACTTTGAACGTCCTGTTCCAGATGCACTCTTCTTTTTATCCTAACTCTTGGATATACACCCCCATGCTATCAATGCCATAAAATCCTTGAAAATTGGTATTCTTTCCGTGAACTATCCTTTCGTATGTCCGCAGGCGCAAGATTGATCGTCACCTGCGCAGGCTTGAGCTTCACGCCCGTATTCTTGATCGCTGTGCGCACACGCTCACGCGACTCCTTCACCGCCGTATCGAGAAGCCAACGATGTCGAACGCAGGAAATCCATAAGACACATCGACATCGACATCGATGATCCTCTCATCGACCCCGAAAGTCACCGCACCATACGATTTAGCAAACACAAGGCTGCCCCTCTTTTTGATTGGTATGGTGTTTCTTTTGTTTGTTACTTTTCTTCATTGCTGAGATTTAATCCTGCTTATTAATGGGAATTTACATAAAATTATGAACTTATTACCTGCGAGGAGCCTATATCCTGATGCCCTCCTCGTGCTCTTCTGTCTCGCCTTGCACAACATGACGATCCTTGTTCATCATCTACCTTCATACGGATTATTCATTTGACAGATTTTGTTGCAATATAGGTTTTGATGTTCATGTCATGCAGTCTGCCAAAACCATTAGTATCTTCATATAAATCAAGCAACGTAAATCCTGCTTTCAGTTGTCCCCCGATCTGTTCGGTCATCGTATGAGAAAACTGCATCCCGGAGCGTTCCTCAAGCATGAACGCCCTAGCTTTTTCATCTTTCAATGGATTGAACGGCATATTCCAAACAATCTCTTTTTCTTCATTGTCAACCATATAATTGATTTCATTGTTCAATCCAGCAAGCAACATGCCGCCTTGTTTCAAAACTCTGTACGCTTCACGAAAGACAAACTTCACATCTTCCACATAGCAGTTTGAAACAGGGTGAAATACAATATCAAAACTGTCATCTGGAAAAGGGAATTTTTTGTCATGTCCCCCTCAATCGCATCAATATGATAGCCTTCCCGCTCAGCTACCAACAATTCAAATTCTATCTGCTTCGAGGAATAATCAAGCACGGTACACTCCGCGCCCAACGCATGAAAAACCGGCATTTGCTGACCGCCGCCTGACGCCAATCCCAGAATCTTCTTCCCTTTTATATCACCAAACCATTCATGCGGAACACAAACCGTAGGCGTCAGTAAAACATTCCAATTCCCCTGCTTCGCTTCGAGATACTCCTCATGAGACATAGATTTTCCCCACATCCACCCTTCTTCACCCCATCGGTCAATCGTTTCTTTATTTATATCTTGATAGGTCTTTGCAAGCAACGCCTTTCCCTCCCACGTTTCAACTATAAGAAAATTATAACATAGGATAGGGCAAGATGGCTGATGATTCTTTGCAAAAAAAGAGATTCCAAGCGCTAAGTGAGGCGAATGGAAATCTCTATCCTATCCGGAGAATGGTGCATCCCCATCATGCACGCACGAATTTTCCTGCCGCGAATGCAAAGACAGCGGCGAGCAAAACAAAGCCAGTAATGATGCAGCACATGGCGACGGGCGTGCCGCCCGAGAACACGGCGAGGAGAGCGGAGGAGATCATGCCGCTGCCGTATTGGAGTGCGCCGATGAGTGCCGCCGCAGAACCCGTGATCTCATCCGGAACTTTGGAGAGCGCCGCCGCATTGGAGCACGCGGTAATAATACCATTTGTACTGCATACCAAGAACATGGGAATGGCGATCCCCCACAAACCGAGCATACCCGTCAGTCCATCCGCGAGCAGCCAGAGAGAAAAGAGTGCGGCAATGCCCGTTGCTGCCTTGAGCAGTTGCGAGAGGGAGAAACGTGTCACAAACATGCGGTTGAAATAGCTCACCGCCGCAACGCCGATGATGTTGACACCGAAGAACAGCCCATAGTACTGCGGATCAATACCGAGTGACGGATGTAGATGACAGGCGACTCCGTAATGAAGGCATACACCGCCACATAGAAGAACGTCACGCTGAGGGTATTCATCACGAAGGATTTCATCCGTACGAGCCTCCCATAGCTCTTGAATGCCGCACCGAGCCTCTCGGCAGAGCGTTTTTCGTGCGGCAGCGTTTCCGGCAGGAAATGCACGGAGAAAAAGAGCAGTACGGCAATCGCAGCCATCAGCCAGAAAACCATGCGCCAACCACCGACGCCCATGAGAAATGCACCGAGCAGTGGTCCCACGATCGGCGCCGCCGCCATGATGAGGACAAGTGTCGAGAGCATCGCTGCCGCCTGATTGCTTGTGTAGAGGTCACGCACCATCGCGCGGCTGAGCATCGGGCCGACACATGCGCCGACGGCCTGCACCACACGGAATCCAATGACGGCCTCCATCGAGGGTGCTAGTGCACAGCCGACCGATCCGATAAAAAAGAGCAGCGCACCGATCGCGAGCGGAATGCGACGACCAATATGATCGCTGATCGGTCCCCAGACGAGCTGGGCAATGGCAAAGCCAACGAGGAAGCTCGTGATCGTCAGGGCCACTGCACCACCGAGGTCATCCTGCATCGCAGGCATCGCGGGCAGGTAGATGTCCGTCGACAGCGAGGCGAATGCCATAAAGGCACTTAGGATCATCATAAAGGGCAGACTGCGTTTCGGTTCCTGCATAGTAAATTCCTTTCCATTTCCGTATAACGGATGCTCTTTCTCTTGTTGATATTGCATATTATAACTACTGCATCGGGATCTGTAGAAAAGAGATTCCAAACGTCAATAAGACGAATGGAATCTCTTTTTTTATCTCTCAAGTGATTTGAGTGCTGCTTGTTCTGCATGAATGAGTGTGGTATCAAAGAGTGGAATATCGGTATCGGATTGCTGGATAAGAAGTCCGATTTCAGTACATCCCAGGATGATCCCCTGTGCCCCGTTCCGTGCGAGTTCATGAATAATGTCCAGATATACGGCTTTGGATTCCTCCAAGATTTTCCCAAGACACAGTTCATCGTAAATAATGCGATTGACGACATCGACATCATCATCGTTCGGAATGATGACCTCAATCCCTTGTCTGATTAGAACGTTCTTATAGAAATCCTGCTGCATGGTATATTTCGTGCCGAGCAGGCCGACTTTTCGGATGCCTTGTTTCTTTAGCTGTACAGCGGTCATGTCTGCAATATGCAGGATGGGGATATGAATTCTCCTGCCGATTTTAGGCGCTACCTTGTGCATCGTATTGGTGCAGATTACGATATAGTCTGCCCCCGCCCGTTCCAATGCTTGTGCGGCTTCAGACAAAACAGCTGCGCTCTTATCCCATTCCCCGCTCGCTTGATATTTCTCGATTTCATCAAAATCAACACTGTATAGAATACATTTTGCAGAGTGCAGACCACCCAGCTGATTTTTAATCGTTTCGTTGATGACCTGATAGTATGTCACCGTACTTTCCCAACTCATACCACCGATCAGCCCTATTGTTTTCATCATATCACCTCTGCCATTACGATAGCACCGCCCATCCGTCATAACAAGATAAAAATTGTAGGGAGGACAATTCACCCCGCTCTGCCTTTATTCTTCCTAAAGGATCAATGTTTCCGTCTGCGGCGGAATCGTATTTTCCTCCATCAGATCATGAACAATCCGTAGTCCGCACGCCAGCTCCTCATTCGTTGGCGGCGAGCAGAGGGCGAGGCGAATAAAGGAATGCTCCGCCTCCCCGCCGACGGCAAAGCGATCCGACGAGAGGACACGCACACCGCGATGCTGCGCCTGTGCCTCGAAATTCGCCCCACCGCATCCCACAGGCAGTGGCATCCATTGGAAGAAGCTGCGTGTATTCCTCGTATGTGCAGGGAAGATCCCTCGAAAGATGCGATTGCGCTCCTCAGACATCCGACATTTCTCCCTCATTATACACTCTGCCGCGCCGCTGGCAATCAGCTCTGATACGATCTCCGCACTCAGCGGAGGGATCGCCATGCTAATGCTGCGCGCTGCTCTCCGAATGAGTTGCCTGAGATGCGCGGGAACAAGCATATATGCAACGCGCAGTCCGGGGCAGGTAAGTTTTGACAGGCTGTGCAGATAAACGGACTGCCGCGGGAGAAGCATGGTCATAGGCACAGCGTTCTCGCGTACCGTAAAGCCATAAGCATCGTCCTCAATCAAAAGCATATTGTGCTTACGCAGCACCGCTGCAATCTTCCTGCGCCGTTCCTCAGGCATGATGATGCCAGTCGGATTCGCGCAGGACGGCATAAGATAGACACCCTTGATGTTTATCTGCTGACGCTGCCGTGCGAGCGCATCTGGCAGCATCCCATCCCCATCTCCCTCGATGGGGATGAGGCGTATGTTCAACTGTTTTGCAAGGCCGATGAAATTCGCATACGTATATCCGTCCACCGCAATTCGATCTCCTGCATCAAACAGCGCAGTGAGTACGATTGCAAGTGCACTCTGCGTGCCAGAAGTAAGAAGGAGATTCGCCGGCTCTGCCGCGAGAGAAAAACGTGCAAGCCAGCTGCACGCAGTTCGCGCATGACGATCCTCATCCTGCACACCACTAAGCGCGAAGAGCCGCGCTGCATCCTTGCCGCGCAGGATATCCCGTGCAGTATCCGCAAGAATCTCGTTGAACTCCTCATATGGATGAATGCTGCCGAGTTCGATGATTGACTTTTCCGTTCCTCCCATCGTATCATGCAGCACGGCATTCGGCGAGACGAACGTCCCGCGCCCAATGACCGCATAGATCAACCCCTTGTCCGTGCAAAGACGAAAGGCGCGCGTCACCGTGCTCAGATTAAGATCCAGAAAGTCGGCAAGTTCCCGCTGCGGCGGAAGTTTTGTATGTGGCAGCAGCCGTCCGCTGAGGATGTCGTATTCGAGCTGAGCAGCAAGTGCACGATAGAACGGAGGATGGAGCTCCGCGCGTGCGGGACGCCACGTCATAGGATAATTATCGAACGAATTGATGGGCATAGGACATCTCCTACAACATTGTCATACATACAATTTTACTGTTGAAATCATACAATAGGCAGTCTAACATAATAATTGTATGCATTATATCACAGGAGAGATGACAGTGGATAGGAAAAACAGCATTGCTTCAACGAGCGCAACGGTATCCGTCTCACTTTATATTCTGCCCTTTATCCTGGTCGGCTCGTTTCTGTCCATCTTTGACCAGTTCGTTATCAATGTCGCCGCCCCCGCCATCATTTCCTCATTACATCCGTCGGCTGCAGAATTCGAGGGCATTATGAGCGGTTATGCACTCGTCTACGGCGTAGGCCTGATTATCGGCGGCCGCCTCGGCGACCGTTTCGGACGGCGGCATATCTACCGTCTCGGGCTTTTTCTTTTTGCCGTGACCTCGGTGCTCTGCGGTACTGCTCAGACGGCACAGCAGCTTGTTGTCGCACGTCTTCTGCAGGGGCTTTCGGGCGCGGTCATGGTGCCGCAGGTACTCGCTCTGATTCGTGTCTCATACGAAGAGAATGCACGGGTGCAGGCACTATCCGCATTCGGCGTGTCCATTGGACTCGGGCAGATCATGGGGCAGGTACTTGGCGGCTGGATTCCTGCATGGGATTTTCTTGGACTCGGTTGGCGCATGATTTTCCTTGCCAACATGCCGATCTGCCTGATCGCCGCCATTGGCTGCACGTCGCTTCCGCCGAATCTAAAAGCTGCACACGAGGCATACCAAAAGCATCTCGGAAATCCTCTTCGACTCTTTCGTTATCGTGGCTATACAATCGGAATTTTTCTCAATGTATGCCTGTACGCTGCCATTGTCCCCTTCTTTGTCATTCTCGGCCTCTACCTGCAAAACATCTGTGAACTCTCACCGCAGATGGCGGGGCTTGTCTTTATGGCGGTCGGCACGGGATTCGTCCTCGCCTCCTCTGCAGGTCCTGTGCTCATGCGAAGATACTCGCCGCCGCGCGTGCTTATCTGCGGAACACTCTGCACGGGCACGGGCATCCTCGCCGTGCTGCTCGGCACAATCACAGGACTGTCTACTGCAATTCCCTTTGTCCTCTTCGCGTTGTTTGTTCTCGGGATTGGCAACGGCACGGTGATTCCCATTTCGACAGGTATTGTTCTGCGCTATCTGCCGATGGCGGACGCGGGCGTTGGCGGCGCCGTCCTGACGACGGGTCAGCAGCTTGCAGGTGCGCTCGGAATTGTATTCGCTGGCAAGTTTCTCATGGGAGATGGCGCATCCCTTGCCTCGCCCGCGGCCTATGTGGACGGCCTCGCCCTTCAAGTGTGCGCCGCATCGGCTGCGCTCTGCTGCGCTGTTTGTCTCAGCCGTACCCCTGCCTCCACGCAAAATACGCAGAGATAATCGAGGCGCTGACACAGGACAAGACCATCATCATAGTACAACACATTATTTATCTGCGAAGTTTGAGTAAGAAAATTATAACCCAGGATAAGAGAAAATAGTTAATGATTCTTTATAACAGAAAAGAGATTCCACCCGCTAAGTAGAGCGAATGAAATCTCTTTTTCCTCCGTTTAATAATCCCTTTGATTTTTTACAGCAACGTCAATAGACCTCGATGCAACGTATCCCCGATACGTGTTTCTGTGACACGACAATCGATGTTGTAGAACCGACGAAGGTTCTCTTCAATGAGCAGGTTTTCTGTCGGCCCGAAGAGATGCTCCCCGCGTCTCATAAGCAAACTTTTGTCCGAGATCTTGAGCGCATTCTCAGGCGAGTGCGTATTCATGACAATGGTCATATTCCGCTCGGTTGACAGTTTCTTCAACAGGCGCAGAACAACCAGCTGGTTATGAAAGTCCAGATGTGCTTCCGGCTCGTCGAGGATTATCAGCTTCGGCTCGACAGCAAGTGCACGGGCGATGTAGACCATCTGCAGCTGCCCACCGCTGAGCTCGGTCGTCGCACGGTCTGCAAGCGGCAGGATGCCGACCAGATCGAGCAGCTCCGCAACACGTGCACGGTCTGCCGCCACAGGTGTCCGAAAGAGGCCAATACGCCGCGCACGTCCCATCATGACCATCTCAAAGACAGTATAAGGGAAGGCCGGCGTATGGCTCTGCGGCACGTAGCCGATCACATCGCTGACCACGGCGGGATCGGGCCGCTGCCCGTCCACTAGGCACTCCCCACGCGTCCACGGCAGGATGCCGAGCAGGCAGCGCAGGAACGTAGTCTTTCCGATTCCGTTGCGCCCCAGAATGGTAAGGATCTCACCCGCCGTGAGGGAGAATGTGAGATCGGAGAACAGTTCGTTTCTGCCATCGTAGGAAAAGGCGGCATTCTTCACCGTAATCATGACCAGTCCCCCTGTTTCTCCCGCGTACGCTTCAGCAGAAAGGCAAAGAACGGTGCGCCGAGGAGTGCCGTGAGAATACCGATCGGCAGCTCTGCAGCAAGGAGACTCCGTGCGCAGATGTCGACGAGCGCGAGGAAGATCGCCCCCGTGAAGCACGCCGCGGGCAGGAGGCGCGCATGATCGACGCCGACCATGCGGCGGCACATGTGCGGGATGACGAGCCCGACCCATCCGACAATGCCGCAGGCTGTCACCGAGAGCGCCGTGAGAACCGTCGCCGCAACAATGGCAATGTTGCGGATGCGCGCGGGATTCACTCCGAGGCTGCGTGCCTCCTCCTCGCCGAGCGAGAGGATGTTGATGCGCCAGCGGATCGCGAGCAGGAGCGCCCCTGCGACAATCATGGGCAGCCCGATGATCTGGATTTTATCAAAGTCTGCCTTGGCAAAACTGCCCATCAACCAGTAGGTAATGGCCGGCAGCTTGTCGTAGGGGTCGGCTGAGTATTTCACCAGCGAGATGAGCGCGGAGAAGATCGACGAGATGATGATGCCCGAGAGCACGAGCGACATCATCGAGACGGAGCCGCGGCTGCGCGAGAAGTAATACGCGAGCCCGACACTTGCCATGCCACAAAGAAAGGCGATGACCGAGGTCCCCGTGCCTGTCCCCCAGAGGAGGATGCCGAGCACAGCGCCGAAGCCCGCACCGCTCGAGACGCCGAGCACATCGGGGCTGACGAGCGGATTGCGGAAAATGCCCTGGTAGACCGCGCCCGAGAGCGAGAGCGCTGCGCCGACGAGCATGGCGAGGAGCGTCCGCGGCAAGCGCAGCTCCAAGACGACGGTCGACGCCATATCCGTCCCCGCATTACCTCCGGCCGCACGCATGAGAATATCACAGACTTCGCCGGGCGCGATCGCAAAGCGTCCGGCCGCGAGCGACAAGAAAAAGACGGCCATCAGCAGAACACTGAACGCAATCCACAGGAGAGCACTACGCTTTTTCATACGTGCCCTCACTCATGCAGGATCGACTTGAGGTCATCGTCCGTCAGTGCATAGGAAAAGAATTTCTGATAGAACGCGCGAAGATCATCCGCCAACTGGTAGTCGTTAAAGACCTCTGGATGCAGCTTTTGCGCGAGCCATTTGATCATCAGCGGCGTCTCGATGCACGGCGCATCCCAGCGGTAGATACCGATCGGCGCCTTGTAGACATGTCTTTCGCGCACCGCCTTGATGTTCTTCCAGTTCTGCCCTGCGAGATGGTCACCGTAGAGATCGTCCGGCTGAACCGGCGAGAAATTGCTGAGGATGACGAAATCTGGATCCCATGCGGCGATCTGCTCCATCGTGACCGGTATGGACTCCCCCGAGAGATCCTTTGCCACGTTCACGCCGCCTGCCGTCTCGATCATCATCGTATTGAGCGCCCCACCGCCGTACACCTTGAGATCTGACGGATCGTGAAAATAAAGCACCTTCGGTTTTTCCAGTCCTTCAAGCGCCGCCTTTTTCCCGTCAAAATATCCCATTGTATCCTGCTGGAACGCGATGAGGGACTCTGCACGCTCCTCCTTGCCGAGTACCTGGCCGATGACGCGTATACCATTTTGCAGCGCTTCCATCGATCCGTACGTGAGTGCGATCGTCGGGACGTTCAGCTTCTCAAGCTGTTTGATCTCATCATCCTGCCACTGCCAGACGGCGATAACGCTCGGATTCAGTTTGCCGAGTTCCTCCATTTGGATGGAGAAATCCTTTCCCACGAAATCGCTCGAAATGTTTTCCATCTCCGGCGCGAGTTTTTTCAGCATGGATATCTCGTAGGCCGCCTTCGCCGACGGGTGCATCCCCGCGATGCGGTCAGCCGAACCGTCCACAGCATAAACCACGGACGCCCATGGGATCGGTACAACGGCGATGCTCTTTACCTCTTCGGGTACCTTTACCTCTCTTCCCTTGGGATCGATTACAACGCGCTCCTTTACGGGCGCTGCCTGCTCCTGTCCGCATCCTGCGAGCACGGCGCAAAGGAGTATCAGCGCCGCAAGAACGCCAAGAGAAAACCGATGTGTCATGATCATCCTCCCATTCCCAAAACTTTCATTTGAAATTATAGCATAAATACAATACGGGGCACACCCAAAATGCTTGTAAAAGTCCCGGAGCAGCCTCTCTTGTATGTTTATCTGCAGCGCCGTCAGAGATCAAATGTCGCGGAGAGCATGAACGTCCGCGGCATCGAGAGCAACAGCTTGCTCCCCTGTCCTGGCTGCAGAATCCAGTAGCTGCGGTTGAATACGTTGTAGACGGATGCCTGAACGGATACCGGCGTCGTCCCAATTTTCGTCCGATAGTTAGCAAAGAGATCAAATACTGCCGAGGACGGCACGGAGAGTTCGCGGCGGCCGGTGCCGATGATCGTGCCGCGCGAAACGTAGTTCAGACGCCCCGTGATGGTCCAGTCCGCATTCGGCATATACTCAAGCCCGACAACAGCGCTCCACGGCGCCGAGCTGTCCGTCGGCAATCCGTCGTTTGCGCCTCCCTGCGTCCGCTGCTGGCGCGCATGGATGTACTGAATCCCGCCGAATACGTTCCACTTTGGCGCGGTGGCGCCCGTGACGCTGAGGTCAAGACCGCGGTAGCGGTTCTCTCCGTCGAGACGGTAGAACTTCGTCCCTGGAACAGCGGGGTTCGGAATATCGACGTAGTTCGGCTGGTTCACATCGAAGTATGCAAGCGCGGCATACATGCTGCCGAACTTATATTTGACACCGAGCTCCTTCTGCGTCACATTAACCGCTTCTGCAATCTCTCCCTCGTTGACATAGCCGCTGGGAACCACCTGCCCGCGCGTTGTGGCTTTCGCATACGTGCCGTAGACCGAGAGGCGATCCGTCGGCGCATACGTCATGCCGAACGTAGGCGCATACTGCGTGTCGGACACCTGATTCCAAGCAGCAGCGCCGCGGTAGTTGCCATAGCGGCGCGCGACGGCTGCGAGCAGATTCCACTTACCAATCTTTACATTGTCCATCAAGTTGATGCTCGTATCCATCTCCTGATACTGGAACTTCCGACCAAGGCTGCTGGAGATGTCGTAGTTGTAGATCGACGGCTTGTAGATGATGCCGGAGTAGATATTGCCCGACACCTGCGCTCCTGCCCCATCGCGCCGCGTATTGTTGTACTGCACGCGCCATGAGCGATCCACGGCGAGCGTCACATCGTGCTCCGCCGCACCCGTGCGGAACTTGTGGTTTACGCCAATCTGTCCATAGCGACTCTTGAGGTAGAAATACTGCGACCAGACGCGATTGCCGCGCAGGTTGCCGTCCCCATCGATCGTGACCTGCGCCCAGTAGATGAAACGGCGGTTCGTCATGTCGTTCATACCCGCGTTCAGGAACCACTTCGTATGCGGATTGATCCTCTGCTCGTGGTTGAGTGTGATCTGATAGCCGTCCCAGTCACTGTGCATGAGGTTCGGATCATCGTAGCTGCGGCTCGCATCGGGTGCGCCAGGTACCTGTCGTGCGGAACGTTGGATCTGGAAGCGCCGCTCCGTTCCGCGCAGACGATCCTTGTAGTATCCGCCGAAGAAGTTTGTCGTGCTCTTTGGCGTCTCGCGGCTGACATCGACAAAGAGGTTCGTCTTTTGTCGTCCCGCACCGCTTACGGCGAAATTCCCCTCGCTGTGCTCGCCGTAGACGCGTACGCCGAATGTCCCATCGCCGAGACCGCTGCGGTTCACGTCGATATAGCTGCCGTAGTGCCCATAGCCGCCCACTGTCTGCCGATAGCGCGTGAAGTCGTCCTTCTCCGGGCGCTTCGTGTAGAGATAGACGGAGACAGGCTGTCCGCCGTCAGGGCCGTTATACGACTGCACCGAGCCGGAAAGCGTTGCCGCAGGACCAACCATCACATCTGCGCGGTCAATGGTATTCGTCACAGGACCGGATGCCATGATGAAAAAACCCGGCACGTTGTTGAGATACATTGCCGAACCGTTCGCAAGCATCCCGCGCGCGGAGAAGTCCGTCTTGATAAGCGAGGTGCCAACACGCAACGACGACACATTCGAGAGGACCTGATTCACGTCGCCCGACGGCGCAGCAAACGTATCGAAATTCTTCGTTGTGAGGCTCTGCGCCGTATACGGCACCTGCATTACGTCCCGATCACCCATCAGACCAAAATTCGTCTGTTTCGCATGAAACCCACCGGGCAGATTTCTACGCGCAAGAGTACCTGCGTGGCGGCGCACTCCGATCACCGTTGTCTCGGGCAGATCATAGGTGTTCATTCCCTCTGCCGCCTCCGTCTGCGGATGCTCCTCTGCCGTCTCTGTCTGCGGATGCTCCTCGGCAGCAGCAGTGCTCATCATGCCCGTGCCCGTCAGACATGCGAAGAGCAGAGCAAGTTTCTTCTTTCGTGTCATTTTGAACCATCCTTTGTATCGAAACTATTAATCGTTGGAAAGACTATCATAGTCTACGATTAAATACAATTGAATAGATTCAAAACGATAGTTCAATATTTTTAAAATATCAACCTCTCAAAAATGCGTCCAGTACTGCAGCGAATTCCGCGCCAAGCACGCCGCTCCCCTCTCCCGCGGCATCCCTGCCCGAGAGCAGGCCTGACGGCAGCGGAACGAGGCACTTCTCCCCCATCGCAGGCAGCAACGCAGGATCGGCAATGACAACATCTGCCGCATTCCATGCAGATTGCAGGTCTGCAGCCGTACGAAAGACGAGTACGTCGGCCTCGGCTATCTGCCGATACAGTACTGCAGTTTCCTCGCCCCACGTATAGGCTGCGCTGTAGATATTGCAAAACCCGTATGCACGAAGCAGATGAACAATGGCTGCGGCAGCAATCGGATCAACGATGATGAGGATTTTATCTGTATGTACATCTTCCACTGTCTGCTCCACAACGGCATCCTCTGGGGGAAAATCAAGTGTCGCAGCGATTTCAGCCCGCCATCTGGCCCAACCTGCATTCCCGAGCGGCAGGCTGCGTACAACAGGCACACCGTATTCCTTGTGCAGCCATTCCGCCGCAGACGTGCCGGCAGCAGATATCAGCCAGACCAGCGCGGGGCATTCGGTCAGTGCATCGCGCCCTGCAATGCGCACATCGCAGCCGTACGCAGCGAGAAAATCAATTGGGATATTCAGCTGTGCTATATCGCCAAACAGCAGCGGGCTGTACCCGAGGATAAAGACTGTCCGCCCCCCTTCCAGCCATCCGTCGGACGCTTCCTGCACAAGACGAAGTGTCGCCTCTGCAGTGCCGTACACGGCGTCATGAAAACCGTCTGTTGGTAATGCACATGCGCGGCAACCATGCTCTTCCGCAGCCTGCAGAACCGGCGCGGCTTCCATCGCCATAAAAGAGGGCACTGGAGAACTGAGAAGATGCACCGTATGGTATGCGCCCGTTGCTGCAAGCGCACTGGTTTCTGCGGCAGCGGTCTCCTCCATGCCGAAGATATAGTCCTCCGCCTGCGGGATGAGCGCATAGACATTGCTGCGTCCCGACATGAGATCCATGCGTACGAGCGCATTGCGACAGCCCGACGGCGTGACAAGAACATGCGCTGCGCCATCTTCCTGCAGGAAATCCGACACGCCTGCCGCATCGCTCATCGGCGGCGGCAGCTGGGCTGTTGCAGTGATCACGCCGTCTTCTGGCGGCAATGAGGCAATGAGCTCTTCCACAGTCTCGTGCCGAATGCCGTCCGACTTTGCCAGTGGCCCGCGGAAGAAACAGCGCACGACGCAGCCCGTCTCCGCAGAGAGTGTGCGCTCGATGTCTGCAAAATCTGGGCGCGTGAGGATGTCGAGGCAAGAGAGATAGATCACGACCGCACGTGTGCCAGGAAGGTGTGCAGCATCCGACACTGCATCCCGGATCGCGTCCTCCGCCGTTCCCAACACATAATCCTCTGCTCGCACAGCAACATAGCGGAACCTCTCAAGTGCGCCGATCTGCAGTGCGCGCCGGTAGATGGAGCGAAAACAGATGAGTGCCCCTGCCGCAACGACAACAAGATCGCGTCGTGCCCACAGTCGGTCGAGGCTCGTATCAAAGTCTTTAATTTCCTCAGCGACGATTGGCTGCATCCGCATCCTCCTCGCAACGCAGCAGTTCCTCCCTGCCCGGGTGTCCATTCTCCTCAAGGATTTCGAGGAAAAGATTCATTGCAGGACTGCGCCATTTATTCCGATGTATTCCATAATATGACGTGACGGCCATCGGAGCCGACTTTGCTACAGCCAATCGACCGAGAGCGACACTCTGTCGTGCCGCATAATCTGGCAGTGGCGCAACTCCCATGTTGTTCTCAACCAGATTGATGATGGTCTGTATGCTCCGCAGTTCAATCATATTCGTAAATGAGATCGACTGTTTCCGCAGATAATCATCCACCATCTGACGAATCTCACCTGGTCGCGGCATTATAACTAATGGCATCTCGTTAATCTCCATTTCCCTCTCACGAAAGTTTGGGCACCATACAGCTGTATCAACCGAGGTATAGAAATGCACGGAATTTTCCTCAAGCATCCAGAATGCAAGACTTTCCTTATCTTTTTCCTGAATCGTGTACGCGAGACCGACATCGATCTGCCCTTCACTGAGTGCCGCAACAACATCGCGGCTCGTGAGTGAACGCAGGCGCAGATCGACGTGCGGTGCATGTGCATGAAGACGTTGGAGCAGGGGTGGCAGACGGAAGCAGAGCAGTGACTCCGGTGCGCCGACCGTGAGTGTCCCCTGATAGGCGGTGATGCCATATTGAAAGCTTTTGATTTTCTTCACTGCAGCAAGCACCTCGTCCACATATGGAACCAGTGCCTCGCCCGCCTTTGTTAGGATCATGTGCCGTCCATTTTTCTCAAAAAGCGGTACACCCACGAGCTTTTCCAGCTGCGCAACGTGGAATGTAATTGTCGATGGCGTGTAGCTAAGGAGGCGCGCCGCCTTTGTAAAACTACCCGTGCGCACAATTGTCTTGAACGTCGTGAATATTTTTAGCTCCATCCGTATCTATCCTCATTGGTAAGTATGAAATACTCAAAACAAAAAGTGTAGAGAAGAAATAGTCCATTGTAAAATGAAATTGGACACATAAAAAGTCGAACATACAAAATCGTTCCAGCAAAACACCTTTGCCAAGACCACCATGAGATGGTGTACATTCGATGTTCATTCTACCATAAATGCCGCGCATTCTCCATCGAAATTCAATGTAGGAAAAGACTTCGTCTGTTATGTGAAAGGATTTTAGAGAAAAAATGACTATATAAAAATCATGCAAAGCAAACATATTGTCCACCACCAACCTCAATCCCGCCTTTAAAAGCAACAACTGCCATCCCATCCATCTTAACACAGATATGATCAAGCAGTCCGCCCCATAAATCCTCGCCGAATTCAACGGTAAATTTCCAAAGTAAATCCCACAGCAACTTTGCGAATGTAAATGCTACCTCGTCATGATATTCAAATAATGAACAATAAACTTGTTTGGCACAGGAACTTCCGTAATGTCACTCTGGTACTCCAAGAAACAAGTCTTTAAGGAAAACGCCTCTAAAAGCGGTCATCATTTGCGTAGCGGCAACGCTCCTCTCTTTACATCACGCGAAATGTAATCATACCATCTAAACTGTCCATTCTGTCCATTGCCTCTACACACCGACTTTTAATCGAGATATTCAACACAAGTTGATTGGACACTCGCGTTACAAAAACGCTTGACCATACCCCTTTATCTTCCACCCGCATAGCAGATGGTTTATTGTGTCGCATGCTTTGCATGCGACACTGGGTCACGACCCATAACCGAAAAAGCCCGCCATCTCTTGGATAGCGGGCTTTTGTAACTTTCTATTCGGTTCTTGCTGCTTAACGCTTCGAGAACTGAGAGGCCTTGCGAGCTTTTTTGAGACCGTACTTGCGGCGCTCCTTCTCGCGCGGATCGCGCGTGACGAATCCAGCCTTTTTCAGCGCCGGGCGAAGCTCTCCATCGAGCTCCATCAGGGCGCGCGTGATGCCGTGACGAATCGCACCTGCCTGGCCCGAGGCGCCACCACCCTTGACGTTAGCAATGACATCGTACTTGTCCACCGTATCGGTGAGGTTCAATGGCTGACGAACGATGAGCTCAAGCGTCTTGAGACCGAAATACTCTTCCATATCGCGACCGTTGATCGTGACCTTGCCGTCACCGGGAACCAAGCGAACGCGAGCGACCGAGGTCTTCCTGCGACCCGTGCCGTAATAGCTGACTAATGCCATGGATTAAAACTCCTCCTTCCAGAAATCAACGGATGTCGAGCGCGAGCACTTCGGGCTTCTGCGCTGCGTGGGGGTGTTCCGAACCAGCATAGACATTGAGCTTGCGGTACATTTGTGCACCGAGGCGATTTTTCGGCAACATGCCGCGCACCGCTTTCTCAATGACCTTCTCCGGAGCTTTCTCCATGAGCTTTCCTGCCGCTGTGAACGTCGTGCCACCCGGATATCCGGAATGACGGAAATACATCTTATCCGTGAGTTTCTTGCCTGTAAAGACTGCCTTCTCCGCGTTGATCACAATGACGAAATCACCCGTATCAACATGCGGCGTGAAGGTCGGCTTGTTCTTGCCGCGAAGCACCTTGGCGACTTCCGCCGCCAAGCGACCTACCGTCTGGCCGGCAGCGTCGACAACATACCACTTGCGTTCGATATTCGCTGCATTCGCCATAAATGTCGTCTTCATGCGAATCCTCCCTCAACCTATTGTAATGCATTATTTTCATAGATGATGGCCCGCTGGCGCTCCGGGGCTAATGGATGCGCTTGCTACGACTCATACAGAAATATTCTATTCAAAAGGGCACAGCTTGTCAAGCATTTTTTCTTGCCGCTGCTCTGCTTGGCAGATTGCAAGTTTAATTGTCGCATCGTTCTGCCAAACTTTGGTAGCTTATGCAGCCGCAAACGACAAAGGCGCCTTCCCTCCAAACCCTTCAGGAATCACTGAATTTATCAAATTCCCTTAAATACCATCAAATTCAAAGGCGTTCTCATAATGGCGTACCGCATAAGATTCGTCCATCGCGAGGATTTCTATGACATCAAATCGACAGGCTCTTTCCACAAACCCATGCTTCTGCATATACAAAAAGGCTGTACGAAAAATACGCCGCTGTTTCGTGCGTCCTACGGCCTGAGCCGGCGTGCCGAAGCGCGTCGGATGGCGCGTCTTGACCTCGATGAAGAGCAATGTCCCATCTTCCTCAGCAATGATGTCGATCTCACCCGTCTTCATGCGAAATTGCCGTTCTAATATGCGGCAGCCACGCTTTTCCAGATACAGCGCCGCCGCTTCCTCACCTCGGTCGCCAAGTCTCTTCGTTATCACCGCGGCAACTCCGGCTTCTGATGGCGTTTGTCGATGCGATAGACATAGGCGAGAACCTCAGCAACTACACGGTAAAGTTCCGGCGGAATCTCTCGGTCGAGTTCCAAGGCCATCAGCATGTTGACAAGCGATTTGTTCTGGTAGACAGGAATCGCGTTTTTCTGTGCCGCTGCGAGGATGTTTTCCGCGACGAAACCGCGTCCTTTCGCCACGACTTTCGGAGCTTGCTGCCTTTCCGGCTCATAACGCAAAGCCACAGCTCTTTGATTGGCAACGTCTCGCTCTTCCAGCGGCAAATCTTTATTTTCCATATTCGTGTCCATCATTCTTTACTACCCGCTATACTGACTTTGAGATCGGTCAGTTCCAATGCCATCGTACGAAATGATTCCTTGAACTCAGGAATATACGACTTGAACTCTTCCACAGCGGACGCCTCCGAGAAAAGCACGCGCATGTTGAGGCTCTTCGCGTCGTACACCTGGCAAGTCAGCTCTACGGCGCCAATATGGTCTGTAAGCACGCAGAGTCTGAGCCACGTTTCCTTGTGCATGCTCCCATCCTCGGGCGAATACTTCTCCTCGTTATAGACATTGGCATACGCGGGGAAACTCTGTTTTTCGCCTTCCCCCATATACAATGGCAACATGAAATTCAGTGACCGATGCACATTGCCCTTGCCATCCGTCTGAAAAAGACTGCCGCCTTCCATAGAACGCTTCATCGAAGCGGCAAATTCCGCGACATCCTTACCCGCTCGCTTGAGCTGCTGCTCCTTCATGTCCTTCACCGCCGTCATATCGCAGAGCTGCATAAATGCCCAGAGACGCGGCAGATCGCCGAGATTCTTCTGCACGGCAGCCTGATTGACGGCAGCAGGAACATTATTCTGACTGAGGCGCAGGAGAAGCTGCAGCTGCTTCGCTTCCTTGTCCGGCAAGAGTTTTTGCCCGTTGTTGATAAAGTCGCGCAGCAAGGCGGCATCTTTCTCTGTAAGCGGCATATTCTTCAGCATGAATGACGCCGTCTCCTTCAGACTCTGCATGAGCTGAGGCGTATTCTGCATCACGGGCATCTGACGCGCAGAAGCTTTCGCCTCTCCCTGCGTATTGCTCGATGAGTTAGTCGATGGACCGGCAGGATTCCGCCCCTGCAGCAGAGACTTTTCCTGCGCTGTATTCTGTTTGGTGCCTTCCTGTCTTGTCGACTGCGGATTCACACTTTGTTCATCCTGACGCGATACCGCTGATTCCGTCGACTTTCCCTCTTGCTGCGCACCACGCAGCATTTGCTCACTCGACTGTCCTTTGCCCTCGGCAGCATTTCCCTGTCCGAGGGCTTTTTGCTGCTGTGCTCCGCTTTGCTCCTGAGGAGTCTTCGTCTGCCCCTTGCCCTCGGTAGTCTCTGCCTGCCCTGAAACCTTCTGCTGCTGTGTTGTTTCCGAAGCGCCATCCTCAGCGTCTGGCAACAAGTCAGGTTCCATTCCCTCGGCATTCTGCTGCACAATGGCGTCATTCCGTTGGGGCTGTTGCGTCGCCGCTTTTCTCAACGCCGCCTCCTTCCCAAGTACCGCTTCACCTTCCTTCTGCGCAGCGTTCGTCTCCTCATTGGCGGCTTCCGACATCTGCCTTGCCGCCTCTTGCCGCACTTCCTTCGCACCGCCTTCACTCATATCGCGCATCGGTGGATTCGCACTGGTCTCAGCATCCGCGTCGCCTTCGGGCATCGTCTGCCCCGACTCCTGCATGATCGGCGACACACTCTCCTCTCCGAGCCGCGGCATGAAATATTGCACAAGAGACTTCAGAAAGTCAAAAGAACTTGTCTCGCTCGCACCCTGCTGCGGCTGCGGCTGCGTCTGTGCCAAAACCGTCAATGCCTGCTGCAAGGCTGCCGGCAAATCCTCCAGCGCCTTAGCGTCAAGCAGTTGGAAGGACAGCTTATTCAAGAGGGCTGGCTCCAAGGAGTTTCCACCCTCCTGCGCCGTCAGAAGCGATTTCAGATTTCGCAGCAACGTCTGCATGCTCTCACTGAAATCGCTGACCTGCACGCCCTTTTCCGCGAGTGCACCCAGCTGTGTGAGCATGCGCGAAAGCGTGCCCAACTGCTCCAAGGAAAAACGCTGGCTCTCCGTCGTACTGCCCAATCCCTCTTCCAAGGTCGCACTTAACGAAAAAGCGCTTTCCATGACATTACGAATCACCTTCTGCAGGTGATCGGGCAGAACCTCCACCGAATCCTCCTGTCCTTGGGAAATCCTCCCGAGGACGGATGACAAATCCGCAATGGAATTTCGTATAGAGACATTCGTCTCCTTTGCAAAAGGGGAGGACGAAGTGCCGTCCCCTCGCCGCGTTACGGCATCTGTCGATCCTGTCGTCTGAGGCCGCTGTATTCGCTGCAAAGACCCCGCAGCATTGGCGGCATTTGCTTCCATTGCCATGAAACGAATCCTCCGTGTAATCTTCTAAGGAACACCTGCTAAAATGAAATCCATCCGTTTGATGCCGGCCTCATCAACGCGTCCTTGCCTCAAGGGTTCACCGCCATCGAAAGAACCGGCTCGAAGGATCTTCGATGAATGGGACAAGGCCCATACTTCCGTAAAGCCGCCAAATGCTCCGCCGTCCCATAGCCCTTGTGCCTTTTGAAACCATACTGCGGATATTCCTCGTCATATTTCAGCATCAGGCGATCCCTCGTAACTTTGGCCGCGATCGATGCCGCCGCAATCGACGCCGACTTTGCATCCCCGTGGACAATGGGAGAAGACGTCATAGAAAGCTTCAACGGCACGGCATCGAGCAAGACATGCTGCGGCTGCGGCCGCAAGGCGGAAACAGCTTCGTACATCCCCTGCTTCGTCGCTTGATAGATATTCTTTTCGTCGATGATTTTCTCTGAAATGCTCACGATTTCCACAGCGACAGCGCTTTCCATAATGGCAGAAAAAAGTTCCTCGCGCACGGCTGGAGATAATTTCTTCGAATCATTCAAATGTGGCAGAAAAAGACCCAGCGGCAAGATGACTGCGGCGACTACAACTGGTCCCGCCAAAGGGCCACGACCGGCTTCATCGACGCCTGCCACAAGCAGACAGCCCTTCTCACGTGCCAAAAATTCGTAATGGTACAGTGCTGCGACGCGGGCGCGCTCCTGCGCATCTCGCTCCCATCGACGCACCAATCGCTGCACACCTGTGCGGGAATCAGACAGGCACTGCCGCTGCAGCTCCTCAGTCCACTTCCCTGCGCGATAAAGGCACTCCAGTTCTCTTATCGTCATTTCTTCCCTATCCATTAACCGCCGTCCACTTCCTCCGATGGTTCCGTCGGGGGCACGTCCAAGCTGATCTTGCCAAACTTCCCCATGCGGAATTCCGTCAGAAGGATATGCTGCACCTTCTCGAAATCGATGCGTCCGCCCTTCAAAAGGCAGCCACGCTTGCGTCCAATCGCCTCCATCAGTTCCTCCGTAGTCTCTGGAAGCGCCTCCTTGAACTTGAAACGCTCCTGCAAGCGTTCCGGATGATCGCGCCGCAAAGCCGCAAGGAGCAAGTGCGCCACATTCTCCAAATCGTAGATCTCATCGTTGACCGCGCCGGTAAACGCCAACTTAAGTCCAACCGCGCGGTCTTCAAACTTCGGCCAAAGAATCCCCGGAGTATCCAAGAGATCAACGTCCGCTCCGATGCGGATCCACTGCTTCGCGCGCGTGACGCCTGGCTTGTCCGCCGTCTTCGCCTTCGCCGCGCCTGCCAAGCGGTTGATCAGGGACGACTTTCCGACGTTCGGTATGCCGAGGATCATCACACGCGCCTTGCGTGCTGCAACACCTTTCGATACCAA
Organism: Selenomonas sputigena; assembly: GCF_026015965.1. Taxonomy (NCBI): domain Bacteria; kingdom Bacillati; phylum Bacillota; class Negativicutes; order Selenomonadales; family Selenomonadaceae; genus Selenomonas; species Selenomonas sputigena. The sequence continues at coordinate 693,077 of NZ_CP110383.1, read as the reverse complement.
CCTTTCCGTACGATGTTTCGCAGCCTTCTCAATGAGCACCAACAGTTCCCGCATGCCCTTCCCCGTCACAGAATCGAGCGCGACAGCCGGAAGCTTCTGTGCACGAAAATATTCCAGCCAACACTTCGTCATCTTCTCGTCCGCCAGATCCCTCTTGTTGAGCGCCACGACGCGCGGCTTGTCGCCGACGATCTCCCGCAGCATGGGATTCGCGCTCGCCGCTGGAATCCGCGCGTCAAGCAGTTCGACAACGACATCTACAAGCTTCAAATTCTCCTCCACCAGTTCCCGTGCTTTCTTCATGTGGCCCGGATACCACTGGATGATGGGTATATCTCTCGCTACATCATTTTTTATCATTATACATATTCCCTTCGACCCTTGATTTTACTGAGTTCTTGCATCATGCGCCTAGGTACAAAACAAAGAAATCACGATTTATCGCTATCCATACTATATCATACTTTAGTGTAAAAACCCATAAATGGGAGACGAACGGGAGACGATAACGTAAAACGGGAGACAGGGAAATAAGCCCCGACAGTTCGTATGAAGACTGTCGGGGCTTATCTTTATTCATCTTCCATTTCTTTGCACAGTGCAAGGATTTTCTCCTGCATCTTCGCCTCTTCTTCCGTCAAAGGGACATCAATCTCAGGAAGGTGTAGAAGTAAAGCATCATACAAAAAATCTCCTGTCTTGGGGAAGTCTTTTTCCGCCTCCTCTATTGCCTCTCTCACTCGCTTTTCTCTGGACTGTCCAACGGCCATATATTCTTTAAGGAACTTTTTTGCGTCGGCTTCCGTTGCTGGCATCTTGCCGACGTACCACTTCCCTCCCGTTTTGCTTGCTTCGCACAAAACGTATTTTGGTCGGGGCAATCCCTCAAAGCCGCCTTGAAGATCAATAAAGCACCAAGTGCTTTCTGGTGTAACTTCTCGGGCGAACTCTAAGGCCTCATCGATAGACTGGAATGATTCGTTCCATCCCTCATTGCAGGCCCCGTAGTGTACAACAAATTCTACCATCTTGACTCCTCCTATTCGTTGTCGTTTATATGCTAGCATATATATGCTAGCATATAAACTATCGATACGTCAAGTCTTTTTCAAAGATTTTATTTTTTCTTCCACAGCCGTTGTGATAAAAGCAGCCATTGAAAGCCCTGCTTGATTGGCCGCGTCTTTTATCGCGTCCCTCAAACCCTGAGGGACGCGAATCGCAATACGGTCATATTTTTCACTATTGTATTTATTTATATATCTTTTTGCATTATCTTGCCAAGCCATCGCACACGCACCTCCTTATTTTGCTTCCCAAGCGCGGGAAAAGTTCTTGTCCTTGAACAGCGCTGCCAACCCTGTGATTTGCTTGAGACGGATCACCTCATCGGCATCCATGCCGAGGTGTTGCATGATCCAGCGGTTGCTCTTACCCATATCCACGAGTTCGCGCACGATATTGCTCATCAGGTCAAGGTCATGCGATCCTCGCGCCCGATTGTGGCGTATCGTGCTGGCCATCCGCTCACCGATCGGCTTGTTAATGACTGAGACAGGAAGCATCCCGCCCTCGCGCTCATAGATGTCCTTATGCTTGAGCATAATGGAATATCTATGAAATCCATCGACAATTTCATACATGCCATCATCTGCCATATAGCAGACAATCGGCATCGTGTATCCGTCCTCCTTAATGCTGTCATACAAAAGCTTCATTTCCGGCGGCGCCACGCTGTTGGGGTTGTACTCGTTTGCTCGTATTTTTTCGATCGGTACGGCTCTCACGCCATACACTGGACTCTGATATGCCATTTCCATCACCCTTCCTTAAATGTTCTTGTATTTCTCAATGATTGCCTTTTGTCGCAAGGTCAGGTCTTTTGTAATCGTAAAGCACAGTCCCTTGCACACGTAATCGTTCTTGATGATGCACATGGCCATGCGCTTCCAAGTGCATAAATCTTGTCGACTATCCAGTCCCGGAAGTTCATCCAGTACGCGCCGCGCCTTGATTACGTCCTTGTCGCCTTTCCCCCTATTGCTTGGTTTATGGGTATTTTCGTATGCTCCTGGAGCTGTGCGCTCGATTTCCTCGATCGCATCTGCCAGCACCGGGCATCCAGTTTTTCTCCAGTACCGGATGAATTTTATGAATTTCCGCCGATAATTGTCTGCCGTCTCCTCCGGCAAGGTTGTCAACAGGAATTTACAGAAACTTTTCCATGTGTGACCTTTTGGCAGCGTGTACGCGGCGGTCATAATTTTTTTCCCGCTGTATATATTGCCGAAATTCGCGCCAGACACGCGATTAACAACCCGTGCCCACGTCTCCGGCTCAATCACACGGAACAAGCTCAATCCCGCTTTTGCCTCATTCCCAAACGGCTCGTCCACTCTCATTTTATGGATGGATATTCCCGCTCGATAGAACAGGTCATATAGTGTATTATACGGCTTATTGTGTTTTCCGTAATAGATCCAGTCGTCTTCCGACGACCAGTCGTATACGGGGTAGAAACTATATACATCCTCCGCCATTTTGACCGACCATGCTTTATCTTTGTAAATATTCTTCTGGCTGCTGTCAGCAGCCACTGCCCGCCATCGGTTGAGGCTTTCATCTGTCCGTATGCCTACGAGCTGCGCGGTTTTCTTCCCTTGAGCATACCATTCAGCGAAATGGAGAATAAACTTCTCAAAGGGCATATTCTGCCGATACCACGGGAATGTTTGATTGTTCAAATTTATGACCCACGGATTCTTCGGCATCGGGCGCACCCAGATCGGCTCTTTCTCTGGCTGCCACCATATCCATGTTGGTTCGAGAAACGATAGACTGTTTGGACTCTCCATTGGCAGACATATCCAATATGGTTCGATCACATCGAGATTCTCGGAAATCATCTTCTCGACATAGGAAATTGTCTTTTCATAGAATGCTTCAAGATCGATGAACAGTACTCCTATTTTCCGTCCTCGCTCACGTGCCATATCTATGGCCATGTTTAAGACGACACCACTATCTTTGCCGCCTGAAAAAGAAATCAACACTTTCTCGAATTCGTCGAAAATGTAGCGCATCCGCGCCTGCGCGGCCTCATATACATTTTCTTTAAGATACACCTTTTTCATTGGGCACTCTCCTCATACGCCGCCATTTCTTTCCCTTCATTTTCAATGCCTGGAAGCCAGCCTTTTCAAAAAGTGGCACAAGATACTCTCGTGTCGTCACGTCCATTGCCCGATTGCCCGCAAACTTAACCGCCTCTTTTATGAGCCGCTTGTATACACCTTTCCTGCGATGCGACGGAATGACATATCCGGCACTGAACTGCAGTACTTTGTTTTTCGGCTCGATGGACACAAAGCCGACAATTTCATCGCCATCTTCGGCGACAATCCACGTCCAATCATCCGCATTGCTGAGCGGATATCCATCAAACTCCTTGCGCACATCCCTCGATCCGAGGAACGGTCCCAGTTTGATGTAAAATTCTTCCGGCATTATTCCTGAAGAAATTTGTCTGTACTTTATCATTTCGTCCCTCCATTTCTCAATATTCTTCTTAAACTCTTCTACGAGGCTTTCTTTTCGCCACAAACAACGCATGATGAACTCATCTATGGTGTCTACAGAGTAAATATCGTAAATACGCACCTCCTCAGTCTGACCAATGCGATGTACGCGATCCTCTGCTTGCATCCGCGTCGCAAGATCAAAGTCATTGCTGTAAAATATGATATTTCTGCAAAATTGCAGGTTTAAGCCATAGGCGCCGCAAGCCTTATTTGCGACCATGACTTGCATATCATCCCGGAACCTTTTTCTGTTTTCCTGTCGCTTCTTTTGTGATATCTCACCCGTAAACAACACGCTGCTTCGCCCCATCTGCGTCAACATCTTGCAAATACTTGTAGCCTCCGTTCTGTATTTGCAGAAAATCAGAACCTTTTCATCCCCTATTTCTCTCTGTAACAGATTCTTCAATGCCCAAAGGCGAGGATTATCTTCATCAGGCATCATCGCTTCTGTTACCATCCGTTCTTGCGGACTGGTCAGAATCCGCCGCCCAGATACAATATGCTGTAATGCCGCAAATAGCTTGTATATTGTTTCCGAGCGAATTTCATCGACATATTCAAGATATGCCAGTTTCACCTCCCTATACTCTTCCATCTGCGTTTCATCTAAAGAAAATGGTTCCCCAAAATATTTTTTATCAGGTAATTCAAGGCATTCCGCCTTTTTTACCTGATAAGTATACGGTGCTATTTTCTCTGACAGGTAGTCTGTATTCAGCACCGCTTCGATTCGATTGTAGTCCACGATCTCACGTCCACTTGGCAATCGAATTCTTCGGTATTCCAAATGGTTTGCCGCAAAGCTATAAAAGCTTTGATACCCAAGAATTCGCCAGTCCAATATGTACCATTGAGCGAACATGTCCGCCTCATTCTTTGAGATCGGCGTGCCATTCAAAATAAGCTTATACTCGCAATGACTGGCGAGTTCGATGACGCGCTGCGTGCGGATCGCGTCTTTATTTTTGGTGAGATTGCTTTCATCCACCACCAAAAACACGCGGTATCGTTTTACCAGCTCCAACAGCTTCATGTAGAGCAAGTCGGCGGATGATAGACTTTCTATCCCACGCACAATAATATCTTGCGGAAATTCCCCGCAGTAATAAGCGAGGTCTTCCCGCAAGTTCCTTTTAACGCTGCACGGACAAAGCCAGAGTGCAGCGTCCACCTTTGCGCTGTTCAATCTCGCTGAGATGAGTTCCAGTGCCGTCCGTGTTTTCCCGGTGCCTTGTTCCATATACAAGGCACCGACTTTTATTTTTTTGAGCTTGTTTACGGCCTCTTCCTGATGTGGTAAGAGCGGGATATCAATCTTCATCCCTCAAATCCTCCAAAACATCGCGGGACGATTCCAGGATTTCTTTCAACTTATCGCCTCTTTGGCTGTCGCTCTCTGTCTTTTTAGGCGACACGGTAATCCTTTCTTTATACGCTTTCTCCTCTTGGGTAAGGAGGGCTTCTGCCGCTTCCGAGATTCCGAGATCGTAGAGTTTCACAAACTCCCGTATCTCCGCAAAATACCGTGATGGCACGCGCATAGTGCCTTCGCGATATTTCGCGTGCGGCAGGCGCTTTGCCTCATCATAGAGGCTATATTCTCTGGTGCGCCAATATATCTCTACTTCTTCATCCCCGCTCTTTAGTATCCACTTATGTTTTTGTGGCTCAAACTCTCCCCTGACGGCTTTCTCTCGTACTTCCTCATCATATATGCAGATAGGGACGCCCGCATTCAGCAGGAGATTCCCGATTTCTGCGATGCGGTCTTCTACTCGTCCCCTTGTCGCCGTCACTTTCATGCACCACCGAGCCTTCTCACCGTCCCATTTATATCCTGCCGCTCTTGCGGTTTCTATGATAATGTCGTTTTTTGGCGATTTTATTTCTATAAACTCGCCCTTGTGGCAGATCTCTGCTATATCTTTTGTCTGCTCGTTCTCCGGATATATGGAAGCCTCCTCTTTTGCGGCGGCTTCCAGTTCTTTGGATTCTTCAACAGCATATATTTTACTTTCGTTTTCCGCCCATTCTTTTACCAATTCACGGATTGACTTCTCTCTATTATCAATCCAAAACCTCGCTTCTGTCTGGTTTTTCAGCCAGTTGACGAATTTTTCAGCGCGCGGGTCTTTTTGCGGCCCGAGCTTTTCCCAATCCTTAAAAAAACCATCACGAATCTTCTCCGCCCAAGCCACTTGCTTGGGCGACCCTTCAAGCGTGGGAAGATTAAATGCTTCTTTGCGTTCTTTTCTACTGGTCTCCTCATGTTTCTGCATTTGGGCTTTGTAACATTCACTGCAAAGCCCGTAATTTTCCAGCCATTCAATTTTCCGTTCACGCTCTGAAGACTTTCCGTAAAGCACGATAGTTTCTTCGTGCCCACAGCTGCAAACAACATCATATTTTGCCATCTTAAGCCCTCCCTATTTATATGCTAGCATATATATGCTAGCATATAAATCATTGATATGTCAAGAGGCTTTTTAACTTTTTGTAAAAATAAAAAGCAAAAATGGAGAGGCCTTTTCGACACTCTCCATTTTTGCTGGCGTCTCCGCCCGTTTGAGTGTTCCCACTCATTTGCAATAGACACCATTTTTATTTCGCTATTCTAATCCGCGCCTCTACGAGGCGACCAGCCCGCTTCTAGGCGAGCTGTCTTGCATTTTTATTATAGTCCAATCTCAATATTCTGTCAACTACCCCAAATAAAAAACGGCCCCAAAGCCAAAGCCTCGGGGCCGTTGCGATTGCCTTACGCCTGTTCCGTCGGCGCGAGCGTCTTGGTCAGAACCATCTTGACCAGCCACACTGCTCCCTGCATGACCGTCGGCAATACTACAGCGTCACGCCAGTAGCACCAGCCATGCTCCTCCTTGGACTGCTCTTTGATCTGCGCCACAAACTTGTCCACGGCCTGCTCGACCAGCGGCACGCCCTCGCTCAAGATCGCGCGAGTCACACGCTGCTTGACGTCCTCTGTGACACGATCAACATTAAGCTCCTTGACAATGTTGTCCCTGATGTCCGTCCACTTGCTCATGATTTTTTTACTCCTCTCTGTTCTTTCCCTTGAAACTTTCAACTTTTACGGTGAACATGTAAAACATACTTACAGGTTGCAATAACCAAAATAACGATAATTTGGTTATTATTTGTTACAAGTTTCAAAATTGTCGTTATTAGGGTTTAACGACGCATCAAACACAAACGCATACCAGAGCACCATGACCGCCCTTGGGCAGACTGTCGCTCCCCTGCGCTCGTCCCAGGCGACGACGATGCACCGCCCATACCGATGCGCCCGCAGCAGCTCTCCCTCTGCAGGCGTCTATTGACCAACCCTGCCGCGGCTCGGACAGCCATGCGGCAAAATCTTGCATGGCGTCCAACCGCACGAGGTCGTGCCACTCCGTTTGCTCGGGCGGCTCTCGTGCCTCCTTTTTCGCCCGTCGCCTCACAGCATCTGCTCGTAGTCCGTCACGCCTCGCGCGATGGCGCGGGCGAAGTCGTCCTGATTGTCACGCAGGAGCGCGGCATCGTCCTCATTGTCGATAAAGGCAAGCTCGACGAGCACGGCGGGCATGTCAGTGTGCTTGAGGACATAGAGTCCGGGGCGATCCTTGAGCCCGCGATCTGTAGTGTCAAGGCTGTCCACGATCTGCCGCTGGATGCAGTTGCCGAGCCGACCGCTGCGCGTGCTGCCGGGATAAACACAGCTCTCCGTGCCGTTCGCATTTCCATTAAAGGCATTGCAGTGGATCGACACAAAAACATCCGCCTCGCTCTCGTTGGCCGTGCTTGTGATCGTATAGAGACTGTCATCCTGCAGATTGCCGACGACCTCGACACCCGCACCTACTAGATAGTGCTCCACGAGATCGGCGACACTCTTTGCCACATCGCACTCCCTGAGGCCGCAACCGCAAGCACCCGGATCGGGATTACCGTCCGGCGCATGCCCCGGGTTCAAAAACACTTTCACTTCAATCATCCTTTCTTCAGCGGACGACACGCCCAAAGGGACGACTCCATCCGCTTGAGTTCGTCGCTATAAAATCCTACTCTCGTGGCGATGGCGAGAAACGCATAATAGCTTGTCCAAAGCTCCTGCCACTCCTCGCGCGTCATTTCTCGCGTCCTCCCTTCTCGCTCTTGAGCTGTTCGAGTGTCTTTTTCAGCTTCTCTGGCACTGGCACGCCCGCATTGGCGGCATTTTCCAAAATGCTCAGCCCCTCGTTGCCGAGGAAGAACCATACGGCGATGGTCTGCACGATGGTCTGCCCCGTCGCGTAATCCGCAAAATGCGCAAGGGACACGAGCAGCAGGATCATGATCTTCTTGCCAATGCCGCGAAACCCTCGACGGCTGTCCAGCATCATGTGCGGATTGATGTATGCCGCGAGCAAACCGGACAGGTAATCTAGTACCATGGCGCACAAGAGCGCTTCCAAAACACCGTTCCAGCCGAGCGCATACGACACGGCAGCCCCCACCACCGAGGCAATCGCCCCCCATTCAATCTGCACCTGTGTTGGGATAAGCTCACGCAGGAACACGATGACTTCATTCAATCTTTACCCTCTCCTCTCTGCAAATACAAGAGCCGCCGTATCACTACAGCGGCTCTTCTTGATCCTCACACGTCCTACGCGTGCTCGACGAGGTATGCGGCAACGTCGTCACGGTAGACCTCGGGTACGACCTTCTGCCCCTCCTGTTTGTCCTCTTCGGAGATTGCCCACGTTTTGCGCCGTACAAGGTAGGCGTAGATGGGAATCATATAAGCCCACTTCTTCATTTTCCTTCACCCCCCTTCGCTTCGAGCGCTGCGATGCGCTCTGCATACGTCGCAAGACGTTCCTCCTGCGCAGCCATGGCCTCGTAGACGGCGAGGCGTTCTTGGTCGACGGGCAGCTCTTGTGGCTCTTCCTCCACAGGCGGCGCGGGCGGCGCGGAGACAGGCTTTCCCGTCTTTGGGTCGCGGATGTAGCCCGTACCGTTGTCACCCATTCCGCGATTACCGATGTAGTGCTGGTAGTCCTCATCGGAGATGAGGATGTAGCCGTTATGGATGTATGTCTGCCGCTCTGCATCGGCCGTGTAGTGAATGCCAAAGAGCACTGTGGCAAGGCGTCTGCCTTGTGCGTCAAATTTGGCTAAAATCTCTGCCATTTGTCATCCTCCTCAGAGCCCAATAGATAAATAGGAAAATGCCCCAACGTCCGTCATCGAGCTTGTTATTCTACATTTCGTCAGGTCAGATTTTCCTTCATCAATTAAGAGATGTATGCTTTTATCTAATTCCGAAATACCATTTTCTCCAACGTTGAAAGAGGTATCTGCAACGATTGTCCTGCACGATTTTCGATAGGATATAGGATACACTACATCTTTATAAAATTTCCCAACATCCCACCCCAGCGTTCCCCACTGGATGGTCAGATTGCCGAAAAGATTTCCGAAGCAGACATAGCTCGCATTGTGACCGACCATCACTCTTATTCCAGACGCTTCAATGGTAGACTTCAATAACTTCTCAAAGCCTTGTTTCACCCACCCGACCGTTGCAGGCTGCGCATCATTCTCCGTCCCACCTCCGATTACTTCGAGCGCCTTGACTGCGACCTTTTCGGCGAATATCGCTCCCCAGCGCTTCTTTTCCGTCCCGATGCTGCCTTCCCCATTTGCACGCGGGACGTAGTTTCTTGTTGCCATGTGTCACCAATCCTTTCTTACATTGCCTTTGGCATGATATTTCCGTCCTCATCCAGCTCATAGTTGACGCTGTAGTGCGGCTCTGCCGTCGGCATGATGCCGCCGTCTGTGTCAATTTCAAACATGTCGCCATCGATGGTGTAGAGACGCTTAACTCGCCAGACGACTGTACCATCGGTGATGCTCTGCCCGAGATGCACGTCGCTCAGGTCCTGCAGTGTCGCCGCCGTCGTGCCCGCCTGCACGCACTCAAGGCGCAGGTCGTGCCGCGTGAGCTGCGTATCGTAGAGGATGTCGCCCATCTCGTAGCGCGTGCTGCGCTGTACGAGTCCTGCGCCATTCGCGAGCATGGAGGCGTTGACCAGCCCCGCAGGGTCGATGCGCACCTCGATATGCGTCGCATTGGAGACGACAATGTTCATTGCGTACGTCGCCGCTTGTTTCAAGGCGGCGGTCTTCGGCGGGATGCTCTCGGGATTCGGGTCGAGCGAGATCATGTAGAGGATTTCACCCTTGTCGGGGTCTTTGGCAAAAAGCCCCCACTCCCTTGCATAAAACGCCGCCGTGACGTTGGACGAGGAGATGACGCCCGTCACGGTGCACATGCCGTCTTTCGCGACGACGCTGCTGATGTCAAAAACGGCTTTCGGCCCGACGAGATCGGTCAGGGCGTCAATCGCGCCGATGTCCTCTGTGCCGTCGCCGAGCTTGATTTTCGTCAGTTCAAGCTTGCATTGTCCCGCCTCCACTTTGATTTGCAGGTCGCGCCCCGCTTTCGTGAGCTGCCCGCTTTGCCAGTTTGCCATGATTAACTCCTTTCTGTGACTTCATGTGCTTGATGGAGCGCCATCGCTGCCCCGATGACGACATGCGGCGACAATGCCGCATCCTGCACCGACATGGGATAGACTTCATATTCCGTGCATACGCTCGGCAATCCGCCCGCATGGAGGTTCGCTGTTGCATCTGCATCACGCGCTACAATCGGGTTAATTTCGTAGGTCGCGTGAAGTGTAGGGGCGGCGGCGTAGTGGATCGAATCCTGCAAGTCACGCCTATAGGTGATTTCATCCAGCCATGAGCGGATATTTTTAGAGGCGTTGATGACATTGAGCAAACGTGCCGTATTCTCTGCCGTTATCTGCGGCGCGGATAGAATGTCTATGCGGAAATGATAGGGCTCGCCGCCGTACTCAAACCATTCCGTAACGATGCCGCCCCTGAACACGGCTTGCACCATCTTCTCGACAGCGGCTTTCGTGCCCTTGAGACGATGCCATGCGATGGATTCGCGGACGAGCTGACGCTTCGTCTCAAGGCTCATGTTCGGTTCATAAAAATCAACGTGCCACTGCCAAGCCAAGAGGTCAATGACCGCTTCCTGCAGTTCGTCCAAGCGCGGCAGGAGCAGAGCTTCTTTCGTCGCTTCCGTGATTTTTTGCAGCTCCGCGTCGAGCGCCTGTGCTGCCGCCTTGATTTGCTCGTCTCTCAAGAGATTTTGCGGCAGGATGTCGAGGAGCGATGTGTGCCGTAGTTCCTTACTCATCCTCCAGCCCTCCGAACGACGCTTTGACGCTCTCGGCGACGGCAACTTGCTTCTTGTTCATGGCAGTAAATGCAGGCTGCTTGATTTCTGCCCGCTTCACGCCTGCCGCCCGCAGACGGTAGTAGAGCTCCGTCGGGTTGACGTCCCTGCCCAAACGCTCTTTTTGCCATGCGATAAATTCCTGCACGGCGCTTTCAGCGCGCGCCTGAATCTGCGCCGCCTCGGTCGCGTCGCGGCGGTCGATGTAGTAAAGGACATCGACATCATACTTGACGCTTTCGGGCGCTTTGACGCTCACTTTGTCCGTCAACGGGCGTATGCTGCGATCGTTGAGCTTCTTGTCAACAAGCGTAAGGATTTCGTTACCCGGAATCACGCCGCCCTTCAGAAGCGGATAGACGATGACCTCGCCGGGTGCGGGGCTGTCGACGCTGACATCCACAATGAGCGCGGAAGCTGCCTTGGCATGATATTCGTAGGCGAGCGCGGGTCCTGCCGTCGAGAACTTTTCCGGCGCTTCTTGGATGCGTTCGCGATATGCTTCGTCGCTTTCCGTATCCGCGCCGCCCTCGCTCTTCGTCACGTTTTCTGCCGCCGCCCAGAAGGGTACAGGGTCGACGATCTTGTTGATCTCGCCCGGCAGGTAGCCGTTTCCCTTTTCGCCTTCTTCCGTGCAGGTCGCCGCCGCCCTGACAGCGAGGCTTCCTGCGGGAATGATGGCAGCTTCGTCGAGTGCGAAATAGATATTGTCGCCTGCCGTGATCCGTGCGCCTTTCGGGAGAATCACCGCCTGATCGCGCACCGCCGACAGCGTGAGCTTCATCGTCGCTTTGGCAGGACTCGCAGGCAGACGATTCGCGCCGACGAGGATGCCGATATGGTCAAGATAGTCGCCTTTGGTATACGCCAAAAGGTTCATTTTCGCCATTTGGTCAAACAAAAGGCGCTGCTGAATGAGCAGCGCTTCAACACTCAAGAGGAACAGTCGCAGCGGATCGGCTCGCGCGAGTTTCCGCTTCAAGAGGCCTTCGACCGTCGTCAAGATGTGGATTTCCATTTCCTGCGGATCGGCGTCAACGAATGTCAGTTTTGCCAAGTCCTTGATTTTCATTTCGCTTCACCTCCCAAGATTTTATGCGCGAACGCTCACCTTCACGATCGGCGTCAGCCGCCCGCTTTCCGCGCCTTCAAACTCGATGGATTCAACGATCGCCCTCGGCTCATAGCGGCGCACGGCACGAAATATCTCGCTGCTCAGCCTCGCCTTAGCAAGATTGATGGGGCGGTCGATCACTGTACCGTCAATACCAAAATCGCGATCCATCGGCACGGAAAACTTCATCGTCGCAAGGAGCGTACGGACGTTCTGAATAACCTCCTCGACGACAGTAGCGGGCGCGAAGTCTACTTCTGCCCCAACGCTCCCCTTGATCAGATAGACCATATCAGCCGCCTCCTGCCGTGCCGTTCTCATCGTCCGCCTTCTTGCCGTACTTGCTTTCCAGACTCGTTTCCTCGACCTCGTTTCTGTCGTTGTATTCCGTGAGCGCGATGTCCGCGCGGCATTGGATGAGCTTGCCGTCGGTCGCCCAATAATGCTCCGTCTCCTTGATGCTGTCCATGCGCCAATAGCTCTGCGTGACGGGCTTGCCGCCGAGGATGAGCGGGAAAACCGCGCCCGTGTCGCGCATGGTACGGAGCTTCTTGAGCTGCTCTTGCACGTCGATGCCGTGCCCCACGTCGAGGATGATGCTGAACGAGAGCTTTTCCAGTCCGGGGCCGCCGTATTGACTGACGGGCTTTCGCATGAGCAGTTCATGCTCTGCCCATCTCCCCGTGCTCTCGCGCTCGTATTTTGTCGGCGTGAGCAAGCGACTTTCCGACGAGACAAAGACAATATCGCCCATATAGCCGACTTCCACGGCTTATCCCCCTTCCGTTTATCAGCCGCCAATAAACACGTCCGCGCTTCCTACGGCGACGCTGCCGCCGCAGGAAACGGGATCACCGATGCGCCCCGCCTGCCGTCCATTGATCCATACGGTCGCACTCCCTGCGGCGATCTTGCCGCTGTGCGGCGCGTGCACAGGACAGCCGTGCGGCGGGTAGGTGTCACCGACGCGACCTGCGCCCCTGCCGTTGATGAATACGTCGCCGCTGTGCGAGGCTAGACCTCGCGGCGGACAGGCGTCATGCCCTGTGTCATTGTCATGATGTCGTGTTGCCGCAGGCATCTTCAATCCTCCTCAGTTCAAATCAATGCGCGGCGCCGTAATCTTGAGCGATTTCGACGCATGAATTTCCATCGCGCCGTTGTTGTTCACGATGTAGCTGCCATCCTTGTAGCGGATGCTCCGGACGCTCGTATCGTGCTCCTTCGGCGGGTCGGCCGTGCTGTAAAACGCGCCGATGACAAAGCCCGCGCCGGGGCCTTTGCCCGAGGCGTTCGGCAGAAGGATGCAAAGCACCTGTTCGTCTATGTCGGGCATCCAGTAATCCTTTGTTTCCTTCGTACAGCGGCTCATCACGGCAAGCTCAGCTGTTGTGCGGTCGTCCTTGTCGGGACGGCGTACGATGACCGTTCCCGGTGTCTTGCCGTACGCCGATACCTGCCCGATAAAGATGCACTCGGAGAGTGCCGCGCTGCCCGCATTTCTTTCAGTAGCCATCCAGACACCTCCTGATATCGACCGTCGTCGTGTAACTCGTCGTGACGCTGTGCTCCACCTTCGTCATAAGATACTTGCCGTCGAATTTGCCGAAGTTCTTGAGCTGCAGAACCGTCCCCGCCGCAAAGTTCGTGTTGCCGAGCGTGGAGAAGCTGCCTGTGACGGCTTCCTTGTTCGCATCGCGCAGTTTCTTCTTCGCGAGACGTTCGGCTTCTGCCGTATCCTCGACCTGTTCGCGCACATAGAGGACGCGCCCCTTCTCCCGGTCGGGTGCGGCAAACTCCCCTTCGATGACTTCCTTTTCCTCGCCTTTTTGGTATTTCACATGACATTTCCAGTAAGTGTCGCGCGTCTTGGAGCGCAGACCGTAGCCCGTGAGCCAGCGCAGCGGCATCGTATTCTCATCCAGTTCAGCTTTTATGCCCGGCTTATACACCGTGATGATGGGCGCCTGCGCCTCGTACTTCGCATCGTCAAAAATGACGATCTGCTCCGCCATGATCTTGAGACTCATGCCGTGGTCTTTGCAGATTTTCAGGAGAAAGGCTAAGTCCGACTCATCTGCCTGCTCCACATGGTCGAGGTTCGGATTTTCGTCGCAATCCCAGAGAAGCGAGAGTCCGTTGCGCTCGCAAATATCGGCGGCGCATTTCCAGACAGATATTTCTTCCCATGTCTGATTTTTCTTCGTGCCGCGAAGCGACGAATCGCCGAGGACGGAAACCGCCTTGATCTGTACAGTGGACGGATAGCCAGTGATTTCCACCTCGTCGATTTCGAACTTGCCGACATGAAAGACCGTCTCGCCGTCCTGCAAGCTGATGCGGTTGTAGGTGTGGATCGTGATGTCGAGCATGTTGCCTTCGCCCTCGGGAAACCAGTCTTCCGTCCAGAGCTGCGCCCTGTCTTCGAGGTTGAGCGTCACATCGTCTGCCGCATCCGAGAGGTTGTCCGTGTAGGACATGGAAATGAGATATTTGCTGACATCTTCGGAGATGTCCGTTTCCTCGTCCTCTCCCGCAGGCGTGTACTTGATTTCCAGCCAGGCGCGGCGCGACAGCTCCGCTTTCTCCGGCAGTTCCTTGAGCCAATCGTCGAGCGGGTTTTTATACTCTGCCATAAGCTATCTCCTCCATGGTGGCAGAATCTTCGATGCTTGAGGTTCAAGTGAAGGGCAGACGATCTTGACACCCGAAGAAAAGACGGCGATATGGGCAAGGTCGTCGTTCGCCTCGATAAGCTTCGCCATGCAGGCTTCCTTGCCGTAGACCTTGTAGGCAATCATGTCCCATGTGTCGCCCTGAATCGTCGTATAGATACTAGGCAAAAGACGTCCTCCTCTCCTTTATTTTCTGCTCGCGCAGGACTTGCAGGACGAGGGCTTTCATCTCGTCCTTGCCCTGACGCAAGATATCTTGAATCTGATGCACGACTTCGCTCCCTGCACCACCCTGAACGGTGATCGTCGGTTTGTACTCGATCTTGACGTCGCTTGCCTCGCGGTACGGTTCACGCGCAACGGGCGCGGCTGCCACTTGCGCTTCTGTCGGCGGCGCGGCGAGCTCTGCTGTGGTGTTGATGTCGGGTGGCAGGATACCCGGCATGTTCTTCGGCAGTACGCCCAGCATCTCGCCTGCCTGCCGCCAGAGCGATATGGCGCGGCTTGAACCGTCTAAAGGAATCGCCGCCTCTGCGCTGTCCTCGGCGAACGTCGTGAGAAACGCGCCCTTGCGGTAGATGCCGCCTGTAGCGTTTGCGGCGATACTCGCGCCGCCGCTCGTGGTCACGTTGACATTCAATCCCGCGTTGAACTGTGACGAGATGCGCCCCCATGCGCTCGACAGCTTGTTTTCCACGGTGGAAGCCATCTGCTCCGCCCATGTGGCAATGGCTTGATGTGCTCTCTGTCCCCAGTCGTTCGCTCCCTGCACGAAGGCGTTGCCGCCCGGCTGGCATTTCGTAGCGAGCTGTGAGAACTCCTGCACCATGCCGTCCGTTCCCTGCTGTGCCATCGGCGGAAGCTGCTGAAAGGTCGCTTGCGTCTGTGCAGGAATCTGCTGCATGTTCGTGTTGATGGCCTGCGCCGCCGCTGCGGACTGCTCGCCCATGTCGGAGAACGCCGCTCCCGCCTGCGCCGGGACTTGCCCGACGACAGTCTGAAGCTGCTTCATGTAGTCTGTCGTCGCTTGCGTGTCCTGTCCCGTCTGCTGGACGTTGGCAGAAAGCTCCTGCGCATGCGTCGCCGCCTCGGCGGTCGCCTGCGAGGTCTGCTGTGCAGCTGCAGCGGTCTGCATCATGCCTTCGTCGGGCAGGTAGTCCGCATTGATCTGCGGCAGTGCGTTCCTACCCGCCGCGACAACGTCTTGGCTTGCCTTTGCCTGCTCCGCCTGCTTCTGCACTTCGGCAGATTTCCCCATGAGCGTATCGAAAACGTCGCTGATACTGCCGGCAATCGTTTTGAGCGTCCCGATCGTCGCCCCTAGAGTGCCCTCGACGACCTGCCCAGCGCCTTTCCACGCCCTGTCCCAATCGCCCGTAAACAATCCGACGACGATGTTGACTACACCGCCGATCACTTGCGCCAGCGATGTGACCAAGTTTATCATCACAGAAATGGAATTGCCGATGATACCCACGGCAACATCGAAAACCGCTCCCAGCACAAAGCCTAAATTGTTGAAAATCGCTCCAATAAGCTCGGAGGATTGTAGGCTCTGTCCCGTGATGCTGTTCCATACCTCGGTTATTTTATTCAGGGCTTCGGCGAATTTCGCCTGAATGGTTGCCACCCATGCGCTCACTGTGCCGGAGATGTGGTTGAACGTAATGGATGCCGTCGCTTTCAAGCTGTCGATGTTGGCAACTGCCAAAGCGATGATGCCGATTAGGGCGACGATGGCGACAACAACAAGCCCTACGGGGTTTGCCGCCATCGCCGCATTAAGCGCCCACTGTGCCGCCGTCCACAAGCCCGTAGCCGTGGCGGCGCCCCGCTGTACGGCTGCCGTCGCCACTGCGGTTGCGGCGGCAGTTCTCTGTGCGGCGATTGAGGCTGCCGTAGAGACTACAGCAGCTCTTTGCGCGGCCGCCCACGCCATGAATGCCGTTTGTGCGCCCAGCACTGCGCCTTTGACCATGGCCGCTGTGGATGTAAGAAGGCTCCACGCCGCTGTCGCGACATTGATCGTGAGCGCTGTCATGACGACGGTCGCAAGCGCCGCCGCCAAAATGCCGAGCATCTGGATAAGTCTTGGGTGTTCGGCTGCGGCTTGGGAGAGCACGCCCGCCCACTTTGCCACAGCATCAGCCGCGTTCGCAAGCATAGGAAGGAATACGCTGCCAATACTGATCGCGGCAGATTCCACAGCGGATTTCAGTCTCGTCAGTGCGCCCTTTGCCGTATTCTGCATGATTTGCGCCATTCTTGCGGCTTCCCCGTCGGAGTTTTCAAGCGCCTTGACAAACGCATTGAAGTCTTCCGGCGAAGATTGCAGGACGGCAAGCCAGCCGCTGACGGCAGTCGTACCAAAAATAGCGCCAAGAGCTGCCATTTTCTGTTCCTGCCCCATGCCTGCGGTCTTTTCTTTCAGCTCCGTGAGGATTTTCCCCATTTTCCCGGGACCGTCCGCGAATTTCTCCATATCAATGCCGAGAGCTTTCATTCCTTCGGCGGCTTCTCTTTGCTCCGTATAGAGCGAGTCAAGGTCTACGCCGAGCGCGTTCAGCTCTTTCGACGCTTTCTTTGGCGGCCCTGCCAAGCGTAGGAATCCCGCTCGCAAGGATGTTCCCGCTTGGCTCGCCTTGATGCCGCTGTTCGCCATCAATCCCGCAAGGGCAGCGGTTTCTTCCAACGATGCGCCAAAAAGATGCGCCACAGGCGCGGCGTATTTCATCGTTTCGCCCAACATCTCAACATTCGTATTCGTGTTGGTGATGGTGTAGGCAAAAACGTCTGCCATGTGCCCCGCTTTATCTGCGCTCATGCCGAAAGCGGTCAAGTCGTCGGAGATAATGTCCGCCGTCCTTGCCAGATCTGTTCCGCCTGCGGCGGCCAAGTCCAAAAGCCCCGGCAAGCCGCTGATGATCTGCTCAGATTTCCACCCCGCCATGCCTAAATAGCTCATTGCTTCAGCGGCCTGCGATGCGGAGAATTGTGTTTTTTCTCCCATGGCTCTGGCCGTGGCTGTGAGATTTTGCATCTCAACGTCGCTCGATCTCGTAATGGCCTTAACTTTTGCCATGGCCTGCTCGAAATTGGCGGCAGTTTCTATTGCTCCCGTCAGCGGCGAGACTGCCGTCTGCACCGCGCCCAATCCGGCTTGCCAGTTTGCTGTCGCATTGAAAAGGTTTTGCTGAGCGTGACGATGGTTTTCTCGTTGAGCCGTTTGGCGATCTCTTTGCGCCGCAAGCCTTTCCTGCTCACGCGCCGCCTGCCGTAATGCTTGTGTCGTGCGCTGGATTTCGCTGCGCAAGCGTATTTCATTCTGCGAGAGATTCTGCGTCGAGTAGCCGGCATTTGCAAGGCTCGCCCGCATGGCTTGAAGCGCGGCTCTCTGCTCGCTCAGCATTCCCTTCATGCCTGCTGCATTGCGCTTCGCCGCCTCGAAACTTGCACCGAGCGCCCTTGTCTGCGTTTGGCTCTCCTTATACGCCACCGTCAGTTCCTTGACTGCCGCCCGCGCGGCGCGGTATTCTGCCGCCGGCACTTTCCCCTTCATCTGCTGCATGGCGTTCTTCGCCTGCTCCAACTGCGCTTTGAGCTGCGCCGTACTTGCCTGCGACTTGCGGAACTCCGCTGCAAGCGCGGCGGTCTTCGCCTTCGCCTGGTCAAAGCTCGCGCCCATAGCGCCTACGGAGCGCTTGAGGTCGGCAAAGGCGCGGAAGTCCGACTGCACCTTATTCAAGGAACCGAGCTGTGCGAGGAGCTGCCGCTGATTTTGCGAGAAACCGCCGAGGGACTGTCCGCCGACGGCTTTCTGCGCGTCGCGCATGGCGCGGCTCGTATCGCCGAGCCTGCGCTGCAAGTTTCCCGCCTCCGTGAGCGCCTTCTGCATGGACGCCGTATACGAGGCATCGAGCTTGCCCTTGATGGCGATTGCCAGTTCCATCAGTCTTCCCGCCATTGTCTGATTCACCTCGCTTATGATATAATAAAGAAAAAAGAATGGTGTATGCGTACGAAGGAGGCGAGTGTCATGCCAATCTGGGTGTTTGCGGCAACAAATCGAGATCCCTGGCAGGCATGTCACTGGGGTGCTACGAGACACCCGCACTACCATGACTGCGAAAACTGCGATCATGCGCGTTATGGCAGCTGCGACATCGGCAGATTGTACGTTGAGCGCAAACAACTCGAAGAGCTCAAAGCGAAAGCGCAGGAGCTTATTGACTCCCTGACGCCCTATCCGTCGCTCGACCCCAAGCGCCTTCCCTAGCCGCCCTTAACGGGCGGTTTTTCTTTGCCTTCAGCCGTGCTTTTTCGCCGCACGTTTCTGCGCTGCGATTTCTCTGTCCATCTCATCGTTCATGACCTTCACCCATTCATAGAAATCGCCAATCGGCAGATCAAGGAAGTAGCCGATTGGCGATTTGCTGTATTTGGCAAGGCGAAGCGCGGAAAGCCTGAGTCGGCTTATCTCTCCGCACCGCTTAAAAAACGCGACACCTTCAATGTGACCGCCATGAAGTCCAAGCCGGGAAGATTGATGATCTCATCGTACTTGACGCCTGCCGCCGCTGCCGCGACGTGTGCCTGAAATGCCATGGAGAGCTGCGGCACGACGATGGAGTTGTCCACCTCTTTCGCCTTCTTCTCACACTTCAAAAGAGTGCTTCCCTTGATTTTTGCAAAGTCGAAGATCAGCTCGTCTTTGCCGCGCAGGGGCTTCGACAAATGCACGATGCTGCTTTCATCAACGACTTCCGCTTCCGCCTTTACGACCTCGACGGTGTTCTCTGCCGCCGAGGTTTCGTCCATTTTCTTTTCTTCCGTTGCCATTTTTATGCCTCCATTCAGTTCATGCCGATGTTCTTCCTGACCTGTGCCAAGAAGTCCACGCCGTTCACGATCGCCTTGTAGTTGTACTTGTCGATTTCGACGATGGTCTTGCCCTCGTACTCGACCTTGTAGTAATGCACTTCAATCGTGTTGGAGCTATCCGTCGTATTGCCCGTCTCCAACGTACCGGGCGCGTAGGACTTAGCCCTGCCGCGCGCGACGATGCGCAGGCAGTCGTCGTCATACTCGTTCTTGCCGCCGTCCATGTTCTGGATGTTCGCCCAGATTTCGAGGTTGACAGGCTTGCCGCCCGACATTTGAAGCGCCGTGACGTGCGGCGTGCGCCAGTTGATCTTCAGCTCCAGCGACTGGAAATGCCCCTTCACGGGCGCGTCGATCTCGCCCGCAAGCCCGACGCCCGTGATGGACGTCGTCATAGACGACAGCTCAGGCAGATCAATATTGGCGACGCCGATCATCGTGTCGGCGCCTTCCCAGTATACCTTTGCATCTGTCACCATTTCGGGGACTTTGTTTACTGCCATGGTTTAGCCTCCTCTCTCTTACGCAAAGAGCGTCTTGAAGTTGTTGACGTCGTACTCAAGGATGTCCTCAATCTCCTGCGCGGGGACGGGCGGCGTGATGTAGCTGTGGATACGGAAAATGCCCTGCAGGAGATCAGTCAGCGGGTTCTCGCTTTCAAGGAATTGGACGCTCGCCCCCAAGAGGAATCCACGCGCCACCAGCCCGTTCAGCCGCACGGATTCGCTGTCGACAACCGTGCGCACGAGACGCTGCGTGAGCGGCCTGTCCACCTTCTGCCAATACGTCAGAATGAACGTCTGGTACTGCCAATCAAACATGCGACGCACGCTGATGAAGCAGTCTTTCGTGTCGGTGACAGACGGGTATGCGCCCGTATAGTTGCCCCAGCTCTTCCAACCGCCGCTGAAGTTCAGCCCCGTCATGACGCCCTGACTGTTGAGCATGTTCGCCTGCTCAAAACTGATGCTGACTTCCGTGCCATCTTTGAGGCACAGCCCCGTCGCCTGCAAAGAGAGATTCGACGGGCTTTCATACGGTACGTCGTCGTTCGCAGCATCCATGACGCCGATGACGCCGAGGATATGCGTGGACATGCGGAAAACGTAATCGCCGTTCTTGACGCACGGCCAGCATACGACCTGATTGACGCCCGTATAGTTGTTCTTGTTCTTCCATGCGTTGACATCGGCGTAGCTCTTGACTTCGCCCGTGTCCACGTCCGTGAGGACGATGCAGCGGAAAAGCCCGCAGAGCGTCAGCGCCTTCGCCTTGAGGACGGCGGCGACCGTCGGATCATCCGTCCAGCCGGGAGCGGCAAGGATGCCGGGCACAAGGGAAAAGAGCGTGTAGATGGAGCTTGCCCATTCCGAGCCTTTGATCTCTCCGCTTGTCGACACGCCGCCGATGATGTCGTCCTTCTTGACCTTCGTGGCATCCACACGGTCATACTCCGTGAAGATTTCCGTTTTGCCGAAGAGTGCGCCGCCCTCGATCAGCGTGATGATGAGCCGCCCGTCGTCGTCGTAGGCCGCCGCATAGTCCGTATCGAGCTTGGCGGGATCGGAAAGAGCCGTCGCCTTGACCTTGAGCGTAGGGATGAGCACGGTATCTTCGATGACGACTTCATGCGCCCCGTTCACCTTGCGCCCTTCCGTGTCCTTCTTGCTCTCCTTGTGCTTCTTCGGGTCGAGCACATTGATGAAGATGATCGGCTTGACAGCGTACAGCTTGAACTCTGCGTACATGACCTCGGAGAGCGTGAAGCTGTCCCAGTCTGCGCTGTAGCCGAACGCACGCACCGCCTCTGCCCAGTCGTAGCAGATCACGGGCTTGTTGACATTCTTCTGCGGGTCTTTCGTGAGATGTACGGGCGCCGTGCCCCATACAACGGGAAGTCCCGCCGTGGTATTGACTGGCGGGATGATAGATGTCGGGATTTCCCTGACTTTTGCGCCATGAAAATACGCCATAATTATTCTGCCTCCTTCGATTTCATTTCTTCACTTGCGCGTTTGTAACACGTATTGCGCAAGGAGCCTGTGCGGGCGATTTCCGCGCGTGTCTCGTCCAGCCGCTCAGGCGCGACGAACAGATGCTTGAGCGTCGGATGCCCGCGATATTCTGCGGGAACGCCGTCGGAAAAGACGGCGAAGGTGTGAAGCATCGTGCCGCGCACGGACGGTCCCACATAGATGACCTTTTCCGCAAGATTCGCCGACTCTTTCGGTGCGTCTGCTGTTTCGCCTTTTGGCGAGAGATTCACCGACTCTTTTGCCGCCTCCGTATTCGGAACGGAAGAATCAACGTCCGCCGCTTCTTCGGGCGTTTCTACATTTTCAGCGACAAGCGTGTTCTCCTGCTCGTCGTCCGTTTTCCATGCTTTTGCCATAATGCACCTCCTAGATGGTTCTCCCGGCAAGCGGGCTGCGGCTCGGCTGCTCAAGATAAACAGCGAAATCTAGCCGCCCCTGCCAAAACGGATATGGCTGTTCGTCGGGAATGTATGTCTCCATCGTCTCGCTGTCCCTGAGATTGATTTCAAACCGTTTTCGAATCGGATTGTTCGTGAGCAGATGGAAGCGGATGAATTGCAGGACGTGATAGAGGGATTCGCTGCCGAATTTCATGTCATCGTCATACGTGACAGCGTAAACCGCCATCTTCGTGACGGTTTCCTCCGCGTTATCCTCAATCAGCAGTGGACGGACAACGACGGCAGGGCATTGCGTCCTCATCTTCTTCGGGTTGTCCTCGCGCGGCAGAAAGCCCGCATAGACGTTGTATTCTGCGCCTGTGTCCGGCTCTTTCTCACCATATTCGCGAAACTTCTCTTTGAGAAAATCTGCAATCTCTTTCGCGCATTGCATCGGTGTTTCCATGCGTCACCCTCCTATGATGCGTCCGACTTCATGGCGCAGCCGTTCCTCGTACTTCTTCATAGCTTCCTTCGCCATTTCCTCGCGCACCGCCGCATTGCCGAAGAGCTGCGGCACGGCGGGGCTTGTGATCCCTTTGATGGGGAATCTTGCCGCGCCTTTTCGTCGCATGAACTTGTCGCCGTAGGAAAAAGAGCGTGGCACGATGTCCCCCGAGCCTTTCTTGACAGAAACAAAAATGCCTTTCTTTCGCTTCGCCGCCTTGTAATTCTTGGCGCTGAGCCGATACCCGACGACGCGCAGAACGGCGCCCTTCGGTATGCGCTTGATGCTGATAGAACTCTTGATCGCGGCGGGCTTGACGGTGTAGATTTGCCGCACGCTTTTCTTGCCAACGGTTCTTGCGCTTGACGCTGCCCGTGCCGCCGCGTTGCCCATAGCAGCGTGCAGCTTGTCTCCGCGCATGGAAGAGAGACTTGTTTCGATGTTGTTGATGCTCTCGCGCGACATGCCGATTTCAACCAAAGTCCTCACCCCCATCCGCTGATATTGGCTCGGAGGCAGATGCTCAGCATCCCCATGTTCTCCGCGCACGAATGCACATAATGAATTTCGCCGTCGAGCTTGAACACTTCGCCCTCTACGGGCATTTCGCCGAGGTCGGCTTTCTTGACGTGCACGACGTTCGTTGCGCCACGCACGACGTCATAGCCTTCGTACTTCTCACTCTGCTGGAATCCTTCCCGCGCCGTCATGCCCTCCACGACGCAGACGCACTCCGTTCCGTTGAGATCATGACGTTCACCAAACTCCGCGGGATTCAGGAACACGGCGGAAATATCCGCCGCGACCATCTCCTTGAAGCCCATCAGCCGATGCGGACGAGCGCCGTCGTGTCCGCCTGTGCCTTCGGCGCAATCAGATGGCCCGCGCGCACCGTAGACGCCCCCGACGCGCCGACAATGACGTTCTGCGTCTTATCCCAGTAGACTTCCGCACCAACGTCAATCTTGCCTGTTGCTGCGGGAAAGCGAAACGCCCCCACGAGCGTGACCGCGCCTGTCTCGTCCTTCGGAATCTCGGCGAGAGCGACGCCGATGCGTGCGGCGAGCGGCACGACCTCCATGTAGGCGATATTTGCCGCCGCCGTGTAGTCGATGTTGTCGCCGCGCTGGATGTATTCTGCTTTTGCCATGATTCAGATCCTCCTTACTTGCCCGTGCTCTTCTGAATGCCGCGGTAATCGAGCAGATTGACGCCGACATCCATGTAGATGCGCCACTTGATACCGAGCGTGTCGAACTGCTCCGCGCGCTCCATAACGGGCGTCAGATTGCCGTTGAGGCTCGTCACCTCGATCGTCGGCGCGACGCCTGCGGCTGCAGCGAGGTAGAACGCCTTTGCATCCTCAAGCTCCGGCTCCGATACGACCGTCATCTTGTTGGCAAAAGGGTTCGGTGTCGCGTTCGCCTTGGTCGGGTCAACCATCGAACTAATGAGCTGCGCGGCCGTGACCTCAAGCTCCACAGGGCAAATCAGAAATGCCGGCTGGATGTTCAGATACTCCAAGCCCGCGATGTTCTTCTGCTTCGCCATCGCTGCCTTCATCTTCGCCAGGCCATCGATTGTGATGTTCTCTGCGTGCAGATTCTTGCGATCGGCATGGAATAACTCCTTGCCCTCGACCTTCGGGTTGTCCTGCAACGTCTTGTAGACCATCTTGTTAATCATACGTCGCGCCGCTGCGCCATAGATCGCCGGGAGCTGCTGCAGTGCGCCCAGGTCATCGTTGATGATTGCCTGACGCGTGATAGAGAACATGCGCCCGTAGGTCGCGATGCTCGTCTTTGCCATGCTCTCAGATACGCCGCTCGCCTTGAACTCGCCGCTCTCATTGAGCTTTTCGAGCGTATCCGCCTCACTCAAGCGGTAGCGCGTCGCGTCCTTGAAGTCGGAATTGCTCCCATGCGCGACCCAAAGCTGATACGTCGTCGGCGCGGTCTGGTACGCCTGTGCCATACTCTTATGTGCGACGTTAGAGAGGATGCCGGGGAACGCTCCCGTACCCGTCAGCGCCTCACGCACAATCGTTTCATCGTCCATCGTGCGCGTGCTCTTGCCCATCTCGCGCTCGACACACTCCGCCGCGAGACGCAGCATGCGCTTCCCGCGATACTCGTCCGCACCTGCCGCCTTCTTCTCGACCTCCAGTCCTGCCCGCAGTGCGAGACCGTCCGTCGCGGCAGCGCGGAACTTATCCATTTCGTCCACCTGCACCGTGACCGCCTGCGCCTTACGCTCCTCGGCGAGCTGCGTCAGGATTGCTGCGCGAACGCCTTCGACGCTCATGCCGTCAGCAATAAACTTCGCATCGTCAACGCCGAACTGACGGCACATCGTGCCGATCTCGCGCACGCGCTGACGCTCCTCAGCCACCGCCTCCTGGCGCATTGCCTCCGCATCGGGAGCGGCAGAGCTTTCCGTTGTCGTCGGCAACGGCACAGCCGGCGCCTGCTCCCTTTCAACGATATCCTTTTCCTTTTCGTCCATGGTTCCATCTCCATTCTCTACAAAACTTCTTCCTACGCCAACGGTCGCATCGGCCGGTACCGACACAATCGACAGCTCGTAGGGCATCCACCGCGTCGCGACCTCACACGGACCCGTAAAGCGTCCGTTCGTGCTTGTCGCTCCCGCCTTGACCTCTTCCCACACATCGACCGAGTAGCCGACCGATACGCCCTTGAGCGTACCGCTGCGGACTTTTTGATAGACGCGCTCGCTCTCTTCGTCCTCGTCAAACTGGATGACGGCACGCAGCCTGTGTGTCACCTCATCCAAACGGACAGAGAGCACGCGCCCGATCACACAGTCACGTTTATGATTGAAAAGCACCACGCCGATCTCCTGCAGGCGGCTGAGATCAACCGCCTCCGCATCGTGCGAGAGGATTTCATTGCCGAACCAACGGCGGCACGGCTCTTCACTCGACAGCGAAAGCTCCGCTTGGCGGCTGTCCTCTCCTTCCGTTCGGCAAATGATCGCTTCCTCGTACATCGAGCGCCGCTGCGGCTCATTCTTGTTTCTCGTCTTTGTCTTCGCCATCTGCATCCTCCTTCTCGTCCTCGTCGTCGTTGGCGTCTGCACTTCCGCCCGCGCCCTCGACGTGATTGCTCTGCGCCGCCTGCACCGTGATCGGCGTGTGTACGGAGAGCGTCAGCCCCATCGCCTCGGCGGTCTCCTTTTCGAGCGCCATCTGCTCCAACTGCTCGCGCCAGTCATAGCCACGCTCTGCGCACCACTGCGAGAGCGTCTTGCCGCCGTTCTGTATGGCGGCGATATCCGCCTGAACTTCCTTCTGCGGATCAATCCATGACCAGCCCGGTGTTACCCATTCGACCGATTGATACGCCTCGCGGCGCTCAAAATAATCGGGAATGTCGAGACTGCCGGACAATACGCATAAATCCATCCATTCGCGATAAATCGGTGCACAAAGGTGTGATGCCATGAACACCTGCATCGGCTCGAAGGTCTTGCGGTCTTCGAGCATCCCCTGCCGGGCACTCGAAAAGCTCGATGTATTGAAGTCGCGACTCATCAGCTCATACGACAGGCCGAGCCCTGCACCCGCAAGCCGCTCCTGTATCGCCACATAATCCCGCGCATTGGCAAGACCGCGCGACGGATTCGCCGTCTCGACGCTTTCCCCGGGCGCAAGATACTTGATCATACCCGGGCGGATCGCGCTCAGCTTCTTCCCCTCAGAGTCTTTCCTACCATTGCCTATGCGCCCGGGCATCGTCCCCGGTGCGCCCGTCTGCGTCGTAATGAACACCGAGAAGCACGCCGCGATCCTCGCAGTCAGCGTCTCGGCGTCAAGGTAATCCTGCGTATCCTTGAGCCGCTTGATGATGGGCGCAAGGTCAGAAATGCCGCGGATCTGGTCGGGCTGCGCACGCGTCCAAAGGTGAATGATCTGCTCGGCGGGAATGCGATCGGGATTGTATTCAATGTACCCGTCGGGGCTTTTGCGATCGATCCAGTAGGCAAGCGGCCGCAAGTGGTCGTTGAGCTCGATGCCCGAGCGGATGATGTTGCTCGTTTTGGGGGCGTACATCATGAAACTACTGAGGAGGTCGGCCTTGATGACCTGGAGTTTCAGTGGATGCCTGCCCTTGCGCGCGACCACCTTCTTGACGAGGATTTCCCCATCGACAATTTTGCGCCGAAGGAGCATCGCCTGCAGTTCCTCAAATGTTTGCTGTCCCGTGATGTCGCAGTTCTCTGCCGCCGTCCACTCGCGCCAAAGCGACTCAATGCGGCGGTTCAGCTCTTCGTTCCCCGTACGCGCCTGCGGCTTGATACCTGTTCCAACAACATTGCGCACGATACCGCCGACAGCTGCGCCCGCGATGTCGCTGTTGCGCTCCAAGTATCGCGCCCGCGCCTTGATGAGATCGCGCTGCGGTTTGTCCGCATTTTCTGTGTCCTCATTGACAGGCACCCAGCCGTCGTTAAAACGCGTCACCTCGCCCGCCTCATAGGCACGCAGGCTTTCAGCGTAAAAGGCGCGTTTGCACGCCCACTGCGGCGAGATTGCCGCGATTGCTTTTTCCAAAAGCCCGATCATAAGCGCCCCATCTGAGCAAATCGCAAATCGCCGCCATCGCGCCGCGCAATTTCCGCCTTGAGCGCATTTTCACGCGCATACAACGTCGCGAGATTCGCTTTTACAAGGCGCCGATTTGCGATACTGTACTCCTGCGCCCCACCCTCAACCGCTCGAATCGCCTCCTGCACATGAGCAAGCTGTGTTTCCAACGTGTCCAAATGGTTTCACCTCCTCTCAGCCTTAAAGCCAATTCTCTCCAGCGCCAATCCAATCGTCTTTCTCCCCGTTCGTTTCCTCTTGCGGCTCATCTTCCTGCTCCATTAAGTAGCGCACGCCCATGATCTCCGCCGCAAGCGTGTTGTTCGTCTCGCAGTCGAGCAGATGGTTCGCTGCATGACTGCTGATCTTCTTCCAGACCACAGAGACGCGCCCCTTCTTATCACGCTGTTCGACGCGCTGCTCTGCGCAAATCTGGTCGGCGTACTCGCGTTCGATATCGCGGCAGACGTTCCAGCTTCCGCGCGCTCCCGCGTCAATCATCATGCGCGAGGCAATGAAATCCTTCATCTGGTTCGGATCCATGATATAGAGCCGCAAACCGAATCCCGCCGCTCGCTTGTCGAGGATGGTCACGTTATAGCGAGATTTCAGGGGAAAGCTGGAGCCTTTCGTCGGCACGAGGACGTCCATGTGCTGCGCGCAGAAGTTATACACGTCATCTGTGTTGTATCCCGAGTCAATGCAGGCGAGATTGACGCTGCGGATGACGCCGTTTGTGTCCGCATAGTTGCGGTTGATGACCGTCTCGATGTCTGCCCACGTCTCCACACGCCCCCAATCGACAAGCCATGACGTCAAGTGTGGCCCCCAAGCCCGCACGGCATACCAGAAATGGTCAAGCTGCACGTCGATTCCACATGTCAGGAGCTGCGCCGCCTCCGGCATCTGCCCGCGTTCATACGGCAGCGCCTTTTCCATGACAACATCGGATTTCATTTTGCCGCTCTTGCCTTCCCATGGCTCGGCAAGCCAGGAGTTGATAAAGTTCATGAGTTCTTCGGGGAAATCTTTCGCCCCAAGAAATTTGGCCGCCACGTCGCCGAATGTCACCCACGGCGAATAAATCGAATTGAGATGATACGCGACGCTCTGCACTTTGCCACTACCCTTATTGATGCGCCGCCACTCTCCTTGACGAAGCATCTGCATCTTATGGCGATCGTCAATATGCTCCTTACAACGCACGCATTCATAGTAGGTCGCATAGCGCGCCATTTCTGCCGTAGCGCCCTCCGGCCATTTGAGCTGCCTGAAAACGAACTCCTGATAAGCGCCACAGTGCGGGCAGGGGACAAAATAGCGATATTGTGCGCCGGCATTCTCCCAGCTCTGCCAGATGTTTCCCGTCTTGAGCGTCGGAGAGGACACTTTAACGATTTTCTTGTTCCAAAAGGTCTTCGTGCGCTCCTCTGCAAGAGCGATCGGACTCGCTTCATTTCCCGACCAGCGCGGGAATTTGTCGATCTCATCGAAGAACACATACCGGGCAGGGCGGCTCGCGAGGTTCGACGGGCTGTTCGCCCCGACGAGCGCGATATACATCTGCTCGAATCGAAGTTCCAGCCGCTCACTCCCCTGCTTGTCCCAACGCGTGCGCAACGGATCGGACAGCTCAAGCATGGGCTGCAGTCGGTTCACGCTCGTAAACTCGGCGAGTTTGTCCGTCGGGTAAACGATGAGCATCGGTCCCGGGTCTTGTGCGATGGCAAAGCCGATCATGTTCTGCTCCATGACAGTCTTGCCGAGCTGCGTCCCGGCGACGAATGTGATGTCTTTTACAGCGCGGTCGTTGAAAGCATCCATCGGCTCCTTGAGATACGGCGTCCGATCCGTGCGCCACAACCCCGGCGCAGCGCTGTCTTTCTCGGAGAGGATGCGATACTTGTCCGCCCACTCCGAAACGGTCAGGCGCTCCGGCGGGCGAAAAGCGTCAAAGGCTTTCCGGATGTATTCGGGAAACGCCTTATTTCTTTCTGCCATACACGCCTCCTTCTGCAAGCTGTTCCAAAGCTTCGCGGATACAGTCCTCGATAACGCCGTTTGCCAATGCGGCGACCTCGGGATCCAGCCCATTTACCTCCACCGCAACCTTATGCCCGATGGCAAGCAGCTTGTTCTTGAGCGACGTAAAAAGCCGTGCAAGGTCGCGCGACGTCTGCTCAATCGAGATGTACTTCCCTTCCTGCACGGCGAGGCGGATAGCTTCCTGCTGCTTCTTGATTTCTTTCAGGTCTGCTTCGGCTTTCAGTTTGCGGATTACAGCCGACTCTTCGCCTGGTCTCGAATCCGTCTTGAATCGCCATTCCATGACCGCCTTGATATTCCATTTTCCTCGCCCCTCTTTCGGAGCGCCATGGTTCGCCCAATCCGTCATGGTGTCGCGATGGACGCCGAAGAATTCTGCTGCATCCTGCGTACTGTAAATAAATTTGTCAGGATTCTCTTTCGCCACACGCTCACCTCATTTTGACCACTCCTCCATTTAACGGGTTGACGGATACTTTTTTTCATTTTCATCGGGACACTTTTCGGGACTCGCAGACCCGTGTAGCCCGTGAACCCTTGTAGTACCTGCATCCCCGGGGGTATCTTTCCACAAAAAAAACTAGACTGGAGACCAGCCCCAAGGCGGTTCATTTGCTTTTTACGCTTTTCCTACGACTCCCTGTCTTGTGTTTCTTCTTCGGACGCACTGGCGTACTACACTGCTTCTGCGCCCTGCGACAAAGCAGATAGTCTCTCAACGTCATGCGCCTCACCTCTGCATATAAAAAGGGCGCCGCTCCTGCAGCACCCTCGATTCTCAGCTTATACTATATCACAGGTCGCATGTGTCTTTCTATGTCTTTCTGTGTCTTTGTCGTGGCGAATGCCGCCAGCGCCAGCCCGTGCAGCTTCAGCGTATATCGGTAATCGTACCCCATCCCCGCTGCAATCCACTCCCAGGACTGCCCCTGCAAATACCGACGCACCAGCACATCACGGTATCGCCCGTCCTCGATCTGCTCAATCCGTGCCTTAGCATCCTCGCGCAACGCGATCAGCTTGTCCCACTGCTTGGCGATGCGCTCCGCATATCCCTCCAACGCCGCAATCGCGTCCGACAAGTCTCCGATGCGCGAGTTACTGACCTTGTCCTTGTCGTACTCCATCGCCTTGAGATGCAGAATATCTGACTTGGCTTGTTCGTACTCCTCTTCCAGACGTTTCAGTTCGCGCTCCGCATCACGCACCCGCCAGAGATACGCCTTCGCCTGTTTCGTGTCGTTCAAGCTTCCGCCTCCTTGTCCAGCTGTTCCAGCAGCAATCTCCCATCCAGTTTTGTCAGATTTCCGAAATACGCCGACAGGAAAAACCGTCTCACCTCTCTGCACGTTGCAAGCGCATCTCTACTCGTCGGAAATCCCCGCAGTCTCTTCTTTGCGGCTCGGTAGTCACTGACTGCCAACAAAATGATGGCGTTCGCTAGATTTTCATAGGATTTCGCATTCGCCTCGCTCATCTTCCTCCTCCTCCTCCTCACACATCCGCCTCATCCAGTCTATGCACTCACGCACTCGCTCTTATTGCACATCTCCGGCAGATTAGCTCGTACAAGCGCCTCGGCAAAGGGCGGCGGGACTGCATTGCCGCACCTTGCGACTTGCGCCGATTTTGGATAACTCTTGCCATCTGCATCGCGGTCGATGATGTAGTCCGGCGGAAATCCCTGCGCATTAAATAACTCGCGCGGCGTGAGCATCCGCATACCGATATCCACGATCTGATACATCTCTCCGCGCACAACGACAAGTCCGAAATGGTCTTTTGCAGTGATTGTATGCAGCGGATCTGTAAGAGACTGCCCTTCGCCTTGACCGTAATATTTGACCAAGAATGCCTCAACAAGCGCATTATGATCTATGCTGGTCACTGTCGGCAGAGGCACCGTTACATCAGCCCCGGCGCTTTGGTAGCCTCCTGCAAAATACTTGCTGATAAATGCCGTCACCAGCCCGTAACGATTGGACGCATCTGCCGTCATAAGCGGACGGTCAATCGCCTGCCCTCGCACCTCCTTGCCTGATTGCTCGCCGTGATATTGTATGAGCAGCGGTGCCAGCCTCTTGTCCACGATGTACGGTTCTGGATTGTCGAGGACAAACTTTTTTAGCCCGCGTGCAATGCGCCTCATCGTGTTGCCACAAAGCGGCCTTTTGCGGGTAAAGATACTCGGGCACGGGATAGACCAGTCAATGATTTCCGCCGCCGTCCGCCATGGCCGTAATGCCCCGCCCGTCACAAACAGTGTAGACGGATCCCCATGCGTCGGCTCCGGCCATCTTATCGCCCGCCCATCGCATCGAGCAATAAGGAAAAACCTCTTGCGTATCGTCGGCGCTCCATAGTCGCAAGCTCTAAGCTCCCGCCAGTCCACCTGATACCCGTATCGTTTGAGCGCATGGACAAACCGCCGAAACGTCTGCCCCTTGCGCGATGGGTCAGGGCGATTATCAACGAGCGGGCCCCATGTCGTAAACTCCTCGACGTTTTCCAGGATGATGATGCGCGGCCGCACCAATTTCGCCCATCGGATTGCCACCCACGCAAGCCCCCGGATGGCTTTCTCGACAGGCTTGCCGCCCTTCGCCTTACTAAAGTGCTTGCAGTCCGGCGAGAACCACGCCAATCCTACAGGACGGCCACCGCACGCCTCGACCGGATCAACATCCCAGACATTCTCACAGTAATGTTTTGACGCAGGATGATTGGCTCTGTGCATTGCGATCGCGGCAGGGTCGTGGTTGATGGCAATATCGACGTTCCGCCCCGTCGCAAGCTCAATACCTGTCGACGCACCACCACCTCCAGCAAAATTATCTACGATCAGCTCCATCGCGCACCTCCCGCTTCTGCCTCTCGCGGCGCTCTACCTCGCGCCCTAATGCAATCAATCGCTTTTGCGCCATACGCTCCATAAGCCGGCGCATAAACCTCCTGCTCCTCTGTCCTCCGTGTCGCATCTGTTCATCCTCCTCACTTATGCATCACTGCCATACGCCAACATCTGCAAGAGCTGTATGAGCTGCTGCGCGTATGGCTCTAAGCATCGTTTTTCCTCCTCGTATGCCGCCTGATTCAGCCATCCGTTCGCGCTGTCTCCTGTGATGAGCGGACGCAGCACATACCCCCATCGCTGATGACGTACGAGCTGCGTGCCGAGTCCGCGCATGTAGTAGAGCCGCACATAAAATTCCTTGTCCATTTCCCGCGCCTTGGTCAGCGCCACGACCCAGAGCGCCGAATCCTGCGGACTCATCACGACATAAGGATCAACACATGCATATTCCGTCGCCTGCTGCTCCTTCGGACTCAGCGCCTCATACGCACGTCGCTCGACGCGCTCAACCATGGACGCAACAGACGCATACGGCTTCGTTTCCTCCGTCTTGCGCTGCACGTGCTCAAAATATCCCATATCAACGCCTCCAAATTTACAAGAGTTCCCAAAAAAGCGTACAGTTCCCGCGACGGTACCGCGATTTTTGACACTTGCGGGAACTGCTTGAGCCTTAGAGCCGCAAGGGTTTGAGGGCAATAGTTCCCACAGTTCCCACAAAATTTGACATATATATATAAATTTTTATACCCCCCCTTATACCCTATATATACATAGGGTAAGGGTATGCATCTAGTATATATATATTATGAGGGAACTGTGGGAACTCTCTCTTATATATACCGCAAACCCTTGCAAAACCTCGATTTTTCCAGTTCCCACAGGAGTTCCCACAGAGTTCCCATAGTTCCCGCAAATTCATAACAAGCGCTCCTCTCTTTGTGGAATCTGTACGACATGAATCTTCGCCCCACCATAGCTGACCCTCTTCGTAAATCTTCGCCTGCCCTTTTCGGGCGTCGAGCAGATCAGCCCGGTCTCGGCAAGCTCTTTTAAAAACTTGTTGGACGCAAACCCCGCCCCATCGAGCGCATCGCGCAGATATATCGGATAGACGTTGATATAGCCGTTGCGGATGAAGCCGTATTCCGGCGACAGTTTGGCGCGCGCTTCATAACCGTTGTCATTGCTGAAATGCTGCCAGTTACTCACAAGCCACGCCTCCACGAAGTCCCACGCACGCTGCGTATCGGATATCTCGATCCTCGTCGGCAGCTCCGCCATGATGGCGGCAGCCATATCGTACGCCTCCTGCTGCGCCGTCTCGGACGGCTCGCCGAAAAGCCACAGGCTCGAAAGCATGTCCGCGATGGCGACCGTCGCCACGTTGTCGATGTGCGGCTCGAAGTGCTCGGGATAATCCGTCCGAAGCCTTGCGATCAGCGCCTGACGCGCCGCAAGAATCTCCGCATACGCCGTCGACGCCTCCTGCAGAAGCCGCTCAACAAACGCCCTGCCGGCAGTGCCGTGCTGCTCCTCATCCATCGCATAGACCATCTTGGCGACCATCTCCGGCAGTACGGGATAGACGTTCAGCTCAATGAGGCGCGTCTTGACGCCCTGGATGCTCGACTCCTTTGACAGCGGCTCCTCGCCCGACGCCATCGCGATCGTACGCCATGTGGCGGTCTTGCGGATGCCGAACTTGCTCGCACGCACCTTGCCATGACCGCCCTCAAGCATATAGACGAGACTCTCCAAGGATTCCTGCTTGTTGTTGCCCATCATGACCTGGCGCTCATTGATGACGAGCGGGAAATCGTTGCTGTACTCGGCGGCGCGCTCAAGCCCGTTCGTCGTCCCGTAGAACGATTTCATGAGTCGCTTCGGATTGCCCCAGACCGAGAGCGCGAAGCGCTGCGCCGCCGTCTTGCCGCCGCCCGACGTGCCCCAGAAATAAATCATGAAATTGCGGTTCTTGCAGATCTTGAGGAGCGGAGCGGCGAACGCCGCCGCCAAGGCGAAGCGGGCGAACGGATGAAATCGGATCGCCTCGGCCGCCCGCTTCCACTCGTCAAGCGTCCCGCCCTGCGTGAATGCTGCAGAGAGCTCGCCGTCGTCGTCCATGTCGACGCGGTACTTGCTCGACGAAGGGATGACAAACTCGGTCAATCCATCGGGACGCCAGCCAATCTTTGACACGGCATGGACGAGCGGAATGTCCGGGTTGGCGGCTTCGAGCACCTGCAGGTATTTGACCAGGTATTTCGCCGCCTCGCTCGACGTATTGAGACCGCGATCGGCGAGCGCAAGGATGCCGCGTGCGGAAAACACCTCCGAACGCTTGCATACCGCGTGCATCCAACGGCCGTAATAGCGGAAGGAAATCTGCACCTTCTCCGCCTGCGTGTCGATGTTGTACTGCTTTTCCGAGATGATGACAGGAGCACCTGCAGCGAGCCGCTGCACCTCTCCCGCGTCCGTCATCCGCACCTCGTATATGCCGTTCGCGCTGTAGGAAAAATTCGGCGGCACGATGAGATCGAGCGGCGTGTCCGGCAAGATCGAGCGCGTCGTCACATCGCCGAGCCTTTGCCCTGCTTCTGCGGCGCCGCCCTCGACCACTGAGAGCCCAGCCTGCTTCGCCTGCATACGCTTCACTTCGCGCTGCAAATCATTCAGATTGACCCTGCCCTTGCAGCGTTCCTTGAAGCGTGCATATTCCAAGCCGTTTTCTCGATTGACGAGCGCGAGCGCCCCAAGGATTTCCTCATTCAGCGTGTTTTCGACATCCGGCAACGTAATTTCACGAATCTTCGCGATCGCCTGCGGCACCTTGCCGAGCGACCACGCGCACGGCGATTTTACGCCGGGGCAGTCGGAGCAGCCTTGAAAGCCCAGTTCCGTTTTGATATGCGTGCAGGTCTGCGGTTGGCAGTCATCAAGATAGTGCGTGAGCTTCTTCAGCGTTTCTTGCTCATTGTACTTATCGCCGAGCCAATCCCTGACGAGCGGCACGATGAGATCCTCACCGCCCACGCCGCGCATGAGATTCGTGCAGGCGGCCTTCCAGACCGGCTCCGGGAGCGTCTTATAGTTTTGCTGGAAATGCTGCAGGAAGGCGCAGTTTGCGAGCATCAGCTTCGCGTCGCCGTCAGTCTGCCGCCGCTCGAATTTTGTTTTGCGCACAGCCTTCGATGCGGCTTCTTCGACGGGCGGCAATATGTCAAAATCCTCGGGATTGTAGAGTCGCGCCGCATCGTATTCGACAACCTCGCACGCCACGGGCGCTCCCTTGAAATTCATCGTTCCCGGCAGGCGCAGCACGCGCGCGAGATCCGTCGTGTTGTCGACCGTCCAGCCATGCGCATCCGCATTCGCGCGGACGACGTACTGCAGGCGGCGCAGGAGATCGACTGCCTCGGAACGCTCAGCATCCGTCGTCGTCGGCATCGCCTCTCTCATGACATAATAGGCGTGGATGCCGTGCCCGCTCATGACGATCGCCGTCGGATCGATCGCGCCCGGCAGGAGCGCACGCGCCGACGCATAGTCCGGCGGCAGGTTCTTCGCGGTATGTCCCGCGCCCGCGATGTCGATGTCTACCCAGAGCGCAGGGATGGCGATGATGTCCTCGTTTTTCGCGCGTTTATTCGACGGATATTCTCCTGCAGATATACCGACTGAGAAAAACATGTCCCGACGGTAGGCGGCACCCTCTTCGTGCGCCATCCGCGTCATGGCGTCCAGCTGATCCAGGGAAAAGCTGACGGTCTGCTTCTCCGGCAATTTCCACAGATAGGTATACCCTTCGGCGCTTTGATAAAGCAGCTCCAAAAACTCCCGTGACTCCAACCCCTCGCCCCCTTTCGCCCATCATGCAGTTCAAGGCTTTTCCTCAAGCACGCCGATCGCCTCGTCGGCAGAGTGAACGATGCCGCCGCGAGCACCCAGACTCTGCAGATGCTCGATCATGCGCTCCTGCGCCTTCATCACACGCCCGCCCGGGCGCTTCACTTCGAGGAATACGAACATGGCGACTTCCTTTCCGACCATATCTTCCGTGATCTTCACCTTTTTCAGTCCGAAGAGATCGGGAAAGCCGATGGGCAGTCCCGTCGTAAAGGGACGCGCTTCATGCAGCGTGATCATGTCGTCCGAGCAGACGACCTTCTTCCCTGTCCATGCCTTGCCGACATTCGCGCGGAAAAGCGTCGTTGCCTTGCTTTTTCGTGTCACGGCCAAACGAATCTCATTTTGTATCTCATGCTCGGTTTTGTTTGCCATTCTCTACCGCTCCTCGCTCAATATGTTTGATGTCAGCCATGCGGCTGACCCAGCGCATGGAATAGCCGCGCTTTCTTGCAATCTCCTCAAGCTCGGCGATTGTCCGCGCACGCCCGACCTCCTGCCTCTTTTTTTTGCGCCGCAGTTCTTCGATCTTGACCAGTTCGCCCTCTTTTTCTTTGATTGTGCGCTCCGGCGCCTGCATGACGCAGCCGCAGCGCGGGCAGGTGCGCGAGCCTATGGGCATCGCCGCGAAGCACGCGGGGCAGACGCGGATCGGCGCCTCGCGCATCTGACGTTTCTTCTTCTTGACTTCCAGACTCCATTCGTGATCCTCGTCGGGCAGTCCGTGACGGAACACATTTCCCACGTGGTCGATGATGACGGCACGCTTTTCCGGATTGTCTGCATCGGGACGCATGGCGCGCATCGCCTGTTGGATATAGAGCGTCAATGACGCTGTCGGCCGCGCGAGTATGACCGCCTCCATCTTGGGCACGTCGAACCCCTCGCCGAAAAGCTCCGCATTCGTAAGAATCTGAATCCTGCCAGCACGGAAATCCTCGATTGCCTGTGCCCGCTCCCTGCGCGGCGTTTCCCCGTCCACATGCACGGCGCGGATGCCCGCCTCCCGAAAAAGCCGTGCAATATGCTCCGAATGGGCGCGGTTGATGCAGTAGCAGATCGCGCGTTTGTCCCGTGCATACTGCTGATAATTCTTGACGATGCCGCCGATGATGTCCGCCGAGTCCATCTGCTCCATGAGGTCGCTCTGGACGAACTCGCCGAACTTCACCTTGGCACGCGAACTGTCGAACTTCGAAGGCGGTGCATAGTAAACATACGGGCTGAGATTCCCCAGCCCGATCAACTCCTTGACGCTCGGCCCCAACACGAGCGACTCAAACACATCGCCGAGCCCGCGTCCGCCGATGCGCTCCGGCGTCGCTGTCACGCCGAGCACCTGCGCCCCCTGCCACTCGCCGAGGATGCGCAGGTAGGTATTGGCTATGACGTGGTGGCATTCGTCGCAGATGAGAAAATCCGGTGCAGGCACCTCGCCCAAGCGATGCACGAGCGTCTGAACGCTCGCCACCTGCACCGGCAATGCGTACTCCTTCGCCACTCCCGCTGCGATGATGCCATGTCGTATGCCGAGCGCCGTAAATGTCTTAGACGTCTGCTCGATAAGCTCCTGACGATGCACCATGAAGATGGCGCGCCGTCCGGCAAGTGCCGTGCCGCGCGCCATCCACCCCGTCATGACCGTCTTGCCCGCGCCGCAGGGAGCGACGGCCAAGACGCGCCGCCGTCCTGCAGAAAATTCGTAGCCGACATCTTCAATCCACTGCTCCTGATAAGGTCTCAGGGAGAACATTGCGACTCACCTCAATACGGTACCGACTGATACTGTGGCGCAGCGGGCGGCATCGCGGCAGCTGCAGGAGGTGCGCCCCAAGGTGCTGCAGCCTGTGCCTGTGCAGGAGGCGGCGCCTGCGGTGCCTGCCCGGCATACCCTGCGGGTGCCGTGGGCGGCTGATACGCATAGCCGCCCTGCTGAGGCGGCGCTGCCTGCTGTGGCGGCGCATAACTCCCCTGCGCCTGCTGCTGGCTCTCCGCCTGCGTATCGACAAAATCAAAGCCGTTCAGCGTCACATTGACATTCGCGTGCAGACTGCCGTCGTTCTTGCCCTGCCATGCCGAGATGTCCTGCACCTCGCCATGGACGACGATGCGGCTGCCCTTATGGAAATACTGGCAGATCGTCTCGCCCGTCTTGCCGAACGCCGTCACATCGACGAAGACCGCCTTCGCCTTGCCGTCATTTCCCTTGGCGCGCACATTCGTCGCCACGGTAAATGCCGTGAAGTTCGCACCGCTCTTGCCTGTCTTGATCTCCGCATCGCGCGTCAATCTGCCGAAAAAAGAAACATTCATTTTACATCCTCCTCAAAAAGGTATTCCATCATCAAGTGTCATTGCTGCATACTGCGGATTTCCCTTTTCCGCCTCG
Organism: Selenomonas sputigena; assembly: GCF_026015965.1. NCBI lineage: Bacteria > Bacillati > Bacillota > Negativicutes > Selenomonadales > Selenomonadaceae > Selenomonas > Selenomonas sputigena. Next base: position 654,783 of record NZ_CP110383.1, on the reverse strand, counting down.
CTCTTGATATAGGCAACCTGCTCATGCAGAATCCTCTCGTAGAGCAGGGAATTAGCCGGGCGCTTGTTGCGGGCGGCATAACTGTTGATATATTCCTCTATGCCGCTCGTATCCCAGCCGACGAACGCCCAGAGCCGCTCAAGCTCCGTCTTTGGGTCGGCGTCCGTGTTCACAACGAAACTCCGCGTCTCCTGCCCTTTGGGCGCGGCCTGCTGCACTGCCTGCTTCGGATCGCCTGTTGTCGCCTCCAATACGTCGGCCTCGACAAGCTCGAAGGCGATCATATAGAGATAGCGGCGCTCGTACGTCAGTACCGCACCGAGGTTTTGAACCGGATGACACGCCTTGAGCTGCGCCTGACTCATCGGAATGGAAAACTCCAAGCTCGCATCCTGCTTCTCTGTATCTTGGATTATCAGCAATGCCGACGTCCCGTCACTTGACACGGTGAAAATTGGCGTCACCTTGTGCTTTTGGCAAAGCTCCTGAATCTGCGGCAGAAAGTCCGCAAGCTCATAGTAGCTGTAGCCTGCATAGGTGTTCTTTTTGCCCTTCTTGATGCCTTGCTTTGCCAGCTCCACGCGCACCGCCTGCAGCTTCTCATAGATGTTCACTGGATTCTCAGCCCCCTCGTCTGCGTACGCCATGCGCCCGGCACTTCAACATTCGCCTTGAGGTCATCCTTCACGCGGTCGATGTTCAACTCCAAGTGCTCCGGCACCACGTCGAAATACTTTGGGGGTATCTTGTCGCGCTGCCAGAGTTCGTGCGGATAGGAGTGCGGATTGTTCTGCACGCGCATCGTGCCGAACTCCGTCGCGACCTTGCTCTTGCCCATCGCGTCAAGATTCTTCGCGTACCACATCTTGATAGAATCGATGCGGTTCTTCAAAAACCGCGCCTGCGCGGTGAGTCGCGTCGCCTCCGCCTTCATGCCCGCGTGCAGCGCCTCAAGGTGGCGGATCAGCCCGATGCCGTTCTGGCACTTGACTGTCAGCTCCGCCTCGATCGTCTGCAAGCCATCCTCCAAGACGTTGAGATCCATCGTGTCGTCGAGCGCAAGGTCGAGAATGTTGTTGAACCCGCTCGACAAATCGAAAAGTGTCTGTTTTGCCATGCTGTACCTCCCTATATTGCGGTGATCTCTTTCAAGATCATCCGAAGCTCGCGGATAAGCTCGATCATCTGCGGAATCGTCGTCTCCAGCGCGTGCATCCGATCGAGGCAGGCATCGGCTGCCTGCCGATACGCATCCTGCTTGTACTCGTGGATCGGATCGCTGTCCTCCTCCTTGCGGTAGGGACGCAGCGCCCGCACCCCGTCGACGGGATCCACATCAATGAAGCCGCGCGCCTTGAGCCGATGCTTGTACCGAGTCACCTGACGGCGCTCCCAATCCAGCGCCGTCATAACCTCATCCGTCGTCGCCTTCGGATGCTCTGCATAATACGTATACAACTTCTCACAATTCGTCATTGACATAACCTCCCTGATTTGCTACATTGGAGGTGTAATCTGTAGGTCTCCAATGGAGCAGCCTGTATCGCGTCCCTTGCGGTGCAGGCTATTTCTTTTGTTTGATGAAAATCAAGCGATTGTCTTGCTTCCACGTGTGTTTTGTAATGTCTTGGCTTTTCCGTGCCTTTTCTGCTCGACGTTGTGCAATGTCGTAGTGCTTTTTGCAGAACTTTTTATCGGGCAGGGCGGGCTCGTTACAGCAGCAGCAAAGCCCCTCGGAGAAATCCGTCTTCACGCGCCTTGTGTTGTACCGCTCAAAGTTTCTGCGCCTTTCCTTGAGCAGGCATTCTATGCAGTGCGCCTTTCCTTTTGCTGCTTTCTTTCCACAGATTACGCACAGCCCTAGGTTCTTGCGCTGCTCCCTTTGCGCGCGACTCCGTTCTCGTGTCTGCCGTATGATTTTCTGCCGTTTCTCCGCGTCCAGTGAGCCCCAGTATCTCTTGTTGTGCACACTCTGCTTTTCCGCGCACTCCGCGCAGAGTGTCTTTCCTGGTTCAGCATCTTCTTTGCCGCATTTCACGCAAACACCGTGCTCTTTGCGCCAGTGGTACGTTTCTCGTGCGTACTCGCGTTTGGATTCTTGGCTCATCGCCCATCACCCCACCGCATCAACAGCGGCGTCGACGGTTGGGCAATACTGCTCGATCTCCTCCGCTGTGAGTCCCCGACGTCGATCGGCGTCACAAAAGATCTCGATAAGCTCCTGCATGCGTGTTGTCTCTGTCATAAGACTACCTCCTCGAACTGCGCCTCGATCTCGACGCGCATCCACATCTTGATGTAGGCATCCACTCCGTACCAGCGCGGTAAGCTCAACCGTTGTGCCACCTGTGCTTCGATGCGGCAGCCCGTGCTCTTTGCCCAGTCGCCACAAAGCACGATACCGTCGCATCGTGTGAGTTCGCCCAGGCAGTGCGCCATGATGCCGGCGTAGGACATCGCTGCAAACTGTTTCGAGTCGGACAGCCTGCCGGCGGGATTGTAAAACGCCGTCTGCGGCGTTGCTTTGCGCAGCAGCTCCTCCGCCCGCAGCGCACGTTCGCGGTTCTTCTCCTCGTCGCCTGTGTACGGATGCGCCAAGTATATTCTCATACCACACGTCTCTCCTCTCGTTCGATGGGAACCGGATTCCGAGGATCTTCCAGATCCATCCCCTCCATCTCTTCCATCCAGCGCTCAAGCTCCCGCCGGCGAACCTTCATGCCGTTGAGCTTGATCCCTCGGATGATACCGGACTGAACCAGCATATTTGCGTAATTCTTGCCGACGCCGAGCACCTTGGCGACCTCGATCACCGTCAGGAGTTCGTCTGGTGTTTGACGCTCCCGCACCACGGTCATTGCTCTTGCCGCACGCTCGATCGCACTGGCGATGACACATTCCATCGCTGCGATCTCCATATCCCTGCACCTCCGATCCGTTGATTTAGCCTCACACAACGCTCAGCCGTCCGACGATTTATTGTTGCAGTATCACCTCCATAAAATTTACAGGAATACGCCCTGCACGGTTTTGACTAACGTCCCATGCGTCCGCGTGCATCTATGCAGGGCGCTTCTGCCTGCCTCATCAGCGCGGGTAGGCAATCTCCCGCGGACGCCCTTGCGGGCGTTTCGGCTGTTATGCGCTCCGAGCTTCAGTGGCGAAATCCTCTGCCTCTTTGCGGCTTTCAAACCAGTCCTTGTAGATGTCCTTGCGCCGCGTCGACGTGCAGGTGTTTTTGGGCATCTGCTCCGCCTCCATGGATTCCGTAACCGCTGCCGTCATGCGGCCACGGTCGTCAACAGATGATGTAACACAGTAGTAAGTTTTCATGGTGTAAATCTCTCCTTTTCTATTCCCTATATTTAGTATCTATATTTGATTTCCAATACAATATGTAGTATAATTTGCATAGATACTAAATAAAGGAGGTGAATCTGCATGGCAAAGTCGAATAGTAGCAAGGTAACCTCTGCTCGCGCGGCAAGTGTAGCGTCCAAGGTGTTGCGCGACGGACGCACCAGCAAGGCATCTAAGACCGCTGCAGGAAGTGCACTTTCACAGCGCCCCGCGCGCGGCAAGAAGTAACCTGCCATAAGATTTCCAAGAGGTAGAGTGTGACCGCACTCTACCTTTTTCATTCGCTGAAGAAAATTTGCCACACCTCGTCTTTTGTGAGTGGTACCGTTCGCATGAGCATATGAATCTCATCAATGCGGAACGACCTTTCGCGAAGCCTTCGCTGGAAGGCATCTCGTGATACACCGAGCGCTTTGCCTGCAATCTCATTCGTCAGTCCGTGAAACTTCAGCGTTCTCCGCAAAAGATCGACATCTACCTGCACGCCGCATCCCTCCCCCTCTCTACGCCGCCCCGCTGGATCGCGAGGATCAGCGTATAGAATTAGATTCTAGTCAGATCCCAAAAAAAATCACATCAATAGGCATTTCATACACCTTAGATATGCGTTTTTGATAACGTGGTTGAACGCGATCTGGATTACGTTCCCACTTTATAAGAGTGTCTTTTCCCACTCCCAAAAGCTTTGCAGCCTCCAACAACGTGAGATTCGCGTTTACACGAGCTGCTTTCAGGGATATCTTGGGGAACAACATAATCACCTCCCGTTTCTTTTCTGATATCAGTATAATAGAATTAGATTCTAGTGTCAAGAATATTTTTCTACATTTCTATATTTATATTGCAAAAACTAGAATTTTATTCTATACTTAGGCTATGGAGGTGTACAAGCGATGTCTCTATCTGACAAGACGCTAAAAGCGCGTGATCTATTTAGCGAACGCCTTAGAAAAATGCTTAAAGAGCACGATTTAAATCAAAATGAATTAGCAAAAATCCTCAATGTTTCCGAAAGTACCGTAGGAAAATGGGTGTTGGGAAAATCTATGCCGCGAACAATGGGACTTATCCAGCAGATAGCCGATTACTTTGATGTAGGGAAAAGCTATTTTCTGGAAGACACTCCAGCAGAAGAACCAGCAGCTCTCCCCTCCTCCGCCTATCGTTATGTGCCTGCCTCGGTCGCTGCAGGAAGTCTCACTACCATCGAAGGACTGACCGATCTGCCGCTCGTGACCGTTCCCGATTGTATGCTCGGGCGGTACGCACGTAACAAAAACATCATTCTTATGCCCGTCAACGGAGAGAGCATGAACAACGTCATCCGTAACGGCGCAATCATTGCCGTGCTCACAAAAATCGAGCTGCCGCAAATTAAGAATGGCGATATTGTGGTCGTCAGCAATAACGGCGATTACACGGTCAAACGATTTTTCAACGACAAAGAGCGCCAAGAGTTCATCTTCCGCCCTGACAGCAGCGATATGTCCTATCGTGACATCGTTTTCAGCTACGACAACTGCGAGGACTTGCAGCTCGTCGGTAAGGTCGTTATGTATAATGTGACGTTGTAATATTAATATTGGAAAGGATGATTTTTATGCATAATTTCTTTTATGCGGTTTATCTCGTGTGTTTGATTATGCTACTCATATCCCTAGTGAACCCTGCATGGGGAACATTTGGAAAAAAACCTGAGTGGAAGCGAAAAAAGATCTCTGTCATCTATCTTATTGCAACAATCATATTTGCAATCCTTCTTACCATAACCAAATCAAATAACGTATCCTACCCTACTACTAGTGAACAACACGTTGTAAACAATACGAAAACCGAAGCACAGACTCCCTCAAATAAACAAGCAGAAGCCGAAAAGAAAGCACAGGCTGAACAGGCAGCAAAAGCCAAGGAAAAGGCCACCTCTGCGATAAATCAAGCAGTAGGGGACACAATAGCCGAATTCAAGAATCCACAAAACTACCCACTGGTAAAAGACCTCTCTATCAAGGTGGATCATGACAAAAAGGAAGTCACGATGGCTCTTGTTGTGAATCCAGCGACCAACAAAAAAGCCGCACTCGATATGGCGGACACACTGATAAGACGATACTCCTCCAATGTCGTTATCCACGACAGCTCATTTACCATGCCAACAAAAGATTCCTACGGTAGTCTATTTGATACGTATAACATCTCGATCGGGGTCGCACCTGCGCAATACGTAGGCGACCGCTCTAAATGGCTTTACGATCAATACATCACTGCGGGAATGCACACCAAACAAGGCCCTGACTGGAAGAACGCAAAATAGGATCGAGCGCTCTCTTCGACATCAGCAGGCGTGCCAGAGGGAGTGCCAGAAGTAGAAAGCCTTGACATGTTACTAAAAGCCGTGTAATATATGTGTATAGATTGGGCTTGACTCCCAAATAATACCGAAATGTTACGGCGTAACACAAAAAAGGCTTCTGCTTTAGCGGAGGTCTTTTTTTGTTATAACTATGCACTCCTGACAGACGACGATATTCCCTTCTAGTGGTATTACCGCCACATATATAATGTTAGATAGGAGAATGTAACAATGACAACACATGCACTCATATTGACGGATTTTCATTTTGAAAAGAAGCATCCGCACACTATCTTTTTTGACTGTATGCTTGCTGGTTCCGTTTCACACCTAAAAGCCGAATACACTGGCGCAGAGTTTAAGTTTGACTATATTTCACCAGAAATAAACAAGAAGCATTACGATATAGTTTTAGCTTTTTTAAATGAACACTATGGATATGGCCCATTTGAACGAAAGAAAGTAAAAGAAGCTTTGAAAGAACATTTTCAGATAAGATATTAAAAAAACCGCCCGGAGCACCACCTCCGGACGGCTTAGCATAAATGTGAGGCTAATCACATCTACCCACGAATATATTATATGGGATTAGCCTCCGATTTTCAAGGGAGGCTTTTATTATGGCAAAAAAATCGAACAATCCCCTCGATCACGTCCGCGTGAAGCAGCGCGGCTCCTCTTGGTCGTACTATTTCGAGAAAGCGAAAGTCGGCGGCAAACGTTGTCGCGGCGAATGTGGCGGGTATGCCACAGAGCAGGACGCAAGGCTCGCAGGCGTCGAAGCGTACAACGCATACATCGGCGCCGGCACCAAGAAAAACGATGCCAGCATCAGCTTTGCAGACTACTTGGATATCTGGTATGAACGTACGCGCCTTTCCGCGCGAAACAACACATTGGAGCTGCGCGAGAAGAACATCCGACTGCACATCAAGCCGGCACTCGGCGAATACCGCCTCTCTTCTCTCACACCGGCCATCATCGACCAATTTGTTCAGCAAAAGCGCAAAGACGGATATGCTTACGAAACGGTCAGCCGAATCCTCAGCAACATCTCCACGGCTCTCGACTATGCAATATACCCAATGGAGCTGCTGCGCGAAAACCCTGCCCGGCTTATCAATGTGCCGGGCAAAGAATTCGCCCCTCTCAGCCAACGACAGCCGCGGCGTCGTATCGAGGACAACGAACTCGCTATGATTTTTCAGCGCCATCCCTTTGGCACGACATTCCACATGCCGTTCATCATCGGGCTGTACTTCGGTACGCGGATCGGCGAGACGATCTGTCTCTCGTGGGATAACTGCGATCTGCAACGCATGACACTCGCCATCACGCAGCAGATCCAGCGCCTCGCCATGCGGGGCAAGCACAGCCTGCACTATGTCTGCGACCTGAAGACCGACAGCAGCTGCCGAACACTCTCTTTCGATGCACAGGTCATCCTTCCGCTCTTTCAGCGATGGAAACGTCAGCAGGCGGAAAACGAACTCTACTACGGAGAGGATTATTTCTATAACTACATCGTCCCCGCAAAAGATTATCAGGGGCGCGACATCAAGAAGATTGTCTCTTTGGAAAAAGGCTATCCCGCCCCCGGGCCACGCATTGATATCATATGCACGCAGCAGAACGGCAAGTACATCAAACCCTGCACAATGAGCTATCAATGCAAGCGAATCCGTGAACTCGGCGTCCATAATTTCGACTTTCACTGCATGCGGCACACGAATCTCACCATGCTCGGCGAGTCGCAAGCGGCACCGAACGACATCATGGCGCGTGCGGGACACTCCGATTACGACACGACGCTCCGCTACATCGGAAACCGACAGGAGATGCAAACCATACCAGTGCGGATCATATCAAGTAAAGTGAAAAATGTTCTGTAAAACTCATGTCTCCCATTCGTCTCCCGCAAAAGGTTGGGAGACGAATGGGAGACATTTCACTACATCGGGAGACAAGACGCGCCGAATCCCCTAGTAAAATAAGGCTTCTACTCAGCGTTTCGCCATTCGGCCCGGATACCATTGGATGATGGGTATATCTCTCGCTACATCATTTTTTATCATTATACATATTCCCTTCGACCCTTGATTTTACTGAGTTCTTGCATCATGCGCCTAGGTACAAAACAAAGAAATCACGATTTATCGCTATCCATGTCCGTATTTTGGAGTGCAGTCAATTCGATTTGAAGCCTTTTCTTTACAGCAAATCTTTCCTGATAAGTTTCGTGAGCGTTTCCACATGCGATGTTTGCGGAAACATATCGACCGGCTGTATTTCTTTCGCCATATATCCCAATGTCGCCAAGAATGCCATATCCCTTGCCAAAGTTGCGGGATTGCAAGACACATAAACGATTCGGTCGGGGTGCATGGCGGCGAAGGTTTTCAAAACGGTTTCCGTACAGCCAGCGCGCGGCGGGTCGACGACGATGACATTGGGATGAACGTTTTCGTGATAGAGGCGCGGCATGAGCTTTGTGGCGTCGCCGACGAGGAACACCGTATTTTTTATGCGATTGTCACGCGCATTTTTCTTCGCATCATCGATCGCGGGCTTGACGATCTCGATGCCATAAACACGATGCGCCTTTTGTGCGAGGAAGAGCGTGATCGTACCTGTGCCGCAGTAGGCGTCGATGACGGTTTCCATTCCATTGAGGTCTGCATATTCGAGAGCCTTCTCATAAAGAACGGCGGCCTGTTCCGTATTGACTTGGAAAAACGACCGTGCGGAGATGGAGAAGTGCAGTTTGCCGATGCGGTCAGGGATCGTCGGCTTGCCCCAGAGAAGTTTTGTCTCGCGCCCCAATATGACATTATTGCGGTACGTCTGAATATTTTGCTGCACGCTCCTGAGGTTTGGCACGCGCTCCTTAAGAAACCGTATGATTTCTTTCGCCTTAGGCAAATCCTTCGTCGCTGTGACGAGCACGACCATCGCTTCGCCGTTTTCCCCAATACGGCCGACGACGTGGCGCAGGATGCCTGTGTGACGATCTTCATCATAGATGGGAATACGCAGACGCTCGACGACCTCGCGCATGACGTTGACGATGGTGTTGTTACCTTCCTTTTGAATCCGACAGTCCCTCGTATCGATAATGTCATGCGAGCCTTTGGCAAAGCAGCCGATGACCGTCTTCCCTCGCTTCCTTCCTACGGGAAACTGCATCTTGTTGCGATAGAACCACGGCTCTTTCGCACCTAAAACGGGCAGCACCTCGATACCGGGAAGCCTTCCGATGTGCTCGACGGCATCGACGACCTGCTGACGCTTCCAGTGCAACTGCCCCTCATACGACAGGTGCTGAAGCTGACAGCCACCGCAAAAGTCGTAAATCGGACAGGCGGGGGAAATGCGCCGAGGACTTTTCTCCAAGATTTCCACGAGTTTTCCGCGCGCATACGTTTTCTTAACCTCGTCGATACGCACGAGCACGCGCTCGCCAGGCAAAGCGCCAGGCACAAATACAGTGAAATCGGCGACACGCCCCACGCCCTCGCCGCTCGCGCCAAGGGTCTTGATTGTGATTTCATATTTTTCGCCCTGTTGCACGGGAATTTCTTTTCTCATTGCTTCTCTTTCCTTCAATCGTCCGATAGCTATTCAAAACTCCACTTTTTCCAAGAGCTCCAACGGTGCTTTGAGCAAGACCTTCGCGCCGCTTTTCACAAGTTCCTCTTCGGGACGGAATCCCCAGAGGACACCGACAGGCAAAAATCCCGCGTGCACAGCGGTTTCCATGTCAACCGAGGTGTCACCCAAATAAGCCACCTCATCAGGCTTCACGCCAAGGTGTGAAGCGATTTCCAATGGGGTCGCAGGATTGGGCTTCTTCGGAAAACCCGGGCGATCGCCGAGCACTTCTTCAAAGGTACCAGGTGCAAAAAGAATCTTCACGATGGTCAACGCCGCATCATTATGCTTGTTCGTGCAGACTGCCAAGGGAATGCCACGACTCTTCAATTCTGCCAGAAGTTCCCGTACGCCATTGTAGGGACGCGTTTTTTCCAGAAGGCGCTCCTTGTAGATCGCCTTGTATTTCACGAGCGCTTCCACAACAAATTCGGCGGACGCCGCCTTATCCCTCGGCAAGGTACGCTCCATGAGCTTTTTCGAGCCATTACCGACGAAATAACGGTACTGTTCTATCTCATGTGTCGGAAAGCCGTAACTTTCCAGCATGAGATTCACGCTGTCCGAAAGATCAGCCAAGGAATCAACAAGGGTACCGTCTAAATCAAAGATCACAGCTTTATATTGCATAGGTATCACCTTTCTGCTATTGTCGAACTATTGCTCTTTTTTTATTCGCGAAAAGCTTCTTTTTCCCTGCATGAATACGCGGTTGATCGAAAACACACACCAAAGTCCATCGCACTGCTTTTAAAAACGAAGTGCGATTCAAAAATTCCAAAACATGAACTTTTTTCCTATAAACAATAGACGAATAGTGAGATTTCATGTATAATAACATCATATAGTAAAGGGAGCTCTGATAAACGAAGTCTGTCAGATCGGTGAAGATTTGTCGATGCAGAGCAGGCAGAAAAGATGCATCCAGATGGCTGTACTAAATTTATCAGCAATTCCCAAAAACGCTACAAAGGAGTTGGGAAGAATCATGAACTCCGTTTTGGAATGGCTTGATGAATTCTGTGAAAAAAGCGAACTTTCTGCGGCTTTTTTGAAAAAGATCGTCGATACGGAAGAATCTGACGAAGGCATCCACTCGCTCTTTCAGTATATGGGCGATATCTTTGCATTGCATCGTATCATGATTATCGAACCCTTGGATGAGCGCTCTACGCCCGCCTACACTTGGAGTTCAAATGATATGGAACCATACAGGCAGCCTGAGGGCGACCTCGTGCGCGCTGCTGTCGCCTTGACGTATGATCAATTGATGAACGGCAAGTGCATTCTCTATAAGGATACGCAGACGATTGCTGCTAAACACCCTCTTGCCAGCCAGTGCTTCACCTCGCTCGGTCTTTACTCCCTATCCGCTGTCCCCCTCTTCAAGGATGGCGAACCATCAGGCATCATCATCTCCGATGTTCCTGATTGGGAAAAAGTTCGTTATCTCACAGCAGCGTTGTACCTTGTCGGGCGCTTTGCAATGCGCATCATCCGCATGAGGGATCTCTTGCGCAGCACGGGCGGCGTTGCTGCAGAAATCGATGCCGATGCCGACAAGGGAGCTCTCTCCACCTTCCTTCGAGAGAATCGCTTCGACTTCCCAAGTTTCCTCGATTCCATTGAACTCGCCGACCAATACATCTACTTCGGCGACATGCAATCGAACCTATTCTACATCAACGACCAGATGCGCGAAACTTTTGCTTTCAAGAGCAACGTTGTCAAGAACTTTCTCAAAAAATGGGAAAGTCGAATCCATCGTCCCAATGATCTCGCCACATACAGAGCGGACATTGCCGACATCATCAAAAGCAAGCGCGATACCCATGATCTGCGCTACCGTGTGACCGATCATAAAGGAAACGAGTTCTGGATTCGTTGTTGCGGCATCCTCAAATGGGATTCGACACGCGAGAACCCCCTATTCTTCTCCGGCAGCATCTCGCGCCTCGCACTCGATTTTGTCGTTGATCCCATCACAGGATTTGCACGCGAGAAAGGCGCGGAAATCAAATTGCAGGAACTGCAGAAGGAATATCCTTCCCTTTCCTTCATAGGCTTCCGCTTGAACAACTTCCGCGAAATCAACGAGATGCACGGCCGAAGCCATTCCGACGCACTCCTCAAGGACATCGCAGCCGGGCTCACGAACCGCTTCCGCGACGGTCTTCTGATCTACCGCCTCGACGGTCTGCGCTTCCTCGCAATCCTTTCGCCCAGCATCACTGAAGATCCGAGGACGATACTCGAATTCATCAGTTTGACGGTGAGGAATCTCTATGCCATCTACGGTCTTGCTGTGCAAACGCCCTCTTCTCTCGCCTTGATGGAGGACATACCGAGCGATACGGCATGTGATGAGATCATAGCTAACATGCTGAGCCTCTTGGATCTCGCAAAAGAATCCCCCGATGAGCCTTATGTTCTTTTCTCCTCAAAGAATCTCGAAACGCGCAAAAACCTCAGCCGTTTCCTGCTCGCCATCAATGAGGATGTCGAGCACGGTTGCGCCAACTTCCGCACGGTCATCCAGCCAACAGTCACCACCGACGGTTTCGGCATCGTCAGCGGCGAACTTCTGTGCCGCTGGTCCCACGAGGGCACGAACATCTCACCCGCCGTATTCATCCCCATCTTGGAGCGCACTCAACAAATCCGCGCTGTCGGACGCTGGATCTTCGAACAGGCAGTCATCCATGCCAAGCGCATACGCCGTACGAATCCAAATTTTTCCCTAAACTTCAACGTCAGTTATCATCAAGTGCTCGACCCCGACTTCCTGCCCTTCATGCGTCAGACCCTTGTCCGTCACGAAATGGACGGCAAAAATCTCGTCGCAGAACTCACGGAAACGAACTACAACGAAAGCCCCGCCACTTTACAGACCTTCATTGAAGCGTGCCGCGACCTCGGCATTCGTCTCGCGCTCGACGACTTTGGCACAGGATATTCCTCCTTGGAACTTCTCTTGAAGCACCCGTCCGACATCGTAAAGCTCGATCGCAGCTTGATGAAAGAAATGGCATATTCCAAAAACAGCAGCGACTTCATATCGAGCATCGTCTACTCCTGCCATAAGTTTGGCAAAAAGGTCTGCGTCGAAGGCGTCGAGACAGATCAGGAACTTCAGACCGTCCTCGAAGCGGGCTGCGACTACATCCAAGGCTTCTACTTCCACCGGCCGATGGAGATTTCTGATTTCTTTGCCCTGTTGGAAAAGAAAAAGAAGTAGAATGCCCATGAATGAACAGAGGGACTCTCCCCTACACGTCGATCACTGAAGCCGATGTACAAACACGAAAAGAGGACGTCTGCGGTACGAATGCCGCAAGCGTCCTCTTCTTTATTTCAGCGGCTCTGCCGCTTTTCCTCTGGTGGAGACGAGGAGAATCGAACTCCTGTCCGAAAGCATCGTTTCATCGGCTTCTCCGAGCGCAGTCTGTGTTTTTATTTAAGAATCCAGACGCCCGCAGACAGGCTTCCGTCATCCGATTCCGCAAAAATTTCCCTTTTGAGCCTGCGAAAATCAACTCTCAGGTATCCCGCAGTTGTCCTCTTATCCGCTCAGGCGGGAGCCAAGCGGACAGAGGCTGGCGTCAAGCCGCCAGAGCGTAGTCTTCGTTTGCTTTTATGTTTAAATAAAAGTTTCACCTTGCTGACGGGATGGTGAACCCCCGGCTCGCTGCCCATGCACCATCTACCCTCGTCGAAACCTTTACGTCCCCGTTGGCATGCACATGAAGCGCTCGCTGAAAAGACTTTCAAAAGCCCGTCCAGCTTGGATGTATAGTATACTGCCTTTGAAGAAATTTTGCAACAAGTATTTTTGCATGACTCACATCGTCATGATTGGATCGACGTCGATGAGCACATCGTTTCTCTTATCCAGCCCCTCGCCGCGCAGGAACTCCCTCACGGCGGCAAGATCCGCCGTCTTGATGAGAAGCACGAAGCGATGGATGCCGCGAAACTGGGCAATCAGGGCGGGCGCAGGACCAATGATCTGCTGCCCTTCCCTGCCTGCGAAGGCAGCGAGGAAGTTTTCCTGAATGCGGCACGCTTCCTGACGCGCCGCCTCCTCTTCCCCATGCTGCACGATAAGCTTGACGAGACGGCTGAACGGCGGGTAGAAAAGCTGCTCGCGTATAGCGATCTCCTCGCGATAAAAGGCCTCGTAGTCCTGCTTGAGCGCCGCCTGCACCGCATAGTGCTCGGGGCTGTAGCACTGCACGACGACTTGTCCTGGCGCCTCGCCCCTGCCTGCGCGGCCCGCCGTCTGCGTGATGAGCATGAAGCAACGCTCCGCCGCGCGGAAATCGGGCACATTGAGGCTCGCATCGGCGCTGAGGATGCCGACCGCCGTAACGCCCGGGATATCATGCCCCTTGGCGACCATCTGCGTGCCGAGCAGGATGTCGTACCTCTTCTCGCGAAACGCCGTGAGAATTTCTTGGTGCGCGAGCTTTCGCGCCGTCGTGTCCCGGTCCATGCGCACGACACGGGCTGTCGGCACGAGCGCCTTGAGTTCCGCTTCTAGCTTTTCCGTGCCTGAGCCGAAGTATTTGATGTAGGGACTCGAACATTCGGGGCACAAAAGCGGCACGGCCTGCTCGATGTCACAGTGATGGCACAGGAGCCTGCCGCTGCGATGATAGACGAGCGGCAGCGAGCAGGAAGGACATTTGACGACGGCACCGCACGAGCGGCACATGACGAAGGTCGAGAAGCCGCGACGGTTCAACATGAGGATCATCTGCTCCTTCTTCGCCATCGTTTCCTCGATGAGCTGACGCAGAGGCGCGGAGATGATCGTGCGATTGCCGCGATGCAGTTCTTCGCGCATGTCTACACATTCGACATGCGCGAGCGGTCTCGCACCGATGCGCTCTGGCATCGAAAGCAGCGTAAACTCGCCGCAGCGCGCGCGATACGAAGTTTCAAGAGACGGCGTGGCGCTGCCCAAAAGCAGTACGGCGCGATGCAATTTCGCCATGACCTCGGCGATAGGACGCGCATGGTAGCGCGGTGCCTCGTCCTGCTTGTAGGACATATCCTGCTCCTCGTCGAGGATGATGAGTCCGACGTCCTCGATGGGCGTAAAGAGCGCCGAGCGTGCACCGATGACGATGCCCGCCTCCCCGCGCCGCACGCGGAAGATCGCGTCGTTTCGCTCGGCAAGGGAAAGCTGGCTGTGCATGACGACGATGTCCTCGGGAAAAGATCCCTTGAAGGCGAGGACGATCTGGCTCGTCAGGGCGATTTCAGGAACGAGCACGATAACCCTGCGCCCTTCCCTGCGCGCGGCCGCCGCCGTCTCGATATAGACCTGAGTCTTGCCGCTTCCCGTCACGCCCTGCAAGAGGAAGCCACGGTGCTCGCGCCGCCCGATGTAAGGAAGCACGGCATCGACCGCCGCTCTCTGCTCTGCCGTCAGGTCGACCATCGCCCCGACGCCCGTCACATCTCCGTAACTGTCGCGCAGAACGCGCCGCTTCTCGCTCTTCACATCGCCCGCTTCGAGTACCGCGCGAAGGACAGCGGCGGAAAATCCTGCCTCGCGCAGGGCGGCATCCGCCTTTTCCCCCTCTGCGGCAAGGAGCTCCAACAGACGCTTCTGCGCGTGCCGCCTTCGATAGCGGGAGAGCACCGCCTCATCGAGCGGACGTGCAAGCGACAGGACATTCTCATAACGCGCCTTGTCGCGCTGCTGCGCCCGATAGAGCTTTCTCACCTGCTTTTGCTGCACGAGCTTTTCCAAGAGGCCGGGAATCTCGGCGGCAAGCGCAGGAAGCGCCTTGCGAAGTGCAGAAAGCCGCATGACGCCATTTTCACGGAGGCAACGGAAAACCTGCTGCGCCGCGCCCGTCAAAGACGACTCTTCCCCCTCTTTTGCCTCATACTCGACCTCGATCTTCAAGCCGCTCTTGCCCGGCATGAAGAGCCGCATCGCCTCAGCGGGCGAGCACAGGTAGAAGTCCGCGATCCGACATGCCGTTTCCAGCATCTCGGACGTAAACCATGCCTCTTCGTCGACAACAGAGATGATCGGCTTCAGCTCGTAGCCTGTCCGTTCCCCTTCGTCCTCCCGGACAGAGACGACGAAACCCTCGACCCTGCGCCCGCCGAAAGGCACGAATACGCGCCAGCCCGCCGCAAGGAAAGACATCTCGTCGGGCACAGCATAGCTGTACGCCTTCGCTATGCTCTTCACGGGAATATTGACAAAGACTTCCGCCCTTCGCAAAATTGCTCTCCTCCCACAAGAAAAAAGGCTTCCAGCGCGAATCTTTCACGCCGAAAGCCTGCCTTTCCGATGCTCTGCCGCCATCATGCTGCAAAAACAGCAAACGCTTCTCAATCCATGATGAAGATCTCGATGGTCTTGCGGCCGAACTGAATCGCTTCTTCTGCCGTCTCAAAAGCGATGTCGATCGTATTGCCGCGAATCGCCGAACCGATGTCCTCAGCCACCGCTTCGCCGTATCCCGGAATAAAGACGCGCGTGCCCATCGGTATGACCGCAGGATCGACAGCGATCACACCCTTTCTCACCAAGGTTCCGCTTGCCGTATGACTTGAAAGGCCGGGATCGAAACGGCTGTACGCTGACGCCGACACAAGCAGCGAACGACCGCCGCCGCGGCTCACAGGAGTCTCGATGACAGGCGGCTCCTCACCGCCCGAGAGCGCCCTGTACGTCATCTGTCCGCAGATGCCGTCGGCATCCAAGCCATTCTCCTGCTGGAACTTCGTGATGGCAGTCACCGTCTTCTTGCCGCATACACCGTCATCTTCTCCATCCGCAAGATAGCCGCGCCCGATCAGCAGCTTCTGCACGGCACGAACGCTGTCGCCCCGCATGCCTTCCTTGACAAGGAAGCCGCTGGCAAAGGCTGCAGCACTCGACAAGAGCAGGCAAATGCAAAGGATGGACGAAAAAATCACCATTTTTCTCAATAGACGCCACCTCACAGAAAAGCTGATTTTCCTACGAGGACTATTATAGCAAAGAAACGATACTCCGTCAAAGCTTTCCTTTAGCCCTGACTAATCTTTCTCACAATTCTCTTCCTGTGCCATAAGATTCGCCAAATAGGCTTTCTCTCGCTCCGTCAGCTGCACGCCCTTCAAAAGCTCTGGTCGCCTTTCGCGCGTGATGCGCAGCGATTCTCTGCGACGCCAGGCGCGAATCTTCGCATGATCGCCAGACAGAAGCACCTCGGGCACTTCCATTCCCTCGAAGATGCGCGGCCTTGTGTACTGCGGGAACTCCAAGAGGCCATCGTAGAAAGAATCCGTCGGTGCAGATTCCTCCGAGCCGAGGACGCCCGGGATCATGCGCGCCACGGCGTCGACGACGACCATCGCGGGCAGTTCGCCGCCCGTCAGCACGAAATCGCCGATGGAGATCGCTTCATCCGCCAAATGCGCATGGATGCGTGCGTCGAATCCCTCGTAATGTCCCGAGAGGAAGATCAGCTGTTCCTCTTTCGCCAGTTCCTTTGCCTTCGCCTGGGTGAACGTCTCGCCGCTCGGGCACAGAAGCACGATGCGCCGCCGCCTCAAAGCACTGTTCGCCACGATCGAGCGCACGGCGCGAAACATCGGCTCAGGCTTCAAGACCATGCCGCTGCCGCCGCCGAAGGGCGAATCATCGACCTGCCGGTGCTTGTCAAAGGCAAAGTCCCGCAGCTGCGTCAGACGTATGTCGAGCAGCCCCTTCTCCCTCGCACGCTTGATGATGCTCTCACCGAACACCGCCTCAAACATCGCGGGAAAGAGCGTCACGATGTCAATCCGCACGGTCTTCCAACTCTTCCTGCAAGTCGACACGCAAAAATCCTCCGGCGATGTCGATCTCGCGCACGACCTTCTTCAGTGCCGGCACGAGCAATTCCGCGCCGTCGGGCTTCTTCACCACATAGACGTCATTGCTGCCCGTCTTGAGGACGTTCGTGACCTCACCAAGCCTTTCCCCTGCCATATCGAGCACTGCGAGTCCTATGATGTCGAACGTGTAGAACTCGCCCTCAGCGAGCGGCGCGGCATCTTCCCGCGCGACGCGCAGAAGCTCGCCCGTCAATTTTGCCGCCGCCTCGCGCGACGTGCATTCAGCGAGCGTCAGCAATACGAACTGGCGATGGTAGTGAACGTGCTCGACGTGGAAAACGCGCTCGCCGATGAAGACCTCGCGCAGGGACTCGAAGCGCTCGGGAAAATCCGTCAGCGGTATCACGCGCACTTCGCCCCGAAGGCCGTGCGGTGCACCCGCCTTGCCTATGACGACGCGCCCGTCAGCCACGAATCGCAACGACCTTGTCGTCCTCGACGAGGACTTCGACGTTCATAAGCTCGCGCATGTTCGAGCCAACCTTCAGCTCCGCCGTGCGCTCCAGTGTGCCCTGCACGATTTCAGCACCGATGGCGAGCTTCTTCGTCTCTTCGAGCTTCGCTTGTGCCTGCTCCTTGAAATCCATGCGCTTTTGACGCTCAATGGCGAAGTGCTGACGCGCCGCCTGCGCACGCTGGATGTCCTGCTGCGCCGCCTCAGAGACGATGCGCTTCTCCTCAATGCCCATCTGCTGCAGTTCGAGATCAACCTTCTGCAGACTGTCTTCCAGCTCGTCAATGATGCGCTTCTTGAGCTTTTCTGTCAGCTTCGCCTTGACCGTGCAAGGAACCTTCACCTGAATGCTGTCCATATTCTCTCTCCTTCATCGAGCGCATGGATGAGAGGCAACACCGTCACCTCATCCGTGCGCCTAAAGAAATAGCGGCAAGAACCCCCGAAGGGAATGCTGCCGCGTAGTTCACTAATTGATGTCGACCTTGACTTTTTTGTTCTCGCGGGTACCGGCGGCCTTGGCAACCGTGCGGATCGCCTTCGCAATCCTGCCCTGCTTGCCGATCACCTTTCCCATATCGTCCGAAGCGACATGAAGCTCGATCAATGTCATGCGGTCTTCCTGCTTTTCGTCGACAACGACGTCTTCGGGATGATCGACCAACGCCTTGGCGATGATTTCAACGACTTCCTTCATGCTGATCCTCTTTTCTCAAGAGAAGCTGCGGGAGGCGGCTTTTCACGCCGTCTCCGTCGCCTCGTCTCGATCAGTTCTTCGAGCGCTTCTTCTCATCGAACTTCGCCATGATGCCCTTCTTGCTGAAGAGCGAGCGGACGGTATCCGTCGGCTGTGCGCCCTTGCTCATCCAATCGATGGCCTTGTCTTCATCGACATTGATGACGGCCGGCTCCTTCGTGGAGTCGTAGTTGCCGAGGATCTCGATGAAACGACCGTCGCGCGGCGAGCGGGAATCCGCCACGACGATGCGATAGAACGGGTTCTTCTTCGCACCCATGCGGGTCAAACGAATCTTTACTGCCATGTTTTCACCTCCTTTAAAGGATAATTCTTTGTCAGCCGCGACGCATCGCAGCCGACGAATCTTCCATGAGCCGATCAGTGCATGAACGGCAGCTTCATGCCGCCGAGGCCGGGGAATCCCTTGCCCTTCTTGCCTCCCTGCATCTTCTTGACCTGCTTCATCATCTTCTTCATTTCGTTGAACTGCTTCAAGAGCTTGTTCACATCCTGCACGCGCGTGCCGCTGCCGAGCGCGATGCGCTTGCGGCGGCTGCCGTTGATGATGGAAATGTCCGCGCGTTCCTTCGGCGTCATGGACTTGATGATCGCCTCGATGCGGCGCACTTCCTTGCCGTTGAGGTCGATGTCCTGTCCCTGCAGCTGCTTCTTGAGCCCGCCCATGCCCGGAATCATGCCGAGGATTTGCTCAAAGGAGCCGAGCTTTCGCACTTTCTGCATCTGTGCGAGGAAATCGTCGAGCGTGAAGTCCGCCTTGCGCAGCTTCTTCTCCATCTTCTTGGCTTCTTCCGCATCGAACGTGGACTGCGCCTTCTCGATGAGGGAGAGCACGTCGCCCATGCCGAGGATGCGCGACGCCATGCGATCGGGATGGAAAGGCTCAAGTGCTTCAAGCTTCTCGCCCATGCCGACGAACTTGATCGGGCAGCCCGTGACTGCCTTGACCGACAGCGCCGCACCGCCTCGGGCGTCGCCGTCGAGCTTCGTCAAGACGACGCCGTCAATGCCCAACCCCTCGTTGAAGCTCTCGGCCACATTCACGGCGTCCTGACCCGTCATAGCATCGACGACGAGCAGGATCTCGTGCGGCTTGACGTCCGCCTTGATATCCTTAAGCTCCTGCATGAGCTTCTCATCAATGTGCAGACGACCCGCCGTATCGATGATCACGACATCGTTGATGTGCGAACGCGCATATTCGATCGAACTTCTGGCAATCGTCACGGCATCCGTACCCTGCGGCATGGAAAAGACGGGGATGCCAAGCTGCTCGCCCAACACCTGGAGCTGCTTGACAGCCGCAGGTCGATAGATATCGGCCGCGACAAGCAAAGGCTTCTTCCCCTGCTTCTTGAGAGAAAGGCCGAGCTTTCCCGCCGAGGTCGTCTTGCCCGCGCCTTGAAGTCCCGCCATCATGATGACGGTCGGCGGCACAGACGAGATATTGAGGCGGCTCTGCGTGCCGCCCATGAGTTCCGTAAGTTCCTCGTCGACAATCTTGACGACGACCTGCGCTGGTGTCAAGGTGTCGAGCACATCCTGCCCGACGGCACGTTCCTTCACCTTCTTGATGAAATCCTTGACGACCTTGAAATTGACGTCGGCTTCGAGGAGCGCCATGCGCACCTCGCGCATCGCCTCGTTTACGTCGTCCTCCGTCAGCTTGCCATGCCCGCGCAGCTTTTTAAACGTCTGCTGCAGGCGATCCGCCAAGCTTTCAAAAATCATGCTGTACCTCCCGCTGCGCCCCTAAAAGACGCGAAATCCGCTGCAAGACCGCCTCTACGGCGACATCGTTCTCTTCCGTGCGCAGCTTACGAATCGCCTCGCCGATCGCCGCAAGTTCCTCGTGCTCTTTGGCAAGGCGCCGCAAGAGGCCGAGTTTTTCTTCGTAGCCTTCCAGCGCCTGCTCCGAGCGATGAATGATATCGTAAGCGGCCTGCCGCGAAACTCCGACCGCTTCGCCGACCTCCGCGAGGGAGAAATCGTCGAAGAGATGAAGTTCCAGACAGCGCCGCTGCTTTTCTGTGAGCAGCATGCCGTACATGTCGAACAGTTCCGCCAGATGAAAGAGTCTTTCGAGCATCACTCCACCCGCCTTCCTGCAAGGCACGTTTCCAAAACGGACATGCGCAGGGAAATCTCCCCTGACTAGGCTATTATAAGCAAGGTGATGCATCCTGTCAAGTTTTTTCCTTGGCAGAAAGATAAGATTTTTCTATCCTTGATACGTTGACGATGAATCAGTGTATCATTTCCCTGTAAATCTAAGTGTTTCCTCATAAGACAATAAATAAAATATCTGTATCGTAAAACGCACGTCAGCGCGACTTTCTCGTCAGTAAAGAAGGCGTCGTGCCCAAGTGCAGGCACACAGGGCCGCGGCTTCACCGTTGTGGCGGAAGAAGTGCGAAAGCTTGCCGAGCAGTCGGAAAACGCCGCACAGGAAATCACCTCCCTCCAAAATACAGCAATACCATTGACTTATCACGACAATGCCTGAACTGCATGGCGGACGATCTGAAGCGCGCGTTCCCCCACATTCCCGCGCCCGTGCAAGACGCGCGCCGTTGACCACTCCTTTCATCAATGCTATACTTCGTATTAAGTTTACGAAAGAACAGGTGACGACCATGAGCCTCGATGGATTTTCCACACAGCCCTTAGTCAGGGAACTGCGCGCCGCGCTTCTAGGCGGACGCATCGACAAGATCACGCAGCCGACGAAAGCCTCCGTCTTCTTGAGCATACGCCAGCCCGGCAGGAATCACCTGCTGCACATCGCGGCAAGCCCGCAGGCAAGCGCCGTCTTCCTCGCGACGAAGCCGCCCGAGAATCCAGCCGAACCGCCGCTCTTCTGCATGGTTCTGCGCAAGCAGCTCGAAGGAAGCCGCATCGCCGACATCCGCCAGCACTCTCTCGACCGCATCCTCTGCTTCGACTTCGATTCCCTCGCGGCCGGCGGCAAGATCGTCACGAAGACCCTCATCGTCGAGCTCATCGGCAAGTACAGCAACATCATCCTCGTGCAGGACGGCGTCGTCATCGACGCTCTCAAGAAAGTCGGCAGCGCGAACAGCCGCACGCGCCTCATTCTGCCCGCACGCGAATACGCGCCGCCGCCCGCTCAGGAAAAACTCGACCTGCGCACCGTGAAGCCCGACATCATCGTCGAACGCCTCGCACAAGATGCGGAAGCGACACTCTGCAAAGGACTTTTGAACGTCTGTCTGGGCTTCGGCCCGGTGAGCGCCCGCGAGGTCATCTTTTCTGCCGGATTGCCCGAGAAGATGAGCTGCACCGACTTGGACGCAAAGGACAAGGAAGCGCTGCAATGCGCCCTCGCCGAAGTCTATGCTGCCTGCATAGAGGAAGAAGCTGCGCCCAGCCTCACCCTTGACAAGAACAACAAGGTGCTCGCGACCTCGCCCTTTCCTCTCCATTACTTCCCGGCAGAAAGCACGCAGTTCTCCTTTCCCACGATCAGCGCGATGCTCGAAAAAGCCACGCAGCTTGCGGGAGCCTACACGCCGCCCGAAAAGGATCGCCTGAAGAAATTCGTCAAGACCGAACTCACGCGTGCCGAAAACAAGCTCGGCGTCCTGCAGGAAGAGCTTCGCCAAGCAGAAAACGCCGAGGGTTACAAAATCTTTGGCGACAATCTCATGACGTATGCGCATCTCTACGAAGACCACGCCGACGCCTCGCTGACCGTCGACAACATCTACAGCGAAGCGGGTGAAAAGATCACGCTGAAACTCGACCAGAGATTGACGCTCAGTCAGAACATGCAGGCGTTCTACCACAAGTACGACAAGCTCAAGCGTGCGCAGAAGCTGCTCGACGGGCAAATCGCACTCTGCGAGGAGAACATCCGCTACCTCTCCAGCGTCGAAAGCTCCCTCGCCGCCTCCTCGACACTGCCCGAAATCGAAGAAATCAAAGATGAGCTGATTCAAAGCGGCTTCCTCAAGGAGAGCACGAAAAAAAAGCGGCAGGACAAGCCCTCCGCTCCCTTTCGCTTCGTGACCGAGGACGGCAAGAGCATCCTCGTCGGCAAGAACAATTACCAAAACGACCGCCTGACCTTCCACACGGCGGCACCCGACGACATTTGGCTGCACGCCAAGGACATCCCCGGCTCGCACGTCATCCTGCGCCTCTCAGGCGAAGAGCCGAGCGAAGAGAGCCTGCACCACGCCGCCCTCCTCGCTGCACACTTCAGCAAGGCGCAGGATTCCTCGAACGTGCCCGTCGACTACACCTACCGACGCTATGTGAAAAAGCCCTCCGGCTCACGTCCAGGCTTCGTCATCTTCACACACCAGAAGACGCTTTATGTGACGCCTTCAGCAGAAGACGCGGCAAGACTGCTTCTCGAAGAGCGCTGACAGCAGCCCGCTTCAGCGCTTGCCCGTCGAGCCGAACCCTCCCGTACGCGCTTCGCCCGTGCCCGCCTCGTCGTCATCGGCGACGAGATACTTGTAGAAGATGCCCTGCGCGATGCGCATGCCCTTCTCCACACGAAAATCCGCCGCGCCGAGATTCAGGATCGCCACCATGATATGCCCCTCGTTCTCCTCGTTGTCGTAGTAATCCGCGTCGATGATTCCCTGCGCATTAACGAGCATAAGCTGATGCTTGAGCGAGATTCCCGAGCGGATGTGCAGTCCGAGATACTCATCCTTCTGCATGTACGCCTTGAGTCCCGTCGGCACGATCGTCACCTTGCTGCACGGCAATACGCAGTCCTCCGCCGCCGCGAGATCGTAGCCCGCGCTCGCCGCCGTCTTTCTCTGCGGCAGGGAAAGCCCCGCCGCTTCATACGCCTTGATGATTTCAAATCCACGCTTTCGCAAAGTATTTCCTCCTAAGATCTTCGCCGCGTCACGAAGAAGAGCCTTCCCCCTCTGCGGGAGAAGGCTCTTCTTATTTTTCCACCTCGCCAGCCGACGCAAGCTTCGTCGCCGCGATCGTCGATATGGCGTGCTTGTAAACAAGATTCTGCTTGCCCGCCACCTCAAGAATCACCGTGAAATTGTCGAAGCCCTTGACATATCCCTTCATCTGGAAGCCGTTGAGCAGATGGATGCTGACTGCCCGGTTCTCCTTGCGCATCTGATTGAGAAAATTATCCTGTAGGTTCAGCGGTTTTACCGGCATGGAAAGACCTCCTTATATCCGTACAAATTTTTTCCAGCAGCAGCTCTTCCCCTTGCGACGCCGCATACCAATGTACATACGGCATCTTGCGAAACCAAGTGAGCTGGCGCTTCGCGAAATGGCGCGTCGCCTTCTTGATTTCCTCTGCGGCAAGCGGCAAGTCCATGCTTCCCGCAAGATAGGCAAGCATCTCGCGATAGCCGATGCCCTTCATCGCCGGACAGTCACGAGGCACGCCTTCCGCCAAGAGAGAGCGCACCTCGTCGGCAAGACCTGCCTCCAACATCGCATCGACACGTTCCTCGATACGTGCATAGAGCGCCTGCCGCTCACGCCGCAGTCCGATGACATAGGCGTCGTAAGCAAGCTCCCCGCCTGCCGCCTCGCGCTGCTCGGAGATATGCTCGTTTCCCAAGGAAGCGACCTCCAAGGCACGCACGACGCGGCGGAAATCGTTGACATGCAGACGAGCCGCCGCCTCCGGATCGGCTTCCTGCAAAAGGCCATGGACAAACGCCTTGCCCTTTTCCTGTGCCAGCCTCTCAATCTTTTCACGATAGGCGCGATCACCCGAAGTCTCGTTGAAGACGTACCCTTCCAGGAGCGACTTGATGTAAAGCCCCGTGCCGCCGACGACGAGCGGCAGCTTGCCGCGCGCGGCGATGCGTCCGATCTCCTCCCGCGCGAGGCGCTGAAAGTCCATGACGTTGAACGAAGCCGCAGGCGCGAGAATGTCGATGAAGTGATGCGGCACGACACTCAACTCTTCTTTCGTCGGCTTCGCCGTGCCGATGTCGAAGCCCCGATAAAAGAGCATCGAATCGCCCGAGATGATTTCCGCATCAAGCCGTCGGGCAAGCGCAAGGGAAAGCGCGGTCTTGCCGACCGCCGTCGGCCCTATGAGGACGACGAGCCGCGCCTTCTTCATGCAAGCTCCAACGTACCGCCCGGCTCTACGATATGCACGGCGGCACGCGTCATGCCCTCCGTCACTTCCTTGTACCGCCCCGCTTCCTGCGCGATGACGGGCCAAGTGTTGTAGTGGATCGGTATGACGTTCTTCGTGTTGAGCCACTGTGCGGCAAGAGCCGCATCCTCAAGTCCCATCGTATAATTGTCGCCGATTGGAAGAACCGCGTAATCGAGCGGATCCTTCTGTCCGATGAGCTTCATGTCGCTAAAAAGCGCCGTATCGCCGGCAAAGTAGACGTTGATGCCGCCGATCTGGATGACGTAGCCGCAGGCGATGCCGCCCGCGACGCCCGAGCTGTGCAGCGCCATCGTCATGCGCACCTTGCCGAAGGGCAGCTTGACCGAGCCGCCGATGTTCATGCCGTGCGTCTTGATGTCGCTCTCCGCCTGCAAACAGACGTCGAGAACCTCCGGAATGCCCAAGACCATCGCGCCCGTGCGCTTGGCGATGGCAGGCGCGTCGCCGAGATGATCGCCGTGCGCGTGCGTCAGCAAGATGTAGTCGCACTCCACCTCATCCGCCTGAATCGCAGCGAGCGGATTTCCCGTGAGGAACGGGTCGGTCAGAACCTTCGACGTGCCGTCATCGAGCAAGAACGAAGCGTGCCCGTAATACGTATACTTGATCATCGCATTTGACTCCTCCCATTTTAGTCGAGCACAAAAAATCTATATATTGTATAATTAAACAAAAAAATTGAAAAACCTTCCTACAAACGGAAATGGAGGAGGAAAAACATGCGCTCCCATGAATTTTCCCTGCCGCAGGGCACGATCGCGTTTTCTCGGGCGCTTCCCGCACATATCTGCACCTTGGTCACAGGAGGCCGTCCGCCCGCCGCCGACTGGCTGCAAAGGGCGCGGCGTGGCAAGCTCTGGGCGATCGATCACGGCATCGATCTCTGCCACGCGATGAAATGCGTACCCGACTTCCTGCTCGGCGACGCAGACAGCGCCTCGCCCGCCGCCTGGTCTTGGGCGCTCGCCGAAGGCGTCCCCTGCGAGCGCTTCGAGGTCAAAAAGGATCTCACGGACACGCAGCTCGCACTTGTCAAAATCAAGGAGAAAGCCCCCGACACGTTTCTCCTGCTCACAGGGGCTTTCGGCGGCCGCTTCGACCACGCCATGAGCACGCTCTTTTCCTGCGCCTTCAGCGGCATCCCGATGATTCTGGCGGACGAGCAGGAAGCGTGCTTCTTCCTGCACGAAGAAGACAGCCTTTCCTTCACCGCAAAGCAAACGCCCAAGGCCATCTCTCTCCTCGCCTTGGGCGGCGAATGTCGCGGCGTCTCTCTAGCGGGAACACAATGGCCGCTCGAAGACGCCGTCCTGCGCCAAGAAGAACCCTACGCCGTGAGCAACGAACTGGCGGAAGGAAGCTCCTCCTTCCGCGTCAGCCTGCAAGCGGGCACGCTCGCCGTCTATCTCTACTGGCAATGACGCCGAAAGCCGCGGCGCACGCCCGCCGCCTCGTAGAGCACAAGGGCGGCGGCGGTCGCCACGTTGAGCGATTCCGCCTTGCCGAACATCGGAATGAAGAGCTTTGCCTCGGCCATACGACGAACCTCATCCGACACGCCGTTGCCCTCGTTGCCGAAGGCGAGCGCGATTCGGCCACTGTAATCCGCCGCATAGTACGGCTGCGCCGCCTCGTCGAGATCGGCAGCCAAGAGCCGCACGCGTCCCTGCTGCAGGAACTCGCACAGCGCCGTGCGAGACACGTTCCGCACGACGGGCACATGAAAGACCGATCCCATGCTTGCGCGAACCGCCTTGGCAGAAAACACGTCGATCGTATCCTCCAGGCAGACGACGGCCTCCGCGCCCGCCGCATCCGCCGTGCGCACGATCGTTCCCGCATTACCCGGATCCTGCACGCCATCGAGCACGACGACGTGCATTTCCTGCCGCATCGCAAGAGCCGCAAGACTCGCGCCCCGCTCTTCCAGTACAAGCAAAATGCCCTGCGGCGCGTCGGTGTCGCTCGCCTTCTTATAGACTTCGGGCGTCACCTCAGCGAGCGGGCAGCCGAGGGACGCAAGCCGCGCGAGGATGCGCTCTGCGCGCTCCTCGCGCGCCGCCTCGGCTGTGACGAGACAAAAGCGCGTCGTCCAGCCCGCCTCCGCCGCCATCTCGACGAGCCGCACGCCCTCGGCGACGACGACGCCTTCTTCCCTTCGCCGCCTAGCATTCTTCAAGCTCGCAATCCACTTGATCCTCTTATTCTGTGCGCTCTCGATCTTTTCCATCGTTCCTCCGCGGAAATTGTAGATATTATACGCACGAACATCCACTTTCATGACATTGTGCGCCGCCCTTACAGAAAGTTCCCCAAGCAGTCTGCACCCTTCGAGTTTGACTTCTTGGCTTTCATAAAAAAAGAGGAGCTGTGGAAAGCTCCCCTTTCGTCATCTTCTTACTGATTTTCCTTGGCAATAGCGACGAGCTGAGCAAACGCCTTCTCATCGTGCACGGCAAGATCGGCAAACATCTTGCGGTTGACCTCGACGCCGGCCTTCGTCAAGCCGTTGATGAGACGGCTGTAGGAAATGCCGTTCATGCGTGCAGCCGCATTGATGCGGGCGATCCAGAGCTTGCGGAACTCGCCCTTCTTCGCGCGGCGATCGCGACGCGCATAGTAGAGCGCCTTCATGACCGTCTCGTTCGCCTTCTTGAACTGCTTGCTCTTTGCGCCGCGATAGCCCTTGGCGAGCTTCAAAATCTTCTTATGGCGGCGATGCGCCGTAACGCCGGATTTTACTCTTGGCATATCTTATTCCTCCATTAACTTCGCTCGAATCTTACTTGTTCAGCATATCGCGCACGCGCCTGTGGTCAGCGGCGGCGACAAGCGTAGCCTTGCGCAGGTTGCGCTTGCGCTTCCTCGTCTTCTTCTCAAGGATATGGCTCTTGAACGCCTTGTTCCGCTTGAACTCACCGGAACCCGTTATCGAAAAGCGCTTGGCAGCGGCCCTGCGTGTCTTTACCTTTGGCATGTTTATTTTCCTCCTTTAGTCTGCGCCTTCGGGGCGAGAATCATCGTCATATTCTTGCCCTCCAGCTTCGCATCGCGCTCGATGGAAACGAGCTCCTTGAGCCGATCAGCCACCTTGTTCAAGACCTCTCGGCCAAGCTCCGGATGCGACAATTCGCGGCCACGGAACATAATCGTGACCTTGACCTTGTTTCCTTCTTCCAGAAAGCGAAGAGCATTCTTGAGCTTCACGTCGAAATCATGCTGCTCGATGTTCGGGCGCAGCTTGACCTCCTTGATCGTGACGATCTTCTGCTTCTTCTTCGCCTCCTTCTCCCTTTTTTGCTGCTCGTAACGGTACTTGCCGAAATCCATGATGCGGCAGACAGGAGGCTTCGCTTTCGGCGCAACCTCGACGAGATCGAGATGCTGCTCCTCCGCCATGCGCAAGGCATCGCGTGTCGCCATGATGCCGAGCTGCTCGCCGGACGCGCTCGTGACGCGTACCTCGCGAATGCGGATTTCTTCGTTGATTCTTAAAGAGTCCCTGCTAATGGGAAAACACCTCCTGGTGAACGAGCAAATAAAAAGGGCGGCAGACGCCACCCCTTCCTTTGCAAAACCTGCATATAAGACCCGCTCGACGCATGTCGGCAGGTGAGAAGCGGCGGCCTCTTCTTGAATTACTTGCATATATTATCATATCAATGCACCGTACGTCAAGGGATTTTTCAAAAACACCGCTTTTACCCCGAAATATGTTAGAGGAATTTCATATAATATGCAGAATATACTCTATGTAAAAGGCTTTATGGAGGGATTTTACATGAATATGAATGACAAGCTGCACCTAGGTACGTTTCCTTTCCATCGAGACATGGTACTGCCTTCGCAAGAGTGATGGGACGACAGGCTGGACAATGGTTGCTCAAAACGGAGACTTCTCTTATGAGCATCTAAAGATACGTCGGGATTGAGGAATTCTCAGGAGGAATGCAAAATGAAACGATTTTTTCTCATGGCTTTGCTCGTATCTGCAGCCATTCTGCTGCCATCATACGTCTGCGAGGCAAAGGACGTCTGGGTCGACCATTGGAATTCAGAGGACGTCGATATCTACGTTATGGATGATACGCTTACAACTGGTTCATCCGACAGCATAAAATATTTCAAGGTATCTACCAAGGAGGTGCGAAACGGAGAGCTGATCCGTATCGTCCATTGGAATTTCATCAAATACAAATCGGATATGTGGAGATATGAAACAAGCACTATGCGAGGAGACCATACGACGGTCGTCCTCCCCAGGAATCAGGTCTTCGAGTTTTGCATGGATTCCTTAGGTTGGTCATATTACATCAAGGGATACTGGTACTATTGAGACCACCGCTCTCGAACGCACGAATTTCTCCCCAATATGACAAATCCCGCCTGTTCAGAATACGATCTGCAACAGGCGGGATTTGTCATGCTCAAAGCGCACGATGCGGGAATTGCGGAAATTATTGCGCCTCCATCCCCAGCCACTTCGCAACTCCTTGTGGAGACGGTTCAATAGCCGTATCCAACTGCTCGACCAACGCTGGATATTCCTCTGCCGAAACATCGCTAAGAAATATCGTCTCAAGATATGCAGAAGCGCGTGAGCTGCCGACGTAGACGAGTCGTTGGCAGGTCGGTTTCACGAGCTTCGACACATGCACATCCACGAGGAGGACGGCTTTCGCCTCCAGTCCCTTGTAGCGACGCACCGTCGTGAACCAGACCTTTCCCTCCGCCGGCTGATGGGCGAGAGGAATCCCTGCGAGCGACGTCACGCCTGCGAGCATACTCTTTTCCAGCGTGCTCACCGTAAGGATCACGATGTCCTGAATTTCCAGCTTCTCCTCGCTCTTCATACGGCGTACGAAATCGGCGGCGGCCGCCGCAAGCGCTTCTGCATCGGGAACGAATACGGCACGAGGCTTGTTGCCATGGATGGCATTGAGATAATTCTTGTGCCTACCCGAAAGGAAGCTCTGCACCGTACGCCCGATCTCCGCCGTATTGCGGCAATTGCGATAGAGAACGAGCCGGCAGTCCATATGCGCGTCGATCCACTCTGCCGCCGTCTGCTGCGTCTGCCCTGTCGAACGGCGCGAAATGATCGTCTGCCCGCGATCATAAAACAGGTAGAACGCTCCGTTATGAAGTTCAGCCAAAAGAGCGAGATGTTCGAGCAATGCGCTCGGGAAATCCTGTGCCTCATCGATGACGATGTTCGGATACTCCCACAGTGTATCATCAAATTCATTCTGAAAGAACTCTTCGAACTCGCGCAGTACCGTCGTGAGCGGCAGATTCCGCCCCGCCATCAACTCCTCCGCCAACGTGCGCTCATTGTGGATCATGATCTGCGAATCCCAGTGACAGGAGCGCAGCCGCTCAAAAAGAAACTCATTGAAACAAAGGTAGAGCACCTTCTGTCCCTCACGCGCCAGCATGCGCGCCTTCTCCGCCGCCAGCAGGCTCTTGCCCGTGCCCGCCGCGCCGTGAATCGCCGCCGTTCGCTGATCAGTCAGATACTCCAAGAGCGCGAACTGCGCATTCGTCAGACGCGCCGTCGATTGCTCGACCGCCTGCGACGCGGCAGAAACCGTCTCCACGATGCGGAACACGGGCTGCAATGTCTGAATGACCTGTCTGAACACGCTCGGCGACTGCACGCGCTCAGGAATGCGGAACAACTTGCGCCAATAGCTGTAAATCTTCTCCAATTTCGCTTTCGGCTCACGCAAATCGCCCGCGTCGAGGATGATGTCGCGCGGCGATTCCAACGGCAAGGGTTTGCCTTGAGGAATCTCCACGGAGGTGAACCAGACTGCCTTGCCTACGAGAGGCACATGCTGCGGCGTCCTTTGGCGCAGCTCCGCAAGGATGCGCTGACAGCTGTTCTCCGCCTGCTGAAACGGATAGATGACCTTCCGCTCGCCCGTGCGGCGGTTCGTCTGCTGCCATGCGCCATCTTCGTAGGCAATCCCGCCCGCCTTCACCTCAACGGCAAGAATGCCGTGCCTCGGATGCAGCACGACGAAATCCGCCTCCCCCTGCGGCGCCGTGCGAACGCCGTCGCCCAGCCAGCAATACGAGTGGAACACCGTATAATCATCCCCGAGCGTTTCCAACGCACGGTAAGCCTGCCGCTCCCCCTCGCTCCCATGAAAATCCCCCGCGAATGCAGGATAAAATCGTGCCATCGCCGCCCCTCCTCATCTTGATGTTCACTCTCATAGTATGCGCTGCCATAGGCATTGTCGACCCCAACGCCCTTCTTTGTGCTTGCGATTGCGTTGCTTAGCAAAAACGTAAATTCACAAAGTAACTTTCACTAATGCAGGCCTGTAGTATTTAGTCAGAAAAGACAGATAGAAGTAGTGCGATAAGCCTTAGATTTAGTCGGAACGGATGCCCTAGGCAAAACATATACTAAAAATGAGCAAACCATAAGGCAAAAACTGAAAAATAAACATGCTTCGCACTCTGAAAAGCGAGGTGTTTCAGAGTGCGGCCACCCCTGACGGGCTTTACTATGAGAAAGATGGACAGAGCAAAATCAATTCTTCAGAAGCATAGGAGCTACACGACATCTTTCGATACAACATACGAGATACCCAATATAGCGGCAAAATTCTTTGAAAAGCGAGCGTAAACATCTGTTGTGGTAAACTAAAGTTGTAACAGGAATGTCCAAAGAAAAACCATCTAGTGAAAGGAGATACGATTCTTGTCACAACAACATTATGAACCAGAATTCAAACAACAGATTGTCCGTCTTCATATCGAAGAGGAACGCACATACCGAAGCCTGACGGAAGAGTATGGAGTCTCAAAATCAAGCATCTGCAAATGGTGCAAAGAATTCAGCGAAGAATGCCAGAAAAGTGTCTCAAAAAAACCCAACTGCCCAGAATGATCTGGAGCTCATGAAGGAGAATCACCGCTTGCGCGAAGAATTTGCAGAAGCAGAAAATCTTTTCCTAAAAAAGCGGCAACATTCTTCGCAAAGGGAATCGACTAGAGGCCTATCGGTCCATAGCCGAATATCGGGATCTGTTTGGTGTTCGATGGCTGCTGCGACGTTTGGAAATTTATCCAAATGCTTATTATAACTACCGAAAGCACAGACGGGCAAAAGAAGTTGCCCGAAAACAAGATATCCTGCATCAAATTCAAACCATATATCATGAAACCAACGGCGTTGCCGGATATCGCAGGATGCGGATTTATTTGGCACGCAATGGCATCGAACTTTCTGCCCTCACGGTTCATAAGTATATGAATATGGAACTGGGACTGCGCTCCATTGTACGGCGAAAAGCCCCGAGATATCAAGGCGGTACGCAGCATAAGAAATTTGAGAATCTGCTCAAGCAAGATTTTACAGCACCACAAATCAATCAAAAATGGGCAACAGATTTCACCTATTTATTTCTCCATGGAGGCGATGTCCGATATAACTGTACGATTATTGATCTGCATGACCGCAGCGTTGTCGCAAGTCTGACGGATCGGCGTATGACGAGTGACTTGGCAATCCGAACGCTTGGCAAAGCACTCAGCAGTCAACGAAAGAGAATCAAAGGTCTGATCCTTCATAGCGATCAAGGCAGCCCGTACACATCGAAGGCGTTCACCGACTTTTGCGAGGAACATGACCTGATGCAAAGCATGAGCAAGGCTGGATACCCGTATGATAACGCCCCTATGGAGCGCTATTTCAATACGCTGAAGAACGAAGAAATTTATCTTCACGAGTATCAAGATGAGGAGTCTCTCTACCGCGCTGTGGAACATTTTGCTTATACCACATATAACCATGTCATTCTTATAACGGATATCGTACGCCATTCGAAGCGAGATATTCGACATAAGTTGATTGGACACTCATGTTACAAAAACGCTTGACCACAACATAAATTCTCATATATATCTTTTCATCTAATCAGGTATATGATATACTAAGCAAGATAAAAATCCTAAAGATTCAATTTATTCGTATGGAGGTTTTTAGAATGGCAGATCCTGCAAATTTAGCCCAAAGCCTAGAAGGAATTTTGAGAAAACATCTAAAATGCCATTATTTGGATTTTGGTATAAAAGCAAATGACAACCTACTAAGAGATGACTGGAAAAGTCCTGTGAACTTTGCCTTAGGCCATCGATACGCTTTATCTCATAATGATGAAAAGGTCAAAGAAGACATCAATGACTTCTTAGGTGACAAGTTTATCGGACAACACATCATGGATGTAGTCGACAACTACGAAGACTATGGACTAAACTCACCAGAAGAAGCCGTGGAGCGTGTAAGAGAGATCATAAACGAGATAAGAGATCTTTTACAGAACTAACAATAACGTATAAGCAGGGGAATCCAATTCGTTGGATTCCTTTTTGTATTCCCTCAAAAAGGCTTTCCAACACTTATCAGCTGAATTCTCCTGCCTTCCGATAGAAGGTGGACGGCTTCATGTTGGATATACGTATCGCCTCTTTGTGATAATCTCCCCGTTTCGCCATTGTTTTACAACATCTTGAAATTCCCTCGTAATCTCGACGCGCGGTCGTCCGAATCAACCCCCTTTCCGCTACGCAATATTGATTCCTTCACGCTACCGCATCCGAATTTTATTGCGCTCCTGCTCTGCAACGTAACTCAAAAGGCGGAGAAACTGATCTTCCATCAGCTTCCCCAATTCTCCCATTTCCCGGAATCGCCTACTGTCAAACAAGGATTCCTGCTCCAGCACCACAATATCAATATCGATATTGCGTGTTTCAATTCCAATGGCCAGCATTTTTCAATCTGTCGATCGGGATTCTGTTTTTTATCAGAAACGCGAATGTATCCAATCTTCATTTTGCAAGTTCCTCTCCTTTACTTAAAATTTTATCATATTTGTTTCAAAAAGTCCCATCTACACTTTTAGAATGCTTCAAAAGTGTAGATGGGGCTTTTTGAAGCATATTTTATTGGTGATCTGCAAACTCCTAAAAAGTATAGGTTTTGAAACAAAAGGGGCTTGTACGAAAGGATTTCCCGCTCGTACAAGCTCCACTTCTATCCTTATAATCAACAACAGAGAGATACTACGACTATGGCAAAACACATTGATATGATTGATACTGTGTCAAGTACTTCAACCACCTCCAATTCTTTGCTAATTTTTTACTTTCTCGCTCCCTACATTACAAACGATATATGGTACGGAAGTTATCTATATTTTTGCACAGAGTTTCTTTCATTACAAAGAATAAATAAGTCCTATATTTTTTGAGAAGCAATTACATCAAAACTACGTTGCGACTTCCCGTATTTTTCAACAACTTACTCTCATGTTTCTCAGAAATGAGCGCAAAGAGCGACAATCGCCATGCAAATTGCAATTATTGTACATTCACTCATTTTATCACCTCCAGCAGATGTCCAATTCCCTCTCTTTATCATCATTACATACACCGAGCAGCATATTATATGTGCACAAAAAAATGATAGCGCACCTTGCAGGTGCGTTATCATTTGTCGATCCATTGGAGTTACGCGAGCTTGATATAATTACGTTTTTCTTCCTCGTTGGCCGCTTGGATGAAGTCCATAATCGATTGCTGGATGATTTTTTGATAATGCTTGCTAAGACCCCCGTCTTTCTTGATCTTATGCAAAAGTGCCGCCGTCCCACCAACGAATCGAGTCCCGTTGTAATACCTATATCCATTCATTTTACTCACCTCCTTCATTCTGTGATATTTATACTATAGCATAATTAGGTCAAAAAGTCAAGTTTTAAGAACCGCTAGGTATGTATCAAGATGTTCTGGTAAATTTCCAAAGTAAATCCCACATAATAGGTCACTGATGGGATTTACTCTGAGAAGAATTTATGGCTGAATTTAGTGTGAGAAAGTTCTCTACACAAAGGAGGCTGTCATCATGAAGAAAGCAGACAACAACAAGAAGAACAAGCACCTTACTGCGCAAGACCGCCAGGAAATCATGAACGGGCTCGACAAGGGATTGTCCTTCAAGGCGATCGCCCTGCTCGTTCAGAAAAATCCTACTACCATATCTTACGAAGTGAAGCGACATCGCAAAGAGCACCGCAATGCATTCGTGCAAACAGACGAACTCTGCCCCTTGCTCGACAAGGCACCCTTCGTCTGCAACGCTTACTCCCAGCGCCGTTCCGCTAACTGCCGCTTCCTCCACCTTCTCTATGTCGCTCCGCAGGCACATGCCGAATACGAAGCGCTCCTGCACGTTGCACGCGAAGGCATTCCATTGAACTGTGCGTCTTTTTACAAGCAGGATCGCATCATTTCCTCTTGCATTGAGAAGGATCAGCACATTTATCATATCGTCGCTTCTCTCCCGGAGCTCAATGTGTCTCTCAGCACGGTTTATCGGCATTTTTCCGAGGGATATTATTCGGCTTCCAAAATTCACCTTCCACACGCCGTAAAGTCAAGCTTCGCAAAAAGAAGCGGGCGGATGTCGTTCCTTCTGCCATAAAGAAGTAACGCACCTATGTGGATTTCCTCGCTCATATGGAACGGGAAGGGCTTTGCGCACATACGCAGCTTGATACCGTTATCGAAGTTTCGGGCGGCAAAGTCATCCTCATCGTCCACTTCACTGCGTTCAATTTCATGTTCGGGCTTCTGCTCGAAAACAAGATTGCTGTGCAGGCTGCCTTGAAGTTCCAAGATGTCAAACGAACTTTGATTGCAGGCGGTTTTGCTTTTCCTGACCTTATGCCCGTGATGCTTACGGACAACGGTGGAGAGTTCTCCGATGTTTTCGCCTTTGAGAACAATCTTGAGGGGGGAAAAGGAGGCCTGCCTTTTTTTCTGCGATCCCATGCAGTCTTGCCAGAAGGCGCAAATTGAGAAGAATCACACGACCATTTCACACAGGATACCGTCAATTTGATTTTTCTCACATCAATGGCGTCCGTCGCAACATTTACAGCGGCAAGTCTCCCTATGAGATGTTTACGTTCGCTTTTTCCGAGGAACTGGCTGC
The DNA here is from genome assembly GCF_026015965.1 of Selenomonas sputigena. Lineage (NCBI taxonomy): Bacteria > Bacillati > Bacillota > Negativicutes > Selenomonadales > Selenomonadaceae > Selenomonas > Selenomonas sputigena. The sequence continues at coordinate 619,141 of NZ_CP110383.1, read as the reverse complement.
TCTTTTGGGTATCTCGTATGTTGCGCCGGAAGATGTCGTGCAGTCTCCTAGGCTTCTGAAGGGCTAATCTTGCGCTGCACGTCTTTCTCATAGTAAATCCCGCTAGGGTGGAACTTACTCTGAAAAACCTCGCTTTTCGGAGTGCGAAGCATGTCCTTTTTTCCAGATTATCCCTTATGGTTCGGTAGCTTTTGAGATGATATTGTGCTCAGGTCATCCATTGCATACAAATTCCGATGCTTCTCGCACTTACTCCTATCGGCTTTCTTAGACTAAATCCCATAGACTTACATCAGCAGAAGTTACTTTGCGAATTTACGCTCTGAAAAATGATTGTTGATATAACTCAAATTCAATCATATGCAAAACAATTCAAAACCATATAAACCGCAAAGATTTTCACAAGGTATGCTAACCTTATTCTTCTTCAAAGAGAAATCTCCTTCTATGCCAGCACATACAGCTCTTCCATAAGAACACCTACAGAAAAATCCCCTTGCCGGCACAACGCGCCATGCAAGGGGATGTCTCATCAATCGAGCCGAATCTCTTTCTCCTTCAATTTTTCCTGTTTCTTGCCTTCCTCATTAAGCAGCGCTTTCGCTTTTTCAAGCTGCCATGCAACCTGGCTGTACGAGGTGCCGCCCAAGGAATTGCGGTTTTTCACGCAGGTTTCGGGACGGATGGCGTCTTTTATGTCCGCGTCGAAGAGGTCAGACAGGGCGCGGAATTCTTCCATGGTCATGTCTTCGAGCCACTTGCCCTGCTCAATGCAAAGATGCACGGCGCGTCCTGCGACGGCGTGCGCTTTTCTGAATGGCATGCCTTTCTTCACGAGGTAGTCGGCGAGGTCGGTGGCATTGGAGAAGTCCTCTGTGACGGCGCGTTTCATGATGTCGCCTTTGACCGTCATGCCGCGCAGGAGCGCGGTGTAGACGGCGAGGCTGAATTTCACCGTGTCGATGGCATCGAACACGCCCTCCTTGTCTTCCTGCAGATCCTTGTTGTAGGCGAGCGGCAGCCCTTTGACGATCGTGAGCATCGCCATGAGGTGGCCGATGACGCGTCCCGTCTTGCCGCGCACGAGTTCGGAGACGTCGGGGTTCTTCTTCTGCGGCATCATCGAAGAGCCTGTGCAGTGCGCGTCGTCCAACTCAATGAAGGAGAACTCGCGCGAGCACCAGAGGATGATTTCCTCGGAGAGCCGCGAGAGATGCACCATGAGGATAGAGGCGGCGGAGAGGAATTCCATGATATAGTCGCGGTCGCTGACGGCATCGAGGCTGTTCGTGTAGACAGCGTCGAAGTGAAGCTCCTTCGCCACGAACGTGCGGTCGATGGGGAACGTCGTGCCCGCAAGCGCACCCGCGCCGAGCGGCATGATGTCCGCACGCTCGTAAACGCCCAGGAAGCGTGAGAAGTCGCGTGCGAGCATGGAGAAATAGGCGAGCATGTGGTGCGAGAAGAGGATCGGCTGCGCACGCTGCAAGTGCGTGTAGCCCGGCATGATCACGTCGGGATAGCGCTCCGCCGTTTCGACGAGCGCACGCTGCAGGTCAGCGATGCAGCCGAGCACGGCGAGTGTCTGCCCGCGCACATAGAGGTGCGTGTCGAGTGCGACTTGGTCATTGCGGCTGCGCGCCGTGTGCAGCCTGCCGCCCGCCTCGCCAATGGCGTCGGTCAGGCGCTTCTCGATGTTCATGTGAATGTCTTCGAGCGCAACGGCGAAGTCGAAATCGCCGTGCTCGATTTTTTGCAGGATATCGCGCAGCCCGGAGATGATGGCATCTTTATCCGTTTCCGCGATGATGCCACACTTGGCGAGCATCTTCGCGTGCGCGATGCTGCCCGCGATATCCTCGCGGTACATGCGCTTATCGAAGGAAATCGATGCCTGGAAATCGTTGATCATCTCGTCCGTGCTCTTGGAAAAACGGCCGCCCCAAAGCTGTTCGCTCATTTCTTCCCTGCCTTTTCCTGCATGAGGGCACGCACCTTCAAGGGCAGGCCGAAAAGGTTGATGAAGCCCGTCGCGTCGGACTGGTCGTAGACCTCGTCGCGCTCAAAGGTCACGAACTCCTGGCTGTAGAGCGAGTACGGCGACTTCGAGCCGGCGCTGATGATGTTGCCCTTGTAGAGCTTCAGGCGCACCGTGCCCGTGACGCTCTCCTGCGTGCTGTCGACGAACGCCTGCAGCGCTTCCCTGAGCTGGCAGAACCACATGCCGTCGTAGACGAGTTCGCCGAAGCGGATGGCGACGCCTTCCTTGTAGTGGTACGTCGCGCGGTCGAGGCACAGGTACTCAAGCTCGCGGTGCGCGTAGTAGAGGATCGCTCCGCCAGGATTCTCGTAGACGCCGCGTGACTTCATGCCGACGAGGCGATTCTCGCATATATCCGTGATGCCGACGCCGTTTCGCGCACCGATCTCGTTGAGCTTCGTCAGAAGTTCGACCGCGCCGAGCTTCTCGCCGTTGACGGCGACGGGAATGCCCTTCTCGAAGTCAACCGTGACATACTCGGGCTTGTCGGGCGCGTCCTCGGGAGCTTTCGAGATCAGGAACATCTCGTTCTTCGGCTCGTTCCACGGATCTTCGAGGTCGGAACCTTCGTGCGACAGGTGCCAGATGTTGCGATCCATGCTGTACGTCTTGTTTTCCTCGGCGACGGGGATGCCGTGCTTCTTCGCGTATTCGATTTCCTCCGTGCGCGCGCCAAGTTCCCATTCGCGCCATGGGGCGATGATCGTGAGGTTCGGCGCGAGCGCCTTGATCGTCAGCTCGAAGCGCACCTGATCGTTGCCCTTGCCCGTCGCACCGTGCGCGATGGCGTCTGCCCCTTCTTCCTTCGCAATCTCAACGAGACGCTTGGCGATCAGGGGACGTGCGAACGATGTGCCCAAGAGGTACTTGCCTTCGTAGACCGCCTGCGCCTTGAGCGTCGGCCAGACGTAGTCTTCGAGAAATTCCTGCGTGAGGTCTTCGACGTATGCCTTCGACGCGCCGGACTTCAGTGCCTTGTCATGCACGGGAGCGACCTCGTCGCCCTGCCCGATGTCGACGCACGCCGCGATGACCTCGCAGCCGTCATAGTTCTCCTTGAGCCACGGAATGATGACGGATGTGTCAAGACCGCCCGAATATGCGAGTACGACTTTCTTCACTTTTGCCTTTGCCATGAAAAACAGCTCCTTAAAATATTTTATATCAAGGAAGCACTGATAAATTCAGCGTCTCCTTAAGAATACGCGCTTTCATAAATTTTTCCTGCCGGGGATTGCAGATAATATGAAGTCAGTCCGCCATCAAAAGTGCCATGATCGCCTTCTGCGTATGCAGACGGTTCTCCGCCTCGTCGAAGATGACGTCGGAGAATGCTTCCATGACGTCGTCCGTGATCTCCTCGCCGCGATAGGCGGGCAGGCAGTGCATGACGATGGCGCGTTTGTCGGCGGCGGCGAGCAGGTCGCCGTTGATCTGGTACGGCGCGAAAATTTTCTTGCGCTCCTCGTGCTCCGCCTCCTGCCCCATGCTCGCCCATGTGTCCGTCACGAGGATGTCGGCGTCCTTCGCCGCCGCAAACGGGTCGGTCACGAGCGTAATGCTCGCGCCCGTCTCCTTCGCATCTTCCTGAGCCCTCTGCGTCACCCCTTCATCGGGTGCGTAGTCCGCAGGCGTCGCGGCGACGAAGTTCATGCCCGTCTTTGCTGCCGCATACATCAGAGAATGCGTCATATTGTTGCCGTCGCCGACGTACGCCATCTTCAGCCCCTTGAGATTCTTGCCCTTGTGCTCGCGAATCGTCAAGAGGTCGGTCAGCGCCTGGCACGGATGGAGGAGATCAGTCAAGGCATTGATGACGGGAATGTCGGCATACTTGGCGAACTCCTCCACCTTCTCATGCTCGAAGGTGCGGATCATCACGCCGTCGAGATAGCGCGAGAGGACGCGAGCCGTATCCTTGATTGGCTCGCCGCGCCCAATCTGCAGGTCGCGGTTCGAGAGGAAGAGCGCCTGTCCGCCGAGCTGAAACATGCCCGTCTCAAAGGAAACGCGCGTCCTCGTCGAGGATTTCTCGAAGATCATGCCGAGCGTCTTGCCCGCGAGAACGCGGTGCTCGATGCCCGCCTTCTGCATTGCCTTGAGTTCTTCGGCAAGCGCGAGAATCGCCTCGACCTCCTCAGAGGACAGATCATGGATGGAAAGTAAATCCCTGCCTTTTAACATACGTTTTCCTCCCCTTCAGCCTTTGGCGTACTTCGCCAGAATCGGCTCCAAGATCGCACAGAGCTCGTCGATATGCGCTTCCTTGACAATCAACGGCGGCACGAAGCGCAGGACATTTCCTGCCGTGCAGTTGATGATCGCGCCGTGCTCCAAACATTCGTTGACAATGCCGCGTCCCTCTATGGTCAGCTCCATGCCGAGAATAAGCCCCATGCCGCGCACTTCCTTGATGAGAGCCGGATACTTCTTTCGGAATCCTTCGAGCTTTTCACGGAAATACGCGCCGACCTTGTCGACATGACCCAAGATGCCCTCTTTCTGCACCGTGTCGAGCACGACGTTCGCCGCCGCGCACGCGAGAGGATTGCCGCCGAAGGTCGTGCCGTGGTCGCCCGCATGGAACGCCCCCGCCACCTCATCCGTCACGATAAACGCACCGATGGGCACGCCGCCCGCAAGCCCCTTGGCAAGAGTCACGATATCGGGCTGCACGCCGAAATGCTCGTAAGCGAACATCTTGCCCGTGCGCCCCATGCCGCATTGGATCTCATCGAAGATCAAGAGTGCGCCGTGCTCGTCGCAAAGCTCGCGCACGCGCTTCAAGTATTCTGCCGTCGGCACATGGACGCCGCCCTCGCCTTGAATCGTTTCGAGCATGACGGCGCACGTCTTCGCGCTCATCATCTTTTCCAGCTCTTCGATATTGCCGTAATGCACATAGTCGAATCCCTCGGGCAGTGGGCCAAAGTCTTTATGATACTTCGGCTGCCCCGTCGCCGTCAATGTCGCGAGCGTGCGTCCGTGAAAACTGTGCCACGCCGTGATGATCTGCGACTTTTCAGGATCTTTCGCGTGCGCATACTTGTGCGCGACCTTGATTGCGCCCTCGTTCGCTTCTGCACCCGAATTGGCAAAAAATGCCTTGCCGAGTCCTGATAGGCGCACGAGCCTTTCCGCTGCATCCGCCTGCGCCTGCGTGTAATAGAGATTCGAGCAGTGGATCATGCGCCCCGCCTGTTCGGCAATCGTCTTGACGAGCGGCGCATAGGCGTGGCCGAGCACGTTGACCGCGATGCCTGCGAGGAAGTCGATGTACTTCCTGCCGTTGTTGTCGAAAACGTAGACGCCCTCGCCGTGATCGAGCACAATCTTGTAGCGGTTGAACACGGGCAGATAGCCCGCCGCGTCCTTCGCGTAGATTGCTTCATCTGTTTCTTTCATAATTTCCCCCGCTTTTCCATGCGCCGTCACTTCACGACCTGCGTACCGATGCCCGCCGAGGTGAAGATTTCCAAGATGATGGAGTGGCCGAGCCTGCCGTCGATGATATGCGTCTTTGCCGCACCCGCATCGAGCGCCCTCAGGCACGCTTCCACCTTCGGGATCATGCCGCCCGTCAAGGTGCCGTCCTCGATATAGCGACGCGCCTCGGCTGCCGTGAGCGTCGAGATGAAGGATGATTTGTCCTCATAGTCCTTGTAGACGCCCTCGACGTCCGTCAGGAGCAGGAGCTTCTCCGCCCCGAGCGCACCCGCAATCTCCGCCGCCACGTAGTCGGCGTTGATGTTGTAGCTCTCGCCGTCCGCACCGACGCCGATCGGTGCAATGACGGGGATGTAGTCGTGCGCGATGAGGTCTTGCAGGAGACGCGTGTCGATTTTTTCGACCTGACCGACATAGCCGATGTCCACCTTCCGGCTCTCTTCCCCTTCGTAGACCGTCGCGAGCTTCTTTTGCGCGCGGATGAGGTTCGCATCCTTGCCCGACAGCCCGACAGCACTGACTCCGCGGCGATTGAGGAGCGTCACGATGTCGGAGTTGATCTTGCCGTCGAGCACCATCTCGGCGATCTCGACCGTTTCTTCATCCGTCACGCGCAGGCCGCTGATGAACTCCGTCTCCTTGCCGACCTTGCCGAGAAATCCCGTAATCTCGGGGCCACCACCATGCACGATGACGGGCTGTATGCCGACGTACTTCATCAGCGCCACGTCCTGCATGACCTTTTCCTTGAGCTCTTCATTGATCATGGCGTTGCCGCCGTACTTGATGACGACGGTCTTGCCATAAAATTCCTGTATATAAGGCAGCGCCTCGACGAGGATCGCCGCCTTGTCGTTTGCCGCAAACATCGCTCCACCGCCTCAGGTATGGTACTCGCCGTTGATCTTCACATACTCATAGGAAAAATCGCACGTCCAGACCGTCGCTTCGGCACTGCCCAAGCCCATCTCGACATCGATGACGATGTCATGCTGCCCCATGACCTTGCGCAAGGCGTCTGCATCGCAGGAAGCGCCCGTGCCGTTCGCATAGACGGGAATGCCGCCGAACTTCACGACGGTCTTTTCCGGCGTCATGGGCACGCCCGCATAGCCGACAGCGCAGATGACGCGCCCCCAGTTCGGATCTTCACCGAAGAAGGCCGTCTTGACGAGCGGCGACTTCGCGACGCTCATCGCGACCTGCTTCGCCGCGTCGAAGGACTCCGCGCCCGTCACATGCACGGTCAAAAACTTCGTCGCGCCCTCGCCGTCCGCCGCAATGCGCTCGGAAAGCCCCGTGCAGATCTCCTTGAGCGTCCGATAGAAAATTTCGTAGTCAGCGTTCTTCTCCGTGATCTTCGCGTTGCCCGCCGCACCGTTCGCAAGCACCGTCACCATATCGTTCGTGCTCATGTCGCCGTCGACCGAGATCATGTTGAACGTGACCTCGGTGATTTCGGAAAGAGCCTCCTGCAGAAGCTTGCTCTCGATTGCCGCGTCCGTCGTGATGAAAGAGAGCATCGTCGCCATATTCGGCTGGATCATGCCCGAACCTTTGGCAATCGCGCCGAAACGCACCTTCCTGCCGCCGATCTCGACCTCCGTCGAACACGCCTTGGAGTATGTGTCCGTCGTGATGATGGCATTGCCCGCATCCATGCTGCCTTCCGTGGAAAGGCTTGCCACAGCATCCTTGACGCCCTGCTCCAGCTTGTCCATCGGCAGATTCACGCCGATGACGCCCGTCGAGGCGACGAGGACGTCATCCGCCGCACAGCCGAGCGCCTTCGCTGCAATCTCCGCCGTACGCTTTGCATCCTTCATGCCCTGCTCGCCCGTGCAGGCGTTCGCACAGCCCGCATTGGCCACGATGGCACGCGCTTTGCCGTCCTCGACCGCCGCTTTGGAAACGTAGACGGGCGCCGCCGCCACGGCATTCTGCGTGAAAACGCCCGCGACGGCAGCCTCCTCTTCCGAGTAAATCACGGCGACGTCGAGGTTGCCGCTCTTCTTAATGCCGGCCTTGACGCCCGCCGCCTTGAATCCCTTGGGAAATGTCACGCCTTTTTTTGCTGCTGCATCAGAAAACATGTTGTATACCCTCCTGTATTACGGATAAACTGCGATATGATCAAGCCCGAGCTTCTCATCGAAGCCGCAGGCGATGTTGAAGTTCTGCACGGCCTGTCCCGCCGCCCCCTTGACGAGATTGTCGATGGCGGAGAGGACGACGACGCGACGCGTCCTCTCGTCGATGTGCCAGCCGATGTCGCAGAAGTTCGAGCCGCGCACCGCCTTCGTCGCCGGATAGCCGCCGCGTCCGAGAAGCCGCACGAAGTATTCCTCGCCGTACATCTTTTCATACGCTGCATCGACCATATTGGGTTCGACACCTTCTTTCAGCCGCGCGTAGCATGTCGCGAGGATGCCGCGCGACATGGGCACGAGGTGCGGCGTGAAGGACAGGATGCACGCTTCGCCCGAAAGCTCCGTCATCGCCTGCTCGATCTCAGGCGTATGGCGATGCGTGGCGACACCGTACGCCTTGAAGCTGTCGTAAAGCTCGGGCAGAAGATTCGCCTGCTTCGCCGAGCGTCCCGCGCCCGATACGCCGGACTTCGCGTCGACGACGATGCTCGCCATGTCGACGAGGTGATTCTTGGCGAGAGGTGCGAGCGCGAGAATGCTCGCCGTCGTGTAGCAGCCCGCATTGCCAATGATCTTCGCACCGCGAATCGCCTCGCGATTGAGCTCCGCCAGACCATAGACGCGCTCGGCGTCCTTGTGCGTATGCTTGACCTTGTACCACGCTTCATAGACCGATGTGTCAGCGAAGCGATAGTCCGCGCCGAGGTCGATGATGCGCGTCTTCTCGCCTTCGAGCGCCTTGCCTGCCGCCATCGCATGACCGTGCGGCAGACCGATGAAAACGAAGTCGCTGTCCCTGCCGATGCGCACGATGTCCTTCATGCTCTCAAGCTCTTCATCATAAATGCCGCGAAGATGCGGATAGATGCTCGAAATCTTCTCCCCCGTATGGCTCTCCGACGTGATATGCACGACATCCGCCTGCGGGTGTTCGTAAAGAAGCCGCAGAAGCTCCGCCCCCGCGTAGCCTGTAGCTCCGATAATGCTCACTCTCATGTGCTCGACCGCCCCTTCCCGAATTCCTTTGTCGAACGATGTTTATAATTATACATTTTATTGCATAATTATGCAATAGGTTTGTGGAATTTACTATGAAAGTCCAAGAAGTCAAGCCCGAAGGGCGCAGACTGATTGGCGAACTTTCATTAAGGGCGGCGCACAATGTCCACAAAGTGGACGTTTGTGCGTATAGTTTATCTTCTAAAACAAATTGTATGATTGCTGTTTTGCGAAATGTATTCCAAAAAAGGACGGTATAACTTATAATAAAGACGAACCTGCTTTAAGGAGTCATCTTTATGTTGCAACCCAAAGTTACGGCAGTAAAACCATTGCCCGATTACAAGCTGCTTTTGGATTTTGAAACGGGCGAGAAAAAGATTTTTGACGTCGAACCATACATCCAAGGAGATTGGTATGGCAAACTGCGCGACATATCGGTATTTCATACCGTGCATATCGCCGGACATACCGTTGCGTGGGCCGATGGACAAGACATCGCGCCGCATGAGCTTTATGACGATTCCGTGCCTGCCAGCTGAGTGCATTCAAAGACCATCAAAGGAGGACGCTTCCGCCATCATGAAGAAAATCAAGCGGCTCTTGCGCTTTTCCCTCTTTCTCCTCACCATTTTCTGTCTCGCCTTTCTCGTCACGGGCAGTGCGGCAATCTTTCGTCCCGCGTTCTTCGACTCCTTGCCGAAGATGCAGGAAGCTCGCCGCCTCATCTTTCTGCGTGATGCGGTCGCCGAGCGCGTGCGCCAGCGCGAGCGCTACGTGACGATTGACGAGATGCCCGACTCGCTCCTCGACGCCGTCGTCGCCGTCGAAGACAGCCGCTTCTACTCACATCACGGCTTCGATCCCGAAGCGATCGCACGCGCGACGCTCGTCAATCTGCAATACGGACGCATCGAGGAAGGCGCGAGCACGATCACACAGCAGCTCGCCAAAAACCTCTTCCTGTCCGATGAGCAGTCCCTCGACCGCAAGCTGGAAGAAGCGCTGCTTTCGCTCGATCTTGAGATGCACTACTCCAAGGATGAGATTCTGGAGCTGTATCTCAACACGATCTACTTCGGCTCAGGCTTTTACGGTATACACGAAGCTTCTGTCGGCTACTTCGGCAGAGAGCCCAACGAACTCGACCTGCCCGAGACGTCAATGCTTGCAGGAATCCCCAATGCGCCTTCCGTCTATTCGCCCTACGTCGACTTCATGCTTGCAAAGAAGCGGCAGCTCGTTGTGCTCGACGCCATGGTGCGGACGGGCTGCATCTCGGAATCCGTCGCAGAATCCGCCAAGATCAAGCCGCTCTACTTCGCACACTGACCGACAGGAGACTTCTCACGCCTCCTCGTCTTGACGAAAAAGAGCATCGCAACGCACTGCAGGAGCCACGCGCCGCCGAGCATCATCAAGCCCATGCGGTTGTCCGAAAGGAAGTAGCCGCTGACGCTCATGACGCCCGTCACAAGCGCCATGGTCTTGAGCTTCGCCTGCCACGTCATGCCATTGCCGTCGTTGAACGGGACGACGTATTTCTGATACAATTTGGTGGCGGCAAACCAACGATGGAGACGCTCCGAACTCTTGGCAAAGCAGAACGCCGCCAGAAGATAGAACGGCACCGTCGGCAACAGCGGTAAAACGATGCCCGCCGTGCCCAAGGCGAAGGCGGTCATGCCGACACCGAGCCAAAGATAGCGCATCAAGCGATTCGCTGAAATCATCCGATCTTCCTTTCTGTCCGTATTGTCCGTGCAGGTTTTCAGCTGCACCCCGCCGCATAAAGAAGGGGCTGCCGCACAAGTCCGATCGACTTATGCGCAGCCCCCTTTCCTTTTATTTCTTTGCCTGTTCGTTGGCGGAGCGCTCGAAGTTCTTGTAGAACTGCTCCGACAGAGCCTTGTACGTTTCCGTATTCGCCTTCTGGCTTCTGTTCGCTACGATCTGATAGGTGTAGAGAAGCTCGTTCGTGCCCGAGCGGTAGACATCGAAGAAAAAGACGATGCGACTGTTGTTCGCGACTGTCAAGACGACATAAGCATCGGCATCGGCGGCCACGTTTTCCTTGTAGACCTTTGCGGCCTGGCGGCGGTCGAGCGACTTGATGTCAACGCCTGTATTCTTCTGAATGTCGGCGGCAACCATATCATAGGAAAGCACATAGCTGCGCGCCACATTGCTTGCCTCATACATTGAAGCGAGCAATTCTTCTTTCGTCGGAGCGTCCTTCGTCGGCGTGTAGAGCGGCGCTGCGAGAGCAAGACGCTTGACGCTGACAATGTCGGCGCCCTCCGGAATCGTGACCTTGTCGGAGTTGGCGAAAGCAACCTGCATGCCGAACACGGTCAGGCAGACGAAAAGCATGACTTGGACAATCTTCTTCATTGAATCTTCCTCCTTGACTCTTTCTCAATCGGCATGAGGTCACTGCAAAAGGCTGTGACTCTTCAGCGCCTTTTTCAACGGTTCCAGATGCTCAGGCTCCAGCTCGGAAAGCGGCATGCGCAAGTGCCCCGTCTTGTAGCCCATGAGGCGCATCGCCGTCTTGACGGGAATCGGATTGACCTCGGAGAAGAGCGCTTCGATCAGATCCATGTAGTCAATCTGAATCTTCGCTGCTTCCTCAACCTTTCCCTCGAAGTACAGACGACACATATCGTGAGTCGCCTTCGGCGCGACGTTGGAAAGAACGGAGATGACGCCCTTGCCGCCGACGGAGAGGATCGGCACGATCTCATCGTCGTTGCCCGAATAGACGTTGAGCGAATCGCCGCAAGCCTTACGGATGCGCGCCACTGCCGCGAGGTTGCCGCTCGCTTCCTTCGTCGCGTTGATGCGCGGATGCTCGGCGAGACGGGCATACGTCGCGGGCAGAATGTTGACGCCGGTGCGCGACGGCACATTGTAGACGATGCTCGGGATATTGACATTGTCGGCAATCTTCGAGAAATGCTTGACAAGGCCTCCCTGCGTACACTTGTTATAGTACGGCGTCACGAGCAGCAGCCCGTTCGCCCCCGCCTTCTCCGCATACTGCGAAAGCTGGATCGCGTAGTTCGTATCGTTCGATCCTGTGCCCGCGATGACGGGGATGCGTCCGCCGACTGTCTCAACGACAAACTTGATGGCTTCCTTGTGCTCGGCATCGCTCATGGCTGCCGCCTCGCCCGTCGTTCCTGTGACGACGATGGCGTCTGTGCCGCCCGCGATCTGATCTTCGATGATGCGGCCGAACTCCTCGAAGTTCACGCCATCTTCCGTAAAGGGAGTGATGATGGCGACGCCCGCACCGGTAAAGATTGGTTCTTTCATTCCGAAGTCCCCCTTGATATTATCTCATTTGGAGAGAAACGCCGACGTATGCAGCGTTTCTCTTCATTATGGCATGACAAGGGAAGAAAGTCAATCAGCCGCACTGCCCAGAGCGTGCAGAAGCCCGCCGAAAAGGCCTGCATTTTCCTTCAGTTTTTCTTCATTGCCGAAGACGCACAGGACATTTTCCTGCATGCAGGCGTCGACGACATCCGCCAGCGCGCGAATGTCCGCCTGCCGCGTCGCAAGAATCTCATCGCGCGACTTCTGACGGTCGGCTTCCGTCACATGACGCAGGAAGCCGTCCTGCGCGGCAAGTCCCTTGAGTTGCGGCGTCAGCGGCGCGTCGACCGTGCTAATCGTGCCGATGATGAACTTCACCATCTCGCGGTCGGACACGTCGAAGCCGCGTAAATAGTACGCCGTCTTGTCGAAGACGTCGAGCGTTTCCCTGAGGTTCGGATCACGGTACGAGCCGAAGAACAGGAAGCCGACGCGGCTGAACTGCGTAAATGCGCCATAGGCGCCGCCCTGCACGCGGATTTTCGTCCAGAAGTAGTCGTAGCGCAGGATCGTCTCCAGAACGCTCATACTGCCCGTGTAGGAAAAGCCGAGGCGCAGGAAGTTCGCCGCCTTGCCCACATACTGCACGCGGCTCGACGACAGAATCCCCTCGTTCTTCGCACGTACATCAAAGTGATAGACCTGCGGCTCTGCCTTCGCCTGCGGCAGACGGCGGCAGAACTTTGCGGCCTCCTCGGCGAACGTGGCATATTCGGCTTCGGCGAGCGTCACGCCGATGGTCAAATTGCCCTTTGTGAACACAAGCGGCAGGAGGCTTGCGAGTATCTGAGAAAGTCCCTCGAAGCGTTCCTCGAAGTGATCGGTGAGATCGGCGATGAAGCTATAGAAGGACAGCATCGCCTGCTCGTTGTAAGCGCCCGCTGGCGACAGATAAGACGCGATGCGTGCCGCCATACTGCGCTGCGAGGCGCTCATGACGCGAGCCTCCATGACGGCGCGGCACTGTCCGCAAAGCTCCTCGATGCGCTTCTTGTCCGTGAACTTGCTCTCGGTCAGAACTTCCGCGAGAAACGAGAACAGTTCGGGCAATTTGCGTACGAAGGCGCGTGCACGCACGCGGAACATCGGCATGCAGGAATCTGGCTCGCCGTTTCGGACGGCGGCGGAATTTTCGTACGATATGCCGCCCGTATGGAGGTTCGAGAGATTCGACAGCTCGGCGTATGTATGGCTCTCTGTGTCAACCGCATCAAGAAGCTCGGTCAGCAAAAAGAGATACGGGATGTGCTCCTGTGGTACGCCCTGCGCATCGAAATAGAGGTTAACGTAGGCGATCTTGTTCGTGAAAATATCGCTGTGGAGCACCTTGCAGCCCTCGATCTCGCGCTCGGTGAGCGGCAGTTTCTCCACTTCCCTGCGAATATCGGAGAGTTCAAGAAGAGGGATCGTCGCCAGGGCCTCCGCTGTCTCGGAGCTTTCCTGCCGTTCCTTCAGTCGTTTGTTCATCTCGATGATGCGCTCAATCTCCTCGTGCGTGAGCGCCTGCTTCTTCTTTTCCAGCGCTTCGGAAAGCGCCGCCTCGCGCTCAGAGGAAAGCGTCTTGCTAGGCTTGAGTACGACGAGAGAACGATGCGCATTCTTCACGAGGTACTTTTCCAAGACCTCTTCAAAGTAGCGCCCTTTGAGTCCTTCGCGCATCTTCTGAAAAAGCTCCTCATAATAGAGGTAGAGCGCAGGGTCGGCATCGTAGAGCCAGCTGTTCATGATCTTGATGTTGTAGACAAGCCCCTTGGGGAACGTGCCGAAGTCCGCCTCACGCGCCTTGAATTCGAGGCGGTTGATCGACGCTTCGAGCAGCGTCTTGTCGATGCCGTTCTCGATGAGGCCGCGCATCGCCTCTTCCGTCAGACGGCAAAACTCCTCGGCGCGCTCGGCCTCCGAACTCGTGACGATGATGCTCAGGTAAGGCTGGCGCAGCGCATCCTCGAAGGAAGCGCTGACGTCCTTGCCGATCTTCGCGTCCATCAGCGCTTTTTTGAGGGGCGCGGCTTCCGTCTGCAGGAGAGCATGCTGCAGGATTTCAAGAGCGAGCATCGCTTCGGCATTGTCCGCCTCTCCCACGAGCCAATTCAGCGCCAAGAAGGTTTTCTCCGACTCCTTCTCCCCCTCGCTAATGGAGTAAAAGTCCTCCTTGCGAGCCATATCACGGAAGGACTGCTGCAAAGCAATCTCGGAATGCGGCTCAATTCGGTCGAACGCGGCGAGATATTCGCGGTCGAGATAGGCGAGTTTTTCCTCAATGTCCATCGCGCCGTAGAGGTAGATATAGCTGTTCGACGGATGGTAGTAGCGACTGTGAAAGGCGCAGAAATCCTCATATGTCAGCGTCGGAATCGCATCAGGATCGCCGCCCGACTCGAAGCCGTACGTCGTATCGGGATAAAGGGAGAGCATGACCTTGTTCTCAAGCACGTCATCAGGCGAGGACAGAGCGCCCTTCATCTCGTTGTAGACGACGCCGCTGTAGCGAAGCGGCTCTTCGGCATTGTCGATCTCGTAGTGCCAGCCCTCCTGCTGGAAGATTTCAGGCGTCTCCTTCATCGAAGGATAAAAGACCGCGTCGAGATAGACGTCCATGAGGTTCTGAAAGTCCTTGTCATTGCGGCTCGCCACCGGGTACATCGTCTTATCGGGGAACGTCATGGCATTGAGGAAGGTGTTCAAAGAGCCTTTGACAAGCTCGACGAACGGCTCCTTGAGCGGATACTTCCTGGAGCCGCAGAGCACCGAATGCTCGACGATGTGCGCCACGCCCGTATCATCCGCCGGCGTCGTACGGAAGCTGATGGAAAAGACTTTGTTGTCGTCGTCGTTTTCCAAAAAGAAAAGGCGGGCGCCGCTCTTTTCATGCACGAACGCATAGGCCTTCGCATCGATCTCCGGCACCGTCTGCTGCTTGAGCAGACGGAAACCGTGGAGAATCTCATTTTCCTTGAGGTTCAACTTCATAGAGGTTCATTTCATCCTTTCCAATGCACGGTGCGCGATGTCCTTGCGGCAGAAGGCGTTCTTGAAATGTACGCGCCCGACGCCGCGATATGCCTTCTCAACCGCCGCGCGGATGTCTGCTGCCTCAGCGACGACGTTCAGCACGCGGCCGCCCGCCGTGACGATCTTGCCGTCCTTCTCTGCCGTTCCCGCATGAAAGACGAGGCATCCTTCCGCCTCAGCATCGGCGAGACCCGTGATTTCCGCGCCCTTCTCGTAGGTCTTCGGATAGCCGCCCGCCGCGAGGACGACGGTTACCGCCGCGCCCGTGTTCCACGGAATCTCGACATCGGCGAGATTGCCGTCGACGCACGACAGCATGATTTCGACGAGGTCGCCTTTGAGGAGCGGCAGCACAACCTCCGTCTCAGGATCGCCGAAGCGGCAGTTGAACTCGACGACCTTCGCGCCTTCCTCTGTGACCATGAGTCCTGCATAGAGGCAGCCTTTGTAGAGCCGCCCTTCCTGCTCCATCGCGCGGATCGTCGGCTCCAGAATCGTCCGCTGCACCTCGGCGACGAGTGCGGGAGGCGCGACGGGAGCGGGCGCATAAGCGCCCATGCCGCCGGTGTTCGGCCCTTTGTCGCCGTCGTAGGCGCGCTTATGATCCTGCGACGGAATCATCGCACGAATCGTCTTGCCGTCGGTGAACGCGAGAATGGAAACCTCCTCGCCCGCCATGAATTCCTCGATGACGACGCGGCTGCCCGCTGCGCCGAATGCTTCGCCCTCCATGATCTCGTCGACGGCGGCAAGCGCTTCCTCCTCGGTCATGGCGACGACGACGCCCTTGCCCGCCGCGAGTCCGTCCGCCTTGATGACGATGGGCGCACCCTCGGCTTTGACGTAGGCGCGTGCGGCGGCGGCATCGGAAAACACTTCGTACTTCGCCGTCGGGATGCCGTACTTCTTCATGAGGTCTTTGGAAAATGCCTTCGAACCCTCAATCTCCGCCGCGAGCTTCGCGGGGCCAAATGCCTTGATTCCCTCCGCCGCCAGTGCGTCGACGAGGCCGCCCGCAAGCGGCGCCTCAGGGCCGACGACGACGAGATCGATGCCGTTTTCCTTGGTAAAAGCGACGACTGCCGCATTGTCCGTCGGAGAGATCTGCGGTACGCATTCGGCGATTGCCGCCATGCCCGGATTGCCCGGAATCGCATAAAGCTTCTCCGTCTGCGGACTATCCTTGAGCTTCCAGGCAAGTGCATGCTCGCGCCCGCCGCTGCCGATGACCAAAATCTTCATCTCGTTGCTCCTATTTCTCAATCTGCTCCGAAAGATATGCGGCGATGTGCTCATCGTAAACCGATGTATGACGGAAGGCCTCACGAGCGAGTTCCATGCGCTTCATGCCGCGCACGCAGCCGTCCTTTTGGATCATTTCCGCTACCTCATCGTAATGCGAGGGATTCGTCACGACGGCAACGAACTTGAAGTTCTTCGCGGCGGCGCGGATCATCGCAGGGCCGCCGATGTCGATGTTCTCGATCACCTCGGCGAGCGTCACGTTTGGTTTCGCCACGGTTGCATCGAACGGATAGAGGTTGACGACGACGAGATCGATCGGCGTGATCTTGTGCTCCTTCATCTGCTGTGCGTGCTTGGGATCGTCGCGCACGGCGAGGATGCCGCCGTGGATGTAGGGATTGAGCGTCTTAACTCTGCCGTCCATGATCTCAGGGAAGCCCGTGACATCGCTGACGTAGAGCACGGGGATGCCCGCATCGCGGATCGCCTTCATCGTGCCGCCCGTCGAGACGATCTCGACACCGGCATCATGCAGCTTGCGTGCGAACTCGACGACGCCCGTCTTGTCCGATACACTGATGAGAGCACGCTTGATTTTCATGGTCAACCTCCACCTTTCGTCTACAACAAACAAATAACTTATTCCAAAATCGTCACATGGCGGCCTTCCACCTTGAGCCGCCCATCCACATAGAGCGCGATGGCGCGCGGATAGAGGATATGTTCCTGCTCCAACACCCGCGCGGCGAGCGTATCTTCCGTATCGTCATCCATGACAGGCACAGCCGCCTGCAGGATGATCGGCCCTGAGTCCATGCCCTCGTCGACGAAGTGAATCGTGCAGCCCGAGACCTTGACGCCATAGGCGAGCACGTCGCGATGGGCGTGCGCCCCGCCAAACGACGGCAGGAGAGACGGATGAATGTTCAATATGCGCCCGCAAAACTTGCGCACGAAGTACGGACTCAAGATGCGCATGAAACCTGCGAGCACAACGAGTGTCACGCCTGCCTTTTCAAGCGCTGCAACGAGCTTCTCCTCGAACTCCTCGCGCGTCGCACACGCTTTGCGATCGACGCAATGATGCGCGATGCCTGCCTGTGCCGCGCGTTCCAAGGCCTTCGCTTCGGGTTTGTCCGTCAAGACGACAGCGATCTCAGCGCGAATCTCGCCCTGCTTCTGCGCCTTGATGATGGATTCGAGGTTCGTGCCGCGCCCCGAGCACAGGATGCCGAGAACTTCCTTACGCATCGAGAACCCCGCCTTTGATCGTCACATCATGCGCACCCTTCTTGACGCAGCCGATCTCGTAGACCTCCTCACCCACTGACGCAAGGTGAGCGCGAATCTTCGCGGCCTCCTCGGGCCCGGCGATGATGACCATGCCGACGCCCATGTTGAACGTGCGGTACATCTCATGTCCATCGACATTGCCCCACTCTTGCAGCAGGCGGAAGATCGGCGGCGTCTGCCAGGCGGAAGCATCGACCTCTGCGGCAAGATGCTCGGGCAGGGCGCGCGGGATATTTTCGTAGAAGCCGCCGCCCGTGATGTGCACCATGCCATGAATGTCGAACTTTTCGATGAGCGGCAGACACACGCGCGGATAGAGCCGCGTCGGTGCCAGAAGCTCCTCGCCGAGCGTCTTTTGAAGCTCAGGGAAGGTTTCAGCTCCCGTGAAGCCCTTGTGCTCGAAGCAAATCTTGCGCACGAGCGAGAAGCCGTTCGAGTGAATGCCCGAGGACGGCAGCGCGAGCAGCACGTCGCCCTCCTGGACGCGCTCGCTCGTGATGATCTTCGACTTCTCGACGACGCCGACGGCAAAGCCCGCGATGTCGTACTCGCCATCAGCATAGAAGCCCGCCATCTCCGCTGTCTCGCCGCCGATGAGCGCACATCCCGACTCCTTGCAGGCGGCGGCAACGCCCTTGACGACAGCGGCCACCTGCTCGGGAACGAGCTTGCCGACGGCGAGGTAGTCGAGAAAAAAAAGCGGCTCTGCACCCTGCACGAGGATGTCGTTGACGCACATGGCGACGGCATCCTGCCCCACGGTATCGTGCTTGTCGAGCATGAAGGCAAGCCGCAGCTTCGTGCCCACGCCGTCCGTGCCTGAGACGAGCACCGGCTCCTTGTACTTCGCCGCCTGCAGTGCAAAGAGGCCTCCGAAGCCGCCGAGATCGCCGAGCACTTCGGGGCGGTACGTCGCACGCACGCTGTCCTTGATGAGTTTGACGGATTCATTGCCCGCGTCGATATCGACGCCCGCATCGCGATAGGTAAGTTTCTTTTCCATTCTGCCTCCTCCAACACAATCGAAAACGAAAAAATGTAAAGAAATACACAAACCCACCGCCATCCAACGGAATGGCGGCGGGCTGCGGGCTATTATCTCTCCTCGCCTGTCAGGCGGCGCAGAATCTCCTTGTAGGCGTCCTCCACGTTGCCGAGGTCACGGCGAAATCTGTCCTTATCGAGCTTCTCGTTCGTATCGCTGTCCCAGAAACGGCAGTTGTCCGGCGAGATCTCGTCGGCAAGAATGATCGTACCGTTCTTGTCCCTGCCGAATTCCAGCTTGAAATCGACGAGCGTAATCTTCTTCGTCTTCAAATAATCGCGCATAATCTCGTTGACCTTCAAGGCCTGGCGCTCAATCTCACGGATCTCCTCATCCGTCGCCATCGCCATTGCCTTGACATGGTAGTGGTTGATCATCGGATCGCCAAGCTCGTCGCTCTTGTAGTAAAGTTCCACGATGGGAATCGCCATCTTCGTGCCTTCTTCAAGGCCGAGGCGCTCGGCAAGGCTGCCCGCCGCAATGTTGCGCACGACGACCTCAAGCGGAATGATCTCAAGCTTCTTG